>NZ_CP136865.1:0-322249 GCF_045689245.1 Congregibacter brevis | reverse complement strand
GGGGGCAAACCGTTGCGGCGCGCGATGCCTGGCGCCGACTAGAAGAAAATCTTGATGACGAAGAAAAGCCCGCCTCGACAAAAATGCCCGCACCCACCGGCTTACTGCGCGCGGAAGGGCTGACCTACGTACATCCCAAACAGGACCAACCTGTGCTGCAAGGTGTGAATCTGGAGCTGCAGCCCGGTGAGAGTCTGGGTCTTATCGGACCCACCGGGTCGGGTAAGACTACTTTGGCGCGGTGCCTTTTGGGTGTCATTCCGCCGCGCCTTGGCTCGGTTCGACTGGACGGTATCAGCCTTGCTGATTGGGCCGCGGATGACCGCGGTCAGTACATTGGTTACCTGCCACAAGATTTGGAATTGTTCCCGGGCACCGTTGCAGAAAACATCGCACGCTTTGCAGGAGAGGGCAGCGATGCGGCCGTAGTAAAAGCGGCACAGCTGGCCGGCGCGCACGAGATGATTTTGCAGCTGCCCATGGCCTATGAAACACCGGTAGGGCCACGAGGTGTAACGCTCTCGGGCGGTCAGCGTCAGCGCATCGCCCTTGCCCGAGCCATGTTCGGCGATGTTCGTCTAGTTGTATTAGATGAGCCCAATGCCAATCAGGATCGTGTGGGCGAAGAAGCATTGCTCAGCGCTCTGCGGCGACTAAAGGAACACGGTGTTACCAGCGTGATCATTGCGCACCGCCCTGCGATTATTCAGTACGTGGACAAAATCATGGTCCTGCGTGACGGAAAGGTTACGGCCTACGGACCCAGGGATCAGGTGCTGGCTGACATGGCTAAGTCTGCCGCCGCTCCAACGGAGCGCCTGGCATGAACAACGATGTAAAACTAGGCCGCTATATAGCGTTGGGACTGTTGGTGTTCGTATTGTTCTTTGGCGTCTTCGGTGGCTGGGCGGTCTTTAGTCGCCTAGCCAGCGCAGCCATAGCCCCTGGAGAGATCGACTTTGATACCGACCGCCAGAGCGTACAGCATTTGGAGGGCGGCATTGTCGCCGAGATTTTAGTTTCCGATGGCGATGTGGTTGCCCCGGGCGACGTGCTCTTACGTTTGGATCGTACGCAGCCTTTGGCGGTGTTCGAACAGGTTAAGGCGCGCTATTACACATTGCTCGCGAGCGAGGCCCGGATGATTGCCGAGCGTGATAAAGCCGAAACCATCAGCTTCCCCGCGGCACTTGATGATCCTGATTTTGCGCTTAGCGCCGCCAACATACGTCATAGCGAAGAGCGTCTGTTTGTGACGCGCCGGCAAAATCTTGCACAGCAAAAGCAGATCATCGGCCAGCGTATACGTCAGCTGGAGGAGGAGATTCTCGGTCTTCGCGAAGAGATCACCAGTCAGGATCGCCAGATTGCGCTGCTCAGTGACGAAAGCGTCAGTATGGAATCCTTGTTCGAGCGCAAACTGGTTGGCAAACAGCAAATGCTCGCACTGCAGCGGCAAACGGCAGAACTCGAAGGTGAGCGCAGTCGCAGCAAAGCCGCCATCGCTCGCGCCCAGCAAAGCATCAGCGAAGAAGAGCTGCGCATTATCGATCTTGAGACCGAGCGTGATGGCGAGATTCTCGCGGAGCTGCGAGAAATTCAGGCCGAGGCTCTGGAGGTTAACGAACGCCTGTCTGCGGCGCAGGATGTACTCAAGCGCACCGAAATTTTCGCGCCCATTCAAGGCACTATTGTAGATCTAAGCGTAACGACTATTGGTGGCGTGATTGCTTCGCGACAACCCCTGATGGATATCGTGCCTTCGGACGAGGAGCTATTAGTCAAAGCGCGGCTGAATCCTCAAGACATTGATGTTGTGCGCGCTGGGCAAACGGCGATGGTGCGCCTTACCGCCTTTAGTCAGCGAAATCGCCAGCCACTGGAGGGGAGGGTTGCTTCAGTCTCGGCCGACAGCCTCACTGACGAGGTGACTGGTGCGCCGTACTATTTAGCGCGCGTTTATTTGCCGGATTTTGCCGATACGGACTATGCCGATGGAGAGTTGTATCCGGGTATGCAGGCGGAAGTCATGATTCAGGTAGGAGCGCGCTCACCGCTAGATTACCTGGTACAGCCTATCCGCGAGAGTATGAACCGGGCACTGCGCGAAGACTGACCGCCGCATCGTTTGGCTATGGCGTAGATTCCTTCATAGTAAACGCAACACCGGTTCCTGCAGCCGCGAGAATTGCTCCCGTAGCTCCAGAATATGATCTGACCAATAGCGCTCGGAGTTAAACCAAGGGAAGGCTTTAGGAAAAGCCGGGTCATCCCAGCGCCGTGCGAGCCATGCCGCGTAGCGAATAATACGCAGGGTTCGCAGTGTTTCTATCCAATGTAATTCCGTGGGGTCGAACTCAAAAAATTCCTCGTAGCCGGCTATGACTTCGCCCAATTGTATTTCTTGTTCATGAGGTTCACCGGATAAAAACATCCACAGGTCCTGAATGGCCGGCGCGGTCATACAGTCGTCCAGATCCACAAAGTTTGCGGTGTCGTCGCGCCAGAGAATGTTGCCGCCGTGGCAGTCGCCATGAATGCGAATGCCGCCAGCAGATTCGAGCTCCGCGATCTTCGGCGATAACTCTTTTTCCAGATCATTCAGTAATGAGACGTAGGCGGGCTTGAGGTCACCGGGAATGAACTTGTCCGGCAGTAGAGCTCGGCTTTCTTCGATGATTGCCTGGCCCTCAAGCTTGGGACGATGTGCAAATGTTTTGGTCGCGCCAATAGCATGAATGCGGCCAAGCGTCCTACCTAAGACAAGCAAATTGTCGAGATTGTCGAACTCCGGCGCATGACCTCCGCGACGGGGGAACAATGTGTAAAGCAGTTCTCCCCAGCGATGGACCGTCTCTCCGGTTTCTGACCTCAGCGGTGCGACTACCGGTATCTCTGCTTCAACGAGTTCTTCACTAAAGCTGTGTTCTTCTCGCAGTTGATCCTCACTCCAACGTCCAGGGCGATAAAACTTCACGATCACCGGCGTTTCGTCTTCTATACCGACTTGGTAAACGCGATTCTCGTAGCTGTTTAGGGCAAGGAGTCGCGCATCGCTGACAAAGCCAGCGGCTTCCACGGCATCAATGATTGCGTCGGGAGTAAGGACATCAAAAGGGTGGCTACTCATCCCGCGTCGCCGAGTAAGGCTGTACTTTTTATTTGCGCGAACAATTGATCGCCTGTCCGAAGCTTGAGGTCTTCCTCAGATCTGCGGGTAATTCGCGCCAATAGACACTGTTCTGATAACTGCAGTCGCAGCAGGCAATGAGCCTTTGATAACCGCCTGATTTCCACAAGCGTTACGGGCAAGATGTTTTGAATGCTTGTATCCGTTGGTCGCTCCCGGCAGACACTCACATCCCGCGCAGGCACGCGCAAGCGACGAGTGCTGCCGTGATGCTCATCCCCCGCAACCCAGAGGGACTGACCGTCGACTCGCAGTTCGGTGAGTCCAAAATCCGAGTCGATACCAAACACTTCCACCGATAAGAGGCTGGCAGCAGATTCATCTTCGGCAAGCTGTGTATCCAGTTCGCTTGCCAGCTCCAGCAGCGGTCCTTGCTCCACTACCTTTCCATTATCAATAAGGAGGATTTGATCAGCGATAGTGCTGACCTCTTCAATTTGATGACTAACGTAAATGATGGGCAGATCCCTTTCCTGATGAATGCGCGCAAGGCAGGCAAGGCATTGCGCAGCTGCTCTTTTATCAAGATTTGCCAAAGGCTCATCAAGGAGGAGCAGCTGTGGGTTACGCATGAGGGCGCGTGCGATGGCAACACGGGCTTGCTGCCCAGCAGACAGAGTCTCGGGCAAGCGATCAAGTATTGTCTGTATGTTCATCCAGCCCGCAATCTCATCACCGTCGATAGGAGCCGGAGCATGCTTCGCTGCGAATGCCAGGTTTTGAGCGACGGTCATATGTGGGAACAATCGCGCATCCTGAAAAACATACCCTAGGGACCTCTGCCAAGGGGCCGTGTGTTGCGTTCCTTCTTGCCAAGTCTCATTGTCGAAGACGATGGTGGCATCCGTGATATCGGGGCGCAGTCCCGCAATACAATCGAGGATGGTGGTTTTACCGCTCCCGCTGGGGCCAAAGAGCGCGGTCACGCCACTTTGAGGAATTTGGGTGTTAACACTGAGATAAAACCCCGATGGATCTCGATGCTCGATAGTGAGTAACAGTTGATTCATCGGCCGATCCGCCAACCGCGATCACGGTAGAGTAAAAACAACAGCAGAAATGAGAAGGTGACCAGGCCAATGGCAATTTGATGCGCGCTGCTGTAGTCCATAGCCTCGACGTGATCATAGAGCGCAATAGAGAGTACTTGAGTCTCGCCCGGAATATTGCCGCCAATCATTAGCACGACGCCAAACTCACCGACGGTGTGCGCAAAGCCTAGGGCCCCTGCAATGATGAAACTGCGTTTGCAAAGGGGCAGTGTAATTGCGCGGAACTGCTCAAGAGGTGTTGCCCCGAGAGTCGCGGCAGCGTTAAGGAGTTTATCCGGAACGCGAGTGAACGCTTGCTGCAGCGGCTGCACGACAAAAGGTAGGGAGTAAATTACGGAACCCACGACCAGCGCGGAAAAACTAAAGGCCAGCTGCGTTCCCGTAACGGTCTGCCATAGCTGTCCGGGGAGAGCGTCGGGGGCCAGCATCAGCAGTAGATAAAAACCAAGGACTGTTGGCGGGAGTACCAGCGGTAGAGCAACCAGTGCTTCAACGAATGCGGCGAAGGAGCCTCTCTGGCGTGACAGCCAGTACGCGAGCGGTGTGCCCAGCAAAATAAGAACCAGAGTGCTCACCGTCGCTAAACGCAGAGTCAAGGTCACAGCTTGCCACTCGAGACTACTCATGAGCACGAGCTGTATCCAAAGCTCGTCAGCACTGATTCCACGGCCGGTTCAGAAAGATATTCAAGGAATTCTTGCGCGGCACGCAGGTTTTGGGAGCGGGCATTGATCACGGCGTATTGCTCGATGGGTGCGTGCCATGAAATTGGTATCGGCAGGCCTTCCATGGGGCTGAGCGATCGGGCTACGAGGGCTAAGTCTGCGCCACCGCTGGCATAAAACTGCAGGGCTTGCAGTACGTTACTGCCACGAACAGTACGGCGATCTTCAGCACTCGTAAAACCGTCCCGGGCTAGAACTGTCAGCGCGGCGGCACCATAGGGTGCGGACCGAGGGTTGGCTATGGCGATGCTCTGGGCCGCATCCGAAAGTGAATCTTCGATCGAATCCGCACCTAAGAGCACAAGCGAGCCCTGGGCATAGCAGGACGCGGGCCCCGAACTTGTGCCGTCATCGACGAGCGCCTGTGGTCGGGCGTGATCGGCGGCTAGTAGCACATCATAAGGCGCCCCACGACGTATCTGCGCTGCTAAAACCCCCGTGGACGCACTGCTGACGCGTACCTTAACCCCCGTTTTGGCGCTGAAGTCCTTGCTAATTTCTTCCGCTGTCGCCCGAAAATTGGATGCTACCGCGATGTTTAGAAATCCTGTGTCAGCTGTCAGAGCCTTAGATGCCACGAGCATTGCTATTAGCAGGACCGATAAAGTGGTTTTTTGGGTGGTCAGAGCGAGGTTCTGTAGTGCTAAAAAAGCGTTGATCGCTCGGGTAAAAATACTGCTGCTGAGTCGCGTGAGTTGCATCCGTGCATTGTAGGTCAAGGCGACGGCGTTCGGGCAAGACAATAGAGATGAACCTCGCTAGCTCCAGCGTCCTGAAGCGCTCTCCCCATGGCATTACCCGTGGCGCCTGTCGTGCACACATCGTCAATGAGTACGATCGAGCAGCCGCGGACATCGCCGACTACCGTGAAGGCTCCTTGGAGATTATTTAGGCGTTCGCGTCGTGAAGCATGCGCCTGAGTTTTGGTGGCGAAACGACGTTTTAGTTGAGCAACTTTCGTCGGCGTAGGCTGCAGTGATGGCTGTAAGCGAGACAGGCTCAAAAGCAAATCTTCGCTCTGGTTAAAACCGCGGCGAAGCCTCCGCCGCCAATGAAGTGGTGTTGCTAGCACGATGTCAGCACTTTTGATGCGAATTTCCGTATTTAGCATCATTTTCGCTGCTGTTAGCGATAGGTTGCGGTCTTTTAGGTACTTCCAGCGGTGCATCAAGTAGGCGATGGCAGGATCATACTCGTAGGCAGCGGTGACAGTTTTTAACGCGGGTTCTGCCTTTAGGCAGTTCGGGCAAATACGACCATCCGTGCCGGGTAATGCGCACTTTGGGCAGGCTTGATCGTTTACCAGCAGAGCATCCCGACACACCTCGCAGACCGCCTCAGGTCGATAGCTCTCTTGATCACAATAGATGCAGAACTGTGGCGCGAGATAATCGATCACTCGGCACGCTATGCTCTTCATGCCGCTGTTAACCAATAAGTATTCTATAGGTTGACAGCGTTGGTCGGCGATTTACTATGTCATCCCTTAACCGAGAACCTGTCCATGAACCAGCCACTGTCATCCGTCGTCCCCCGTTCGCCGATCAATGAGAACCCCAAGCAGAACGGCGATTCGAATCCCGGGCCTGTTGATGTGCGGGTCTTGAGTTCACATCGCCACGACTGGGAGCGAGAAGAGATAGCCGCACTGTTTGCTCTGCCTTTCAGTGACTTGCTGTTTCGCGCGCAGTCCGTACATCGTGAGTATTTTGACCCGAATGCGGTGCAGGTGAGCACTTTGCTTTCGATCAAAACCGGCGCCTGTCCCGAAGATTGTGCCTACTGCCCTCAAAGCACGCGGTTTGATACGGGTTTATCTGTGGAGGCCCTGATGGAAGTAAATCAGGTACTCGAACAGGCGGAGGCGGCTCGTCGATCTGGGGCGACTCGCTTTTGTATGGGGGCTGCGTGGAGGTCTCCCAAGGATCGCGACTTGCCCGCGCTCACTGCCATGATTGAAGGTGTCAAAGACCTCGGCTTGGAAACCTGCATGACCCTGGGAATGCTGACTGACTCGCAGGCTAAAACCTTGGCCGACGCCGGATTGGATTATTACAACCACAACCTAGATACGTCGCCCGAGTATTACGGCGACATCATCACCACTCGTACGTATGCAGATCGCCTGGAAACCCTGGGCCATGTTCGCGATGCCGGTATGAAAGTCTGTAGTGGGGGAATTGTGGGCATGGGAGAAGATCAGGGTGATCGCGTGGGCTTGTTGCAGCAGCTTGCAAACCTGCCGGAGCACCCGGAGAGTGTCCCCATCAATATGCTGGTTCGGGTGCCAGGTACACCATTGGCAGGAGAGGGCGATCTGGATCCCTTCGAGTTTGTTCGCACAGTTGCAGTCGCCAGAATCATGATGCCAGCGTCTCACGTGCGCTTGTCTGCGGGGCGTGAAGATATGAATGATCAGACCCAGGCCTTGGCTTTTTTGGCTGGCGCCAACTCGATCTTCTACGGCGAGAAGCTGCTCACCACCGCCAACCCCGAAGCCAATACAGACCTAGCCCTGTTCGCCCGATTGGGTATAAATCCTGAAGAGCGAGAGGTGTCAGCTGAGCCTGCACCCGATCCACGTTTTTACAATGCGATGTAGGTGCCCTGCAGTCGTGATCGTTCAGCATCTTATATTTATTCAGATACGCAGAAAGTGAGCACTCGCTAACATAGCTGGACTCAAGCGTAGGTCATATTTCTACCCACAATTGACAGAATCTTTGCCCAGCTTCTTGTCGGTCAGGTCACAAATTTATCCATGCAAAACATCCCATTTTGACTATAATGCGATCAGAAGTTAACACTGAACACATAGGTAGGAGGCCTCGCAAACGACGAGCGCCAACACCGACGTTATGGGGAGAGAGTCATGCCGAGTTATAAAGCGCCGCTGCGCGATATCCAGTTTGTTATTAATGAAGTGCTCGACACTGAGAACCTTTATGCAGGTCTGAAAGGTTACGAAGAAGCAACGCCTGATCTCATGAACGCTATCATCGAAGAAGGTGCCAAGTTTGCCGAGAACGTGCTCTCGCCACTGAATCAAAGTGGTGATGAAGAGGGTTGCGTTTGGTCCGAAGAAGGCGTGAAGACTCCAGAAGGTTTTGCCGACGCGTATAAGCAGTACGTCGACAACGGCTGGCCGTCACTGTCTGCGGAGCCTGAGTTCGGTGGCCAAGACATGCCGAACATGCTGGGTATTGTCATTAATGAGCTGGCGGGAACCGCCAACTGGTCTTGGTTGATGTACCCCGGCCTGTCTCATGGCTGCATCAAGACCCTTGAAGCACACGGCTCGCCCGAGCAGAAAGAACAGTACCTGCCTAAGCTGGTAGCAGGTAACTGGACAGGCACGATGTGTCTCACTGAATCCCATTGTGGATCGGACCTGGGTCTTCTTCGCACCAAGGCCGAGCCGCAGGCCGACGGAAGCTATGCGATTACCGGCACCAAGATCTTTATCTCGGCGGGTGAGCACGATATGTCGGACAACATCGTGCACATCGTGATTGCTCGTATGCCAGATGCGCCCGAAGGTACCAAGGGCATTTCGCTGTTCGTAGTACCCAAGTTCAACGTTAACGAAGATGGCAGCCTTGGCGATCGCAACGGCGTGCATTGCGCATCTATCGAAAAGAAGATGGGCATTAAAGCTTCAGCTACCTGCGTGATGAACTTTGACGGTGCCAAGGGATATCTGATTGGCGAGCCAAATCGTGGCCTGAACATGATGTT
This sequence comes from Congregibacter brevis, assembly GCF_045689245.1. GTDB lineage: Bacteria > Pseudomonadota > Gammaproteobacteria > Pseudomonadales > Halieaceae > Congregibacter > Congregibacter brevis. Next base: position 313,544 of record NZ_CP136865.1, on the reverse strand, counting down.
CACGTTCATGAACACTGCGCGCATCGGTACTGCGATTCAGGGCCTCGCTCACGCCGAGCTCGCTTATCAGGGTTCTCTCGAATACGCTCGCGAGCGTCTGGCTATGCGCAGTCTTACGGGCCCTAAAAATCCTGATGGCCCTGCGGACCCGATTATCGTGCATCCGGATGTACGCCGCATGTTGCTAACCCAGAAGTCTATTGCCGAGGGCAGCCGCGCTATGCTGTATTACCTTGCGCAGCTGGGCGACATCGTTGATCGCGGTGACGAGGAAGCAGCAAAGAAAGCCGATGACCTTATGGCAGTGCTTACTCCTATCGCTAAGGCGTTTGTCACGGAAGCGGGTCTTGAGGCGGCTAATCACGGTATTCAAATCTACGGTGGTCACGGATTTATTCGCGAGTGGGGAATGGAGCAGATTGCTCGCGATGCCCGCATTGCGACTTTATACGAAGGCACTACCGGTATTCAGGCTTTGGACCTTATCGGTCGGAAGATACTGGGATCTGGCGGAAAGCTGCTGATGGGCTTCACTGAAATGATGGGCGAATTCGTGGAAGCGAATTCAGATGAAAGCTACGCTGAATTTACCGGTGCTCTTTCGACTTACAAAGATGAGTGGCTAACCATGTCTCTCGAAGTTGGTGGTAAGGCGATGGAGAACCCTGATGAGGCGGGTGCAGCGTCCGTGGATTACCTGATGTACTCCGGTTACGTCGTGCTCGGATATTTTTGGGCCCAGATGGCCGTAGCGGCGCAAAAGAAAATCGCCGAGGGCGAGGGTGACACCGCGTTTTACGAAGCGAAGCTCATGACTGCGCGTTTTTACTTTGAGCGAATCCTTCCGCGCACCGCATCACATAAGCTGGCGTTGCTCTCCGGTGCTGACAATCTTATGGAAATGCCAGAGGCTATGTTCGCATTCTGATCAACTTGATGAGCCCCCGATTGCTCGCTTGAGCTTCTAGGGGGTGCAATATCTCTTTACGGGCGCGATAATTCGCGCCCGTTTTCGTTTCCAGGAGGCGAAACAATGTCTCAAGATCAAGATCAAGATCAAGAGCAGCAGGAGGGCCCGGCGTCGGCAGTAACCGAGGGACCCGAGCGGCAGTTATACCCAGAAGATCAGGCCAAGGTCGACGCGTTTCTCAAGCGCGGTGTGAACTCGGTTGATAGAAAACCCTTCAAGCCTCTGTACCTGCTCGTGATGCTCATCGTGGTGGTGGGTGGTTTGAGTCTTTTTAGCCAGTGGTTGGCGCATCAGGCTGGCGTTTACTGAGTCTTTGAGTTTGCTATGATTTTGTTGCCTGCAAGAGCACTGTCGGTGTGTGGCGCAGCCTGGTAGCGCACTTCCTTCGGGAGGAAGGGGTCGGAGGTTCGAATCCTCTCACACCGACCATCTTTGGAAGATACTTTCGTGCTGCTCGCAACGTCACTTCAAATGCGCATCCGTTGCGCTGCTCTCCCCGAGCTTAGATACTCATCACCATGGACGGCAGCTTACTACTGAAAATTATTGGTGGGATATTGATCGCGGGTGGCGTGGCTCTCGTGTCCAACCCTGAGCTCGTTAGTGATAAGCCGATACCTGAAGATACCTTTGACGCGATCGAAAGGAGAATTTGGTGGGGGTTGTTGATTGGCCTCGGTGTTTTGCTGCAGTTTCATTATCAGCTTAAGCCATGGGCACCAACTCTCGCCGCTAGTGCTTCCTCGCTTTAAAAGCAGACTGTCCCGCGATGACTAGCCAAAACATCGCTGAGGGTTTTTGCAGCTGTGGTCGCTGGCAACTGCGTATCATGTTGGAGAAACCTCTTTGCGATCTTACGCCCCGTCGATGCGACTGCGAGTATTGCAGGAGTCATGCGGTAGGCCACGAGAGTGACAGTGATGCATTGGTGAGCGACCCAGGTATGAAGATCGCGTTAGCGGGCGAGGCGCTCACCATCGATCAAAACGGCGATCGGTTGGCTCAGTTTTATCGCTGCCATCACTGCAATGATTTACTGGCGGTGGGCCGTCGGATAGACGGCGTTCTGAGAGGCGCTGTTAATGCTAGATTGTTAGGGTCTATGAGCCAGTTTGGCGAAGCAACACAAGTACAGCCACGGCTGCTTACTAGCGACGAAAAACAGCAGCGCTGGGCGACACTTTGGGGTGTTTTACATGGGGTCAAAGACTAAGAGGCGCGTCGGTTTGTCTATGCTCTCGCGGCCTTTGCCTACCAAGTGTCCTTGAGAATGACGAAAAATCGCCTGGAGAAAATATGTCTCACACTCCCATAAACCTCAAAGATAAGTTCTCCCAGTTCTCCGAGCACTGGTCTCCAAGAGTCATTGCAGAACTAAACGATTACCAATTCAAGATAGCCAAGGTGCAGGATGATTTCGTTTGGCACTCGCATCCTGATACCGATGAAGTTTTCCTAGTGATCGAGGGCGTGCTGGATATAGAGTTTAGAGATGGGGGGGTGACGCTCGAAGCGGGGGAGATGTACGTTGTTCCTAAAGGTGTTGAGCACAAGCCTCGGGCTTTGTCAGAGTGCAAGATCATGCTGGTGGAACCAAAGGGTGTGGTGAATACTGGTGAAGCCGGTGGCGATCTAACAGCAGAGAATGATGTTTGGGTCTAGCAGCGGATAAAGCTGTGGGATCGTTGGAGCACATTTAGACGATTACCAACAATGAGCATTTACGACTCGATGAGTCCTTAACCTGATATTTTGGAGCACTAATGGAAGCAAGCACTCAACTAATTCAGCCTGTGGTGGCCTTGGTGATGTGGTCTGCCGTTATGTGGGTATGGATGTACGCTACGCGAATACCTGCGATTTTCGCTATGAAGCTGGAAATGGACTCCGATGCACCCTCTGGCGTGCAAATGTCGCTTTTACCTCCCAAAGTGCGGTGGAAAGCTGATAACTACAACCACTTGATGGAGCAGCCAACGGTCTTCTATGCAATTGTGCTGTCCTTGGTTTTTCTTGGTGCAAACTCCGAGCTAAGTATCTACGCTGCCTGGACATATGTTGGCTTGCGGGTCGTACACAGTCTTTTGCAGGCGCTGGTTAACAAAATTGAGCTTCGCTTCGCCATCTTTTTTCTATCGAACGTTCCTCTGGCTGTTTTGACGTTTAATGCGGCAGTTGCTGCCTTTAGTTAATAGCTAGCAATACCCAAGGCACGTGAGTGCTGTTCAAACTACACTGTGCAAAGAAACTCAGCGCGGAAAATTTTTGAATTAACGAGAGGATTACCAAATGCTTGGATACGTCACCTTAGGAACGAATCAGTTTGAAAAAGCGGCAGAGTTTTACGACGCGGTTTTTGCGGAATGCGGTGCCCAGCGATTAATGGAGCTGGACGGCTTCATTCTCTGGGGTACCTCCATGGAGGCGGGGGCGGTGGCCCTTACCAAGCCTTTCAATCAGGAGCCGGCGACCGTTGGCAATGGTGTTATGGCTGCTATTCAAGCGGAGTCTAAAGACGTAGTTGTGGCCCTGCATAAGAAGGCGCTTGAGCTTGGTGGCCAAGACGAGGGAGAACCTGGTCAGCGAGGAGATGGCTTTTATGCCAGTTACTTCCGCGATTTGGATGGTAACAAGCTGGCCGCATTCTTCTTGGGTTAGACGTTCCGGCCCGCCCGCTGCCAACACAGCGAGGGCATTGAACGTTTAAGACGCGTGCTGTAGATCTAGTATGCAAGCTATCTACGACAAGATAGGAAAGGGTTACTCCACAGGTCGTAAAGAGGATCCCCAAATCGCGTCGTGTCTTTGGGGGTATCTTGCGGGTGCGACGTCGCTTTTGAATCTCGGAGCAGGGACAGGATCCTACGAGCCTCACATTCACGACTTGGAGGTCACTGCGCTGGAGCCGTCGCTGCAAATGATCGAGCAGAGACCACTGGGTGCGGCGCCCGTGATGCAGGGCTACGCGGAGTCGCTACCCTTCGAAAGTCGCAGGTTTTCTCACTCGATGACTGTGCTGTCTATGCATCATTGGTTGGATCGTAAGCGAGCCTTTGCTGAGATTAAGCGCGTTACCAACACACGCTTCGTTGCCATAACCTGGGATCCGGGCTCACCAAGCTATTGGCTCACAAAGGATTATTTTCCCGAGATACACGCTATAGACAGCGAAAACTTTCCATCTTTGGATGAGATAGCCGAGAGTTTTCCTGGCGTCGCTTTCTTCCCTTTAGAAATCCCCGCCGATTGTGCGGATGGTTTTACAGCGGCTTATTGGGCTAGGCCTCACGCTTACCTGGATCCTCTGGTTAGATCATGTATGTCCACGTTCGCCAAAGTTCAAGAAGTAGAAAGTGGCTTAGACAGGCTTCGTGCTGATTTGGACTGCGGTCTGTGGAAAGAAAAGTACGGACAGCTTATGTACAAAGATAAGCTCGATGTTGGCTATAAGATAGCAGTCTGGAATGCGTAGTTTGCGCGCAACCAGAAAACCTCTCCCTGATTGATAGTCGCTATTGAGTCTTTCATAGTGTTCGTTGCCCCTACCTTTCAAGGCTTCTCTCTGGGCCTTGGTCTGATTATTGCCATAGGCGCTCAGAACGCGTTTGTGCTGCGCCAGGGGCTGCGACGAGAGTATGTGGGTAGCGTCGTTTTACTCTGTGCGATCGCCGATGCGCTATTGATCTCTGCCGGTGTTTTTGGCTTGGCAGCGGCTCTGGGCGACCTCGTATGGCTTGCTAAAGGCATGGCCCTGGCGGGAGCTATTTTTCTGGCGATCTATGGTTGGCGTGCTATTTCTCGAGCGAGAACACCGGGAGAGTTGAATGTTGACCAAACAGGTAACTCGCTCAGTCGGGGTGCGGCGCTGTTACAAGCCACAGCATTCACTTTACTGAACCCCCATGTGTACCTCGACACCATGTTACTCGTTGGTACCGCGGGCGCACAGCAGCCGGCAGCGCTGCAACCGTGGTTTGTTTTCGGGGCATGTGCGGCGAGCTTTATCTGGTTTGCAGCCTTAGGATTCGGTGCGCGCTGGCTCGCGCCGCTCTTTGCAAAACCTGCGGCTTGGCAGGTATTGGATGGCATGATTGGCGTTATCATGTGGGTGCTTGCGATAGTATTACTTCGCCATGCTTTTTCATCTCTTTGAAACAAATTTCGGAACCTGCGCTATCGGCTGGAATGATATTGGCTTGGCGCGTGTTCAGCTCCCCGAGTCTACGCCCGCCGAGACTGAGGCTCGGATGATAGCCGCGAACATGACATCTGCTCCGGCAACACTGCCAAGCTTTGCCCGAGAGGCTCGCGACGCACTGTTAGCGTATTTCTCCGGCGAGGCGGTGGCGATGGAAGACTTAGTGTTGGACTACTCGCTCGTGTCTCCTTTTAACGCACTGATTTACCGTGCATTGAGAGGAGTCCCACGGGGTGAAATCGTTTCTTACGGTGATCTTGCTAAGGAGATAGGCCAGCCGGGTGCTGCCCGGGCTGTGGGGATCGTAATGAGTAAAAATCCCTGGCCAGTCGTTGTGCCATGTCACCGTGTTATCGGTGCAAACGGGAAGTTAACTGGATTCTCCGCATACGGTGGCGTAGATACCAAGCTCAGCTTGCTTACGCTGGAAGGGACGCAATTTGGAGATACTCCAGGCTTGTTTGATGACCCTTTCTTTAGCGAGGAATAGGCTCTCGGCCAGGCAGATCAATCGGCTTCGTTCACAAACGCAGTGTCCCTTGGCGATAAGTGATTAGACACAGTGTTACTACACACATCCTGAGCGCGCAGTTTTGCCGTTTGGCGTTTATACTCTCCGCCCCGAATCTTTCGTAGCAAAAAAGGACATCAGTCGATGACTACAGGAAAGCAGCTATACAGCACCCTCGCGGATGGCAAACTCACCGTTGAGGTTGTAGAGAAAGAATTCGCCGCTCCTAAGGGCAACTCCGTGCTCGTTCAGATGGAAGCGGCGCCTATCAATCCTTCTGACTTGGCAATTCTCACCAGCGCTGCTGATCTAGACAACGCTGAATACACGCCGGGCAAGTTCGTTGCCGATATGCCTGAGCCCTTTTACAGCGCTCAAAAAGCACGCCACGGACAGCGACTGCCGGTAGGTAATGAAGGTGCCGGTACCGTTATTGCGGCCGGTGATACCGAAGCCGCTCAGGCGCTCGTGGGTCAGAGAGTTGCCTGTGTACCAGGTAACGCTTACTCACAGTATTGCTATGCCGATGCTGGCATGTGTCTTCCGCTGGGAGATATCACTTCAGAGCAAGGTGCATCTGCCTTTGTGAATCCTATGACCGCTCTCGGTTTTGTCGAAACCGCGAAAATGGAAGGTAAGAGCGCTATTCTTCACACCGCTGCGGCGTCAAACCTTGGCCAGATGTTGGTGAAGATCTGTCAGGAAGACGATATCCCACTGGTAAACATTGTTCGTAAAGCTGAGCATGTGGAAATGCTTAAGGGTCTTGGCGCAACGCACGTTGTGAACTCATCCGATGACGATTACTTCAAGCAATTAAAGGGCGCGATCGAAACCACGGGCGCTTACTACGGTTTTGATCCTATCGGCGGCGGCAACATGGTCGATACCTGCTTTAAGGCTATGGAGCAGGTTGCCGTCAGTAAGATGACCGAGTTTTCGCGCTACGGTTCGGAGCAGGCCAAAAAGATGTACATCTACGGCCGCTTGGACTTTACTCCGACAACGCTGACTCCCGCCTATGGCTTCGGCTGGACACTGTCTGGTTGGCTGCTTACACCGTTCCTGGCGACTGCCGGTCTTGAGACTATGGGCCGTATGCGTCAGCGCGTGTTAGCGGGCCTGACATCAACTTTCGCTAGCTCTTATAAGAGCCGGGTGAATTTGGAAGAGATGCTCACAAAAGAGGCGGCTACTGATTACCGCACCATGAAGACCGGCGAAAAGTACCTGGTTACACCCCACGCCTAATCCTCCCGCCTGATCCTGAGGCACAGATCAGTGGCGGGTCCGGATTTGTTCGGACTCCGCCGCGGTCAATTTCGGCCAGTAATCGCTCAAAGCATGAATCAGCTTGAGCGTACGAAAGCCATCAAGCCACTGATGAAACTGAAGAATGAATGCGTCTTTATCGGCGCATTGTTTTTCTGCGTGTGCGAGAAACTTCTCAAGCCCCAGTTCTTTGATCGCAACGAAGAGCTCGGGATGCCCTTGTAAGCCCACCTTAAATTCACTGATGCTAATTCTTGGCGCGCCGTACTCTTTGACGTAGCTAAGGAGCGCCGCGAGACCGTCGAAGCATCTGGGGTCGTAAAAAAACGGAACGGACTCTATCGCGTGTGCGTCGAGCAGCTGTTTTATAGCTGGACCCGTGCCAAAGGGGGCTCGGTTTGAGACTCTTGCGGACAATAGAATGGGCGCAATGGCCGGAGTGCGAATGTCGCCTTGCTTAGCGACCTTATTGAGCAGATAGAAATCTTCACCCGCCGCGCGGCGCGGGAACCCCCTTACTGCCGCATAAGCATCTGCTTTTACTGCAATGCAGCTACCGATCGTGTGGAAGTCATAGGGAGAGCCTGCGCAGCTAAGCCCTTCAACGTAGTGGTCGAGATAGTTTTCGTAGAGCTCGATCGCCCGTCGCTGCTGGCTGTCGTCAGGTGTTAGATGTCTAAACGGGTAGGTCACCGCCGCAGCGGTATCGCTAGAATCTGCCGCCGAAAAGTACTCCTCAGGTAATGTTGCATCCGCATCGCTGCAGTGGATCCAGGGGCTTGCCACCAGACCCGCATTACCCAGAGCGAGCGCAACGTCACAGCCGATCTTGCGAGCCAGGCCGACCCCCTCTTTATGCGGCAAGGGTACTGGGCGCTCGATCAGTAGTACGCTATTCCGCCGATTAGCATCGACACACCGCAGAGTGCTGCCGATGTCTGGATGATAAGACAGTTCCTTGAGCTTGTGGACGGAGTCCCGAAGCTCATCATTGCAGCTGAAATTCAGTTCAGTGTCAGGGCGGTTGAGTACAAGAATCAGCAAGACATTCGAATACTGGCGGAGGTTTTTCAGGAATGCAGGGGATTCGTTATAGGAAGGGATAACCAGCACATTCTTCCAAGTGCCAAACTCGGAGCGCTCTCGCTCACTGCTGAGAAGATCTGAGAATGCCCGAGCTTCGGGGACGGCATAGCGCAGAAGATACTGCGCAACGCCTTTCAATGCAGGGCGGCGCGCAAGGGGAGTGATCGCACTATCGCGGCTTCATCTTCCAGCAACTCTTGCCAGCGCTCGGCCACCACATCCGTGGCAAAGTAGAGCTTTGCAAGCTTAAGGAAAAGTTCGAAGTGGCGTTCCTCGGAACGTGCTATCGCTCGGTAAAATTTTTGTAGCGGACCGGGCTCCAGGGCATCTGCGATGAGAGCAAACCGTTCGGCTCCCCGGGCCTCAATAATGCCGGCGGTGAGTAAGCGGTCGAGGAGATAGTCTTCCTTGCCATCGCGAATCGACTTACGAAACTGACCGACGTAGGCATCTTTCTCGTCAGCACCGGTGCGCCCACCCCGTTGATGTATCCATTTCACTACTTCGCGGTAATGGGATAGCTCTTCGATGGCGAGATCAGCCATAGCTTCAACTAGCTTCACGCGGTCCGGATAGTGGGAGAGCATGGATATCGCCATCCCTGAAGCCTTTTTTTCTGCGGCGGCGTGGTCCAGCAAGAAGCGATCAAAATCCCCTAGCACCGCGTCTACCCAGCCGCTCGGTGTTGCGAACAACAGTGGGCTAGTGGAGGAGGGCTCCGTGACTGAGGCTTCTGCTTGTTGGAGCGATGCCCCCATTAGTTACTGGCGGCGATCGCTGAGGTGCCCGCTGCAAAATCACGGCGAACTGCTTCTTCCAGGCTTGCCATCAATGGCTCGCGAATACGGGCCTTGGTTGCTTTGTGGGCTGCCATGTTCAGAGCGCTGTAGCCTGTAGCTAATTCCACGGCACGGCTGATCAACTGCTCCCCTTCAACCGCCTCGTCAATATATCCAACGGTCACAGCGGAACCGGGATCATAAACATGAGCCAGGCCAACAGCATCGTTTATGTGAGTTTCGGCGAGCCGAGCTCGGGCGAGCTCGATGCCAAACCAAGGTAGTGTCATACCTATGGCGACCTCGTTAAGCCCCAGCTTGTAGTTGCCCTTCATACCTACGCGGTAGTCTGCTGACAGGCAGAGTAGCGCACCCATGGCCAGTGCGTGACCGGTGACGGCCAACACGACGGGGGTGCTAAAGGACAATAAGCGCACGGAAAGATCTACGCCCATACGCAGGAGTTTGACCATGGGGTCGCCGCCAGCGCCCATGACCGACAGATCAAACCCTGCGGAAAACTTACCGGGTCGTCCGGCGATGATGGTCACTTTGCCAGCGGCTTCCGCTGTATCGAGCGCGGCATTAACGGCCTCAAACATCGCAAACGACAGTGCGTTCGCTTTGCCATCATCCATGGTGATCATCGTATAGGCTTCGTTTTCTTCAATTGTTACCAGTTCTGACATTTTCGTGTTCCTTTTCTAGGGAAGGTGATTGGTGGTGTCCGTAGGTGGATCAGGACATCACCAAGCCCAGGAATACGATCAAACCACTGCCCGCCGCGATGAGTGTTCTTACGCGAAGACGAGATGATGAGAGTCCAAGCCAAACGCCGCTCAAGATGATGAACAGCATGCCGGCAGCGAACACTTTCTGAAACTCCCGGTACATGGACGGACCGTGACCAAAGTGTAGCTCTTGCATACGCTTCTGGAAGCTGGGCTCGTTGCGGCTGACAGACACGCTGTCGCCATCAATCGTTAGGCCGTAGTAGGTGCGCGATGTGGGGCGAGTGTAAAGAGTGTCACCGCGGGTGATGACATAGTCGAAGCTGAAGTCCTCAATACCCGTCGCTGAAAGTGCGGTAAGGACCGCCTCTTTGCTGGGGTCGCTCATCAGTGCGACGCCACCGTCGGTTTGGCCGACGGGAGTTGTTTCCAGCGAACCTTTTACGCCCAACAGATACATGCCACCCGAGAACGCAACTAGTACAACAACTGCCGCGAAGAACGACGAGAGATATAGGTGGATAGAGATAAAAAGACTGCGGCTCATGAAAAATGACTCCAAAACAGGGACTTGCTGTGTATTTGGGGCGGGATGCTACGCGATATCCAGCTCGGGGAAAAGTTGCTCGTTAGAGGGTGATAGACCTTAGCGGAGCGGCCCCAAGCGCACAGTTTACTCAGCGATCAAAGATTGGCGTAACAACATCATTGAATGACTCGGTCATACGCTCTCGAATGAGTGTCGCAAGAGCCTGATAGAGGTGTCGTACGGGACTGCCATTTCTATATACCAAAGCATGTTCACGATAGAGCCTGGAGCCCTCGATACGAATCACGTCCAGTTCTTCGGGGCGATGGATTTCAGAGCGGATATATAGCGCCGGTAAAAAAGCCACTCCCATACCCATCACGACCATCTGACGGAGCGTATCGAGACTCGTGCCCTCATAGTCTCTGTTAAGTACCGCCCCGGTGCGCTCGCAGATCCGCTGCACCTCCTGATGGAGCTGGTGGCGTTCATCCAGACCCAGAATACTCATTCCGGAGAGTTCCTGCTCTTGAAGCACCCCATCAACTGCTAAGCCAGCCTCCTTGGATGCTACGAGGAGCAAAGGCTCCCTAAACAGCACGTCGACCGCCAGACTGCTGGATCGCAGTGGTAAGGGAACCAGCGCCAAGTCATGGCGGCCCTCTTTGACCCCTGCTTCTAATTGGCTGGGTGGCTCTTCTCGAACGTATAGCTTTAATCGATCGAACTGCTTATGGATGGCAGGGACGATGTTGGGCAGTAGATAGGGCCCTAGAGTAGGAGGCACGCCCATACGATGCGTCGAGGCCGCTGTGTCCGAAAGGGTGTGCGCGAGTTCTTGCATCTCATGCCACTGGCCGATGAGTTGCTTTGTCACAGGCAGGAGCTGCCGGCCGGCGGGAGTGAGTTGAGTAATCCGGCGGCTGCGCTCAAACAACGTCACCCCGAGGCTCTTCTCCAGCGACCCGAGTTGTGTCGAAAGCGTTGGCTGGGCAATGTCCAGACGATCGGCCGCCCTACGAATGGACTGAGTTTCGGCGACCGCCTGAAAATATTGGATTTGTTTGATTGTCGCCACTAACGGGTACCATAGCGATTACCTATATAGGTAAAAACTATAACAGAAAAGAAAAGCTTGTGTTTGTTTTGTGCACCACAAGATCCATAGTACGACGGTCTAGTAAGAAATCCCCTCGTTATTGGGGCAGGAACCCGTTATGAGATCGTTGTTAAAGTTTGATTTGAGCCATCTTCGTGGCGATGTGTACGGCGGCTTAACCGCCGGTGTGGTGGCTATTCCTCTGGCGCTGGCCTTTGGTGTCGCCTCGGGTTTGGGACCCATTGCGGGTATGTATGGCGCCATCATTGTTGGATTCTTTGCCGCAATGTTTGGCGGGACCCCGACTAACGTGTCAGGCCCAACGGGCCCCATGGTGGTGGTCCTCGCGGGACTGTTTGCCAGCCTCTCGGGTGATGTGGGCCTTATTTTTACAGCGGTTATGCTTGCAGGTCTGTTCCAGATCATCTTCGGTGCCATCGGCGCGGGAAATTACATTCGTTTGGTTCCCTATCCCGTCGTTTCCGGCTTTATGAGCGGTATTGGCGTGATTATCATCATCCTTCAGGCAGATGCGTTTTTTGGTCATGAATCGCCGTCCGGCACTTTGAATGCGCTGGCGCACTTGCCCACAGTGCTCTCAGATATCAACTACTCGGCGTTGGTGGTTGGTGTGGTGACGCTGGTTGTTGCTTATAAGTGGCCTACTAAATGGGGCACTTATGTCCCTGGCGCGCTCGCTGCTCTGGCTATCGGCACCGTGCTGAGTCTTTTCATGCCTGCGATGCCAATTCTCGGCGATATCCCCTCGGGCCTTCCCTCGCTGCACATGCCCGTGTTTGATCAGTCAGCCATGATGCTGGTACTTGAGGCTGCGTTTATTCTGGCGGTGTTGGGCTCGATTGACAGTCTGTTGACGTCCCTGGTTGCCGATAACATGACGCGTACCCGTCATGACTCTAACAAGGAGCTTATCGGGCAGGGCGTGGGTAATGCAGTAGCAGGTTTGTTCGGCGGCATCGCAGGTGCCGGTGCGACCATGCGTACGGTTATCAATATTCGCTCCGGCGGTGTCACCCGGCTCTCAGGCATGATCCACTCGGTGGTACTTGCGGCGGTGGTTCTGGGTGTCGGTTCTGTTGCCTCAGTCATACCGCATGCGGCCCTTGCGGGGGTTCTCGTCAAGGTAGGTATGGACATCATCGACTTCAGTTACCTCAAGCGGGCGCACCGCGGACCCCGTTGGGATCTTGCTCTCATGGCGTTGGTTCTTGGTCTTACGGTCTTTGTCGACCTGATTACCGCGGTAGGCGCTGGTGTGGTTTTGGCGGCGCTGGCTTATGTACAACAGGTCGCAAAAATCCAACTCGAGGAGTTGGCTTCTCGCCCCTATGCACAAACCTCTGACGATGAGCAGGTGCTGCTGGATCGTCTCGGGACTCAAGTCACGATCTTTGAATTTGGCGGGCCTCTTAGCTTTGGCGCAGCGGCCGACGTGGGCCACCACGTGAGAGAACGCTACAAGCAAGCTACGCACTCCATCATTCTGGATTTCAATCGTGTGCCTTTCCTGGACGTTTCCGCAGCGCGCGCCGTCGAAACCATTGCCGATGATGCTCACAAGGCCGGTAAGCGGGTGTACATAACGGGTATGGCCCAAACGATTAAGGATACTCTGAGTAGTTTGGGGTCAGATGATAGTTTGTCGGATGACGCCCACTTTGACACTCGAATCGAGGCTTTGCAGGAGATTGCAGGCCGCAGTGGAACGGATGAACGCGGTGGTTCGGTAAGACCTGTGCAAGCTGTCGCCGCTCAATAACAGCCCATTGTTAGTAACTTTTGTTGACGTGAAATTTAAGGAGATCAACATGAACGAAGAAAACGTACTGAAGTTTTTCCAGAGCTGGAACGATGCACTTGCGACGGGTAACCCCGATACAGTGACAGCGCTCTATGCAGAGGATGCGATTTTGTTGCCCACGGTTTCCAATCAGGTGCGACATAACCACGAAGAGATTCGTGATTACTTTGTGAACTTTCTCGCCAAGAAGCCAGCAGGTGTGATTGACGAAGCGAATGTTCGCTTTCTTGCCGACGGCCTCGCGATCAATTCTGGGGTTTATACATTCACCTTCGGTGATGGAGCTCAGGTTACTGCGCGGTTTACGTACCTCTATCGCGAGATCGACGGCGCATGGAAGATTGTTGAGCACCACAGCTCTGCTATGCCTGAGGTGGTAGCTGCCCCGCAGCAGGAAACTGCTGCAGCCTAAAGAGAGTTCCCGCAGGACGGTACAAAAAGGCGCTGCACCTTATGACGCAGCGCCTTTTTTCGTTCTTACACTGTGAAAACAAACAGCTCGCCGGGTAGCCATTCTCCCCGTTCCTTGCGCAAAGGGATGGCCTCCTGATGAACCAGACTCATCCCTACATTGTCGGCGCAGCGAATCACATAGTCACTTGAGTGGGCAAAACGCCCCGACCGCTGAAGTTTGAGATCGCTCCCTTCGAGCATTTCGGTGCTCAAAACAAAGCGAACACCAGGGTTCGAATGCTTGGCAACTTCGGCGAATACTTCTTCGAGTGCTCCAATGTAAATCAGCACATCCGCGCAAAGTATCAAGTCATAGCTTTCCTCTGAATCACACAATATTGTGCTTACGTCGCCCAGGAGTAACTCATCGTAGACGGCCTTCTCCGTCGCCTTCTCCAGCATGGCAGGGGCAACATCGACACCAGTGAGTTGCTCACAGTAGCTGCGTATTTGTAGACCGACGAGTCCGGTACCACAGCCAAGGTCAAGGGCGTTCTTGTACCAGGCATCCTCGCTATCAAGCGCTTCTAGCAAGCTGGGGATCTTATCGGGTACGGAATACTCGAGTGACTCGGTGAGGTGCTTCTCGAAGTTTGCGGCATAGACTTCAAACACAGCTCGAGCATAAGCCGCGTCGCCGCGGGTCAACTGTTTGCCGGTAGCAGCGGCGATTAAGTGTTGGGTGGATTTGTCGCCTGGCAGCAGTTTCAATAAATGCTCCAGATGCTGCACTGCTTCATCATCACGACCCAGAGCCAGCAAGGTATTTGCCACTCCGCGAATGGCCCGTTCATCTTCCGGTGCAACCTGGAGTGACTCTTGATAAAGCTCAAGCGCGGATAGAGGCTGGTTCATGGCACTGTGGCTTTGAGCCAGATTCAGCAATGCTTTTTGGTGGCGCGGCTCAAGATTCAAAGCACTTTCATAGGCTTTCACCGCATCTTCGTGCTTCCCCAAGTCGTTGAGAAGGTTCCCAATATCGTTAAAGGCATCTGTGTACAAAGGGTTGAGCTTGAGGGCGCGCCTCAGCGCTTCCAAGGCATTTTCTTGCTGCCCTGCACCGCGCAACGCCCTTGCCAGATTGGCGTAAACCTCCGCATCGGCGGTACCGCTGTTCACCAGCTGTTGGTAGCACCCGAGCGCCTCCTTGTACTGCTTTAAGTCTGTGAAGGCGGTAGCTAGATTGTTAAGCGCTTCTGAGAATGTGGGTTCCAAAGTGAGCGCGGCTTTGTAGGCCTCTACAGCATGTTCAGGCTCAGAGAGTCTGCTCAGTACCACGCCTCGAAGATTATGGAGTGCTGGTTGCTCGGGATGCTGTCGGCAAAGTTTATTGATGTCTGCGCGAGCCGCATCGAGTTTGCCGGCATTTACCAATCGCGCCACTCGTTCAAAGTCAGCCGCACTGAGAGGGGCTTTGCTGTTGCCTCTGAGCGCTTTGAGTGCCTTCTTCGCTTTTTTGTTACCCGGCTCTACGCTCAGGACTTGTGCGTACAGGCGCTTGGCCTCATCAATATTGCCTGTCTTTTCGTGTTGCGCTGCCAGGCCCATGGCCTCGGCGCTGGTCAATTGTCTTGCCATGGATTTTGCTGCCTAAAACGACGGACTCAGAAACTGTAAGTGAGCGTTACGGTTGGGCCATCAAGTTGCGCGTTGATTGATGTGGTGCTCAGCGCGCCCTTACGGGTAATGTCGATGTCTGTGATCTGATACCCGACGGATACTCCAATCTGCTCGCCAAAACGATAGTAACCACGGAGATGGGCATAGGTGAAATCGCCATCGTACTCGTCCACGGTTGCAGATAACCAGCCACCAACTAAGCTGAAGAACACACGATCATTGACAGCCCAGCTTGCGGACCCCCGAAGGTTGGGCACTGGCGCAAGCAATGTTTCGCCTGCCGCTGCTGCTTCGAGGACTTCGCCGTCAATTTCAATGCGGCCAGAAATGCCCACGCCGAAGTCCAGAGCATGGAGGCCCCCACCCAAGAGAATCTCTAGGTTGTCACTTCGGTGTACCGCATACAAAACATCCACCATGTAGGTATCGATATCCAAAGAGGCCGCGATCTGGGTATTTGCGGTGAACTCTTGACCATCAAAGTTGAAATCTCTCGTGCTCAACCGCTGCCCGGTACCGGAAAACGAGTATGCCCCGGCAAATAAGGACCATCGGGGCTTGAATCGGTACCGATAATCAACGAAATATGAGTTGTCGCTGTTATCAATACCGAGGTCATCGAGGGAGATGGGGGTCGGGTCAAAATTCTCGGTGGTGACGCCAATGGTTAGGCTCGTTGACTGACGTGTCGCGCCAACGGAGATCTTGTGGGTATCGTCGAAAAAGTGGGATTTAGCACTCTCATCGTCGTTGGCATGCACGACTCCACCCAAAAGCGCTGTCATGCCTAGAAAAAGAGAGGCGGTTCTAAATAGCATCGCTAAAACACTCCAAACACAAATGCACGCTTAAGCGTGGTTCTTATCAGTTTGTAGTATACGCCTGCCAAGGAGGATGTTCAGATTCAATAAGCGTCCGCCACCCTAGTTCGGTGGCCAACCTATTCGAAGTAATCCGGCGCGATTTCACGTTTGCTACTGGCCCCGGGCACTTCAACAGCTAACTTCGGGACGAGGTAACCGGGCCGCATAGCGGCAAGTTGCCCCAGAATCTGGCGTGCTTGAGATTCAAGTACTTCAAAGTGCGCACTCCCTGACACTGGGTCCAACATATGAATGTAGTAGGGCATGGTCCCGGCAGCAAATAGGCGATCGCTTAGCTGGCCTAGTATCTCTGCGCTATCGTTAACTCCGCGCAGCATCACGGATTGATTAAGCACGGTGACCCCCTCGCTGCGTAAACGGCTGAGAGCTTGAGCAGTAGAGTTATCAATTTCCGCGGGATGATTGCTGTGAACGACCACCACCACGGGTTGTTCTTTGGGCCTTAATGCATCAATCAGCTGATCGGTAACACGATCGGGTATCACGATGGGCAGTCTCGTGTGAATACGTAGTGTGATTTGCCGATCACTTTGACGTAGCCGCTCGGCGATCGCTGCAAGCTTGGCGTCGGTGAGCAATAGAGGGTCGCCCCCGCTCAAAATCAGCTCGCCAATGTCCGAATCCTCGAGTAGCTGATCGATGGCTGCAAGGCGCTCTTTGCTTGACTGTACATTGTCTGTGTAGGGATAGGCGCGTCGAAAACAGTAGCGACAGTTCACAGCGCATTGTCCCGTTGCGATCAGAAGCGCGCGTCCATGATATTTGCGTATGACGCCCGGAGTGTCAGCGTAGAGACTGGTCTCCGCGACGGGATCATCATTGAAGCCTTCGACCTTTAGTGTTTCCCCACTTGCCGCGAGCACCTGACGCAGCAGCGGGTCCTTAGCATTGCCCTTTTCCATCCGCTGGGCAAAAGCTCGCGGAACCAGAAGCGAGAAGGAGTCGTCGGCGTCTTTGGAGTAGGGCAGCTGCTCTAACGTCAGGCCCACAGCAGAGGCAAGCGCTGAGGGGGTTCGTATCGCATCTTGCAACTGCTCTTTCCAGGTTTGGCTGCTGTGTATTTGAAGAAGCGCTGTATTAGCTGTCATCCCAAGCGATCCCGCAAGCTGTAAAAGAGCATACCTGCTACCAAACCTGGCCACCGCAGTAGCGTGCCGCCGGGAAACTTTGGCGTGGGCACGTTTGCCATCACATCGAAGCGTTCGGCGGTGCCAGCTATTGCTTCAGCCACGAGCTTACCGGCCAGTGTCGCGATGGGTACGCCATGTCCGGAGTAGCCGTGAGCGTACAAAATTCGCGGCGACACGTAGCCCAGCGCGGGCATACGATTGAGAGTGATGGCCAGCGTACCTCCCCAACCATAGTCGATCCGGGTATCGGCGAGCTCAGGGTAGATACTCAGCATATAGGGGCGCACAAAGTTCGCTATATCACTGGGAAAGCGCGAAGTGTAGGACTCGCCTCCGCCAAAGAGCAGTCTGTTGTCAGCGGAAAGCTTCCAATAGTTGATCACAAAGCGTGAGTCTGACATCGAGGTGTCGTCTCGGATCAACCGCCCTGCGGTGTCTTCGCCCAATGGCTCCGTGGCTACGACGTAGTTATTGATGGGCATTATCTGGCCGGCGACACGGGGCTCTAGCTTTCCAAGATATCCATTGCAAGCAAGGAGCAGGTGTTCACAGTCAACTTGCCCGCCATCTGTATGCACGGCTACAGCTGTGCTTTCCTTGTAGTGAGTAACTCTGCTGCCTTCGTGCATCACCACGCCAAGTTCCTCGGCAGCGCGGGCCAAACCTAGGCAGTAATTGAGGGGGTGTAGATGGCGGGAGGCCGTATCCAATATAGCGCCATGAAAGCCTTGAGCCGAGGTCATGGTTCCCAGCTCATCAGCCGCAACGTAACGCACATGCTCGTAGTCATAGGCTGTTCGCAGGTGATCAACTTCCTCCTGAAACTCCTTCGCGGCCTTTTTGGTACAGGCGGTGTGAAGGTTTCCTTGTTTGAGCTCGCACTGGATCGCAAACTCGTTGATGAGCTCACATACGGTGGCAACACCTTCGAGACCGAGGTCCCAGAGGGCTCTAGCCTGATGTTTACCTACCAGCTTTTCGAGAGCGTCCTGATCTGCTCGTTGACCGGTGCCCACGTGACCGCCGTTTCGCCCGGACGCCCCCCAACCCAAGCGGTTGGCCTCGAGAAGTGTGACGCTATAGCCCCGTTTGCGTAGGTGTATAGCTGCTGACAGCCCTGTGTATCCGCCGCCAACAACGCAAACGTCACTGCGCTCACTGCCTATCAGCGGAGGAAAACTAGCTGCGAAGTTGGCGGTAGCGGCATACCAGGAGTTAACGTGCGGTTCGTTCATTGTGTTTGCGTTGAACTCTAAAAAAACTTTAGACCGCAGCATAGTAGCGCAGCGTTCAAACCCTCGCGACTCTGTGGTCGAAAACGATCAGGACTAGCCTCTTGTGGGTATTGCGAGGTCTACGGGGCTACTGCGATACTCTTTTTAAATCGTAGGAAGCATCGAATGACGGCGAATCACAAGACCATCACTGACTGGCTGAAGCAGCAGCAGATATCCGAGATCGAATGCCTGGTGCCGGACATGACAGGGAATGCGCGGGGCAAGTTCATTCCCGCGCATCAGTTTATCTCTCACGGTGATCCGCGGCTGCCGGAAAGTATTTTGGTCCAGACGGTTACGGGCGAGTACAGCGATGAACACTGGGACTTCGTCGAGCCCACCGATACCGATATGTTACTGCGCCCAGACGAGTCCACCATGCGGCTTGTGCCTTGGGCTCGAGAACCCACCGCGCAAATCATCCATGATTGCTATACCCAAGCTGGCGAGTTACATCCTCTGGCGTCGCGGTCGGTACTGCGCAAGGTCTTAAATGCCTACGAGGAAGCCGGTATACAGCCAGTGATAGCTCCGGAAATGGAGTTCTATCTCGTGGCCCGCAACGAAGATGCGGACAACGAGCTTGTGCCGCCCGTGGGACGCAGTGGCCGTCGGGAAACGGCGCGACTGTCGTACAGCATTGATGCGGTTGCTGAGTTCGAAGAGTTTGTGGAGGATATGTATGACTATGCAGATGCTCAGTCTCTCGATGTCGACACGCTAATTCACGAAAACGGTGCCGCGCAGATGGAGATCAACTTCCGTCACGGTGATCCGCTGTCTCTTGCCGATCAGGTGTTTGTGTTTAAACGCACGGTACGCGAGACCGCGCACAAGTACGATATGTACGCGACCTTCATGGCGAAGCCAATGAAAGGTGAACCCGGCAGTGCCATGCATATCCATCAAAGCCTTTTGGACGCCGCAGGCAACAACATCTTTGTTGATGCAAATGGTGAGCACTCAGCAGCCTTCATGAGTTACATCGCCGGGCTGCAGAAATTTACACCGGAGCTAATTAGTCTTTACGCCCCCAACGTGAATTCCTATCGTCGTCTGGCACCAGAGATATCGGCGCCCATCAATCTCAATTGGGGCCTGGACAATCGAACCTGCGCGTTCCGCGTACCCCATAGCGAGCTTGCGGCGACTCGCGTTGAGAACCGCTTTCCCGGTGCGGATGCTAATCCCTACTTGGCCATTGCCGCGTCCTTGGCAAGTGGCCTGGTGGGTATGCAAGAGCAGCTCACACCAACGGCACCTCATATGGGCACAGCCAATGAGGACAGCGTCGAAGTGGCGCGAACTCTGGAAGAGGGGCTCCGCAATCTTGGCAGCACGCCTGCCCTCTGCGATCTGTTTGGCGATTTGTTTCTGCGCGCCTATGCCGCCGTCAAACTTGATGAGTTCGAGGAGTTTAATCGGGTTATTAGTTCCTGGGAACGTGAGCACTTGCTCCTGCAGGTATGACGACATGAGCACGGTTGTCTTCGGGCCCAGTCTACGCGGGCGCATCTTCACTGCGGTTAAGTACCTGACCTACCTGCTTCTTTTGGGGAACGTGTTCCTCTTTTTGCGCGAAGAGACCAGTTCCCTCGAGCACACCTTTACCGGCGCCATGTCGCTTAGCCAGTTTGTGCAAGTGTTTGCGGCGACCCTGGATACCGCGGCCTGGGTGGTGCTGCTATTACTGTTTGAGCTGGAAACTTCGGTGCTTGATGACGAGAAAATTCGCGGCTCGGTAAAGTTTGCGCTTCACGGCATTCGTCTCCTTTGTGGTGCTGCCATCGTGTGGGCTTTTACTGGTTATTGCGCGGAACTCATTACGCTATACAAGGTTACGCCGATGGATGCGTGGAACGGATGTACGCAGCTTTCCAACGATTGGTCGCTGCTACTCACGCTGGACGAATACGAACCCTTAAGTGCCCAAAATTGCTCGGTGGTGGCGGATGCCGCCTTACGCATAAGCGATTTCAATATTGTGGCTGATGCTGAAACCTTGCATGCCAGTCGGCTTCTAGCCTGGACAGACGTGATCAATTCAGCGGCATGGATATTGGTCGTTGTGGTACTTGAGATCGAAGTGCGACTGCAGCTTAGAGGCAGCCTTACAGATGCCGTTTTAGACGGTACCCGTTATCTCAAGTACTGCGTCTACACCACCTTGTTTATTGCGGCGGTTTACTGGGGAATTGCAGGCAAGTTCCTCGACTTCTATGACGCGAGTATGTGGCTATTTGCGTTTATCTTTATTGAGCTGAATGTTTTCGACTGGCAGCGGGAAACGCAGGAATCTCAGGCTTCCGATCCAAAAGCTTGGTGAATTTTTGTGCGATAGCACTCTAGGCCGCGCGTGAATACCGCGGAGCGAGGTAACGATTACCAAATACAGCGCTGGGCGCTGGCTCAGTAGTCGTCGAACTCCAGGTCGTAATCGCCGAGCTCTTCGCGAAGCCTGAGCTCCTCGATTCTCTGCTCTGCACGCCGGCGCTTTTCCGCCAGTTGGTGCTTATCCGAGGTTTCTGTACTCAGGCCTTCATAGGCCTCTTCCGAAAAATCTCCGATCACAGGCTCGAACATTTCGTCCATACCGTCAGCGACGGGTTCCTGATTGCGATCCCCCACAAACCACCTCCTGATGATTACGGGCCATCAACGTTTCCCAATATCCGGCAGCTACCGAGGCGAGTCAATCAGTTTAGATGCCTGATTTACATGAAAAATTACGATCAATAAGCACTGTTTTGACGGAAAAATTGGCGTAAAAGTTGACGGGCGATCCCGGTTTTCATTCATGAAATCACGCTGCACATCCCTGTGCTTAGCCCGCAGGCCGCGTGTCCGGGAGCCTCGTCTTGCGTCCCCGTAGAGGCGCAGAAAGCTTATTGCAAAGCTTATGCCAGCAGTTATTCGCGCGAATCTTGCCGATTCGCGCCAAAAACTGCGGGTTTGGATGCTTGTATTGAGCGTGGGACGGTTTTACCAGAATTTCGGACGCGACAGCCCGCGTATCGCGAACGTGTTCGCGCACAGCCCAGCGTATAGCGGGCTCTTAGGAATAGAGTTCCTGCACAATCAGCGAAGCCACAGCGTCAGCACTGCCACCAACGGCATCCACACTGTGTGTCGCGAATCGCTCATAGAGGGGGGTGCGCTCGTTGTAAATGTCTTCGAAGGTTTGATCTGCACCGCTGGCAATCCCACGATCAGGGTTAGCCGATACACGCTGAACCAGCGTGGCGACATCAGCACGCAGATACACCACGGGACCCGCAGCGCGCAGTCGCTCCATGATCGCTTCACTGTAAATCACACTGCCGCCCGTCGCCAGGACTCGCCCTTCGACGGGCTCGCTCACCAGCACCTGCTCCTCGATGTCTCGGAGCCGCAGGTGTCCGTCAGTGTCGATGATTTGCTGTAGGGTCCGACCCTCGCGTGCCTGAATAGACAAGTCGGTGTCAGTAAATTCCAATCCGATAAGCTTTGCCAGAATCACACCTACGGTACTTTTTCCGACGCCCGGCATGCCAATCAAACTGATGGTTTGGAACTGTGTGCGGATATTACTCATGATCTTTCCTTTTTGCCGACCTGCATTATCCTGACTTCTGGCAAAGGCTCAATGCTCTTTGCCTGCATGCTAAAGTTCGGCCCCTGTCTGACTAAGGAAACTGGAATGAGCCTGAATCACACTCCTTTGGATGCACTACACCGCGAACTGGGTGCGCGAATGGTGCCTTTTGCCGGCTACGACATGCCCGTGCAGTACAGCGATGGGATTATTGCTGAACATAGGCATACGCGAGAGCTCGCAGGTTTGTTTGATGTGTCACACATGGGACAGTTCATTCTGGAGGGGCCGGAAATCACTGCGACTCTCGAGTCGCTGGTGCCGGTGGACCTTGAAGCACTGGGGGAACACCGTCAGAGCTATGCGCTACTCACAAATGATGAGGGCGGTGTGCGTGACGATTTGATTATTACCCGCTGGGGACCTGAACAGTTTTTCTTAGTGGTCAATGCGTCCTGTAAGACCGAGGATCGTGCGTGGATTGAGTCTCAGCTGCTCCCGGGACAGTCTCTGCGAGAGTTCGATGGGCAAGGATTGCTCGCTTTACAGGGGCCTAAGGCCAGAGCGGTGTTAGGGAGCTTGATACCCGAAGTTGCAGATCTTGTGTTCCTGCAGGGGCTTCATTGTGAGTTGGACGGGATACCCCTATATGTAACCTGCTCGGGATACACAGGGGAGGACGGCTATGAGTTATCCGTTGCTGGGGAGCACGCCGAGGCTATTGCGCGCAGACTTTTAGATCATAGTGATGTCGCGGCTATTGGCTTGGGGGCCCGTGACTCTCTGCGTCTTGAGTCTGGCTTGTGCCTTTATGGTCATGAACTTTCTCCGTCGATTTCGCCTATCGAAGCTAAGTTGAATTGGTCTATTAGTAAATCTCGTCGCCCCGGTGGTGCGCGCGCAGGGGGTTATCCCGGATCTGAACGCATAGCTCTGGAATTGAGCGAGGGGACGTCGCGCGCCCGAGTCGGCATGCGCGTGCTTGGAAAACGGCCGGTTCGCGAAGGTCAGGACGTGCTGAATGCGTCTGGAGATGTGGTGGGTGTCGTAACTTCCGGCGCCTACGCTGCGACGGTAGATGCGCCGATTGCCATGGCGTTTGTGGACAGTGCTTACACAGCCCTCGATACAGAACTCAGTGTTGATGTGCGTGGTAAAGCCTTACCGGTGGTGGTGTGCAAGTTACCGGTGGTGCCTCAGCGTTACTACCGAGGCTAAGCCCGGCTGATCAGTGCGCCCAGTCGCGGGGTGCCTTGAACTGCTGAGACAGGTACTGCATCTGGTCTGCCAGAATTCGATCTTTGGCCAGGTAATGCCACTCGTAAGTGTTCGGTCGAAAGGGAATAGCCAGTAGCGGCATGCTCGCTTCTTCCGGGGTGTGATTGTCTTTTTGCCAGTTGCAGCGTTTGCAGGCCGCAACAACATTTTCCCAACGATCTTTCCCGCCGCGAGATACGGGTAGAACGTGATCTCTGGTTAGCTCGGATCGGCTGTACTGGGTTCCGCAATATAAACAGCGATGATCATCCCTTCGAAACAGCGTGCGATTGCATAGCGGTGGGGTAAAGCCCTGAACGATGCGCCCTTGCAGGGCAATGATGGGCTGGAGGTCGATACGGGAGCGCTGGCCGGAGAGTCGTTGAACGCCCCCAAACACCGGAGGTAGTACGTCCCCAATGCCGTAGACAACGTCGCCTCGGGCATAGGCTGATATTGCTTCATGCAGTGACAGCCAACCGCGGGGTTGTCCTGCTAGGTCCAGCTTGAGGATCGCTTGCATGCGCTCCTACTCGTAGGGGTCTCCCCTAAGCTACTGCAATCGGAAGGCGCAAACAATCCCCGAGTGAAATTGCCTCAAGGACTAATTTGGCTACGCACTTTCAACAGTATCTTCTGGCGCGGATTTCTCGGGGTTTTTCCAAACCAATGCGATAAGCCGCTGGGTACCGGATTGCTCAGCAAGGGACTCAGGATCATCAATAACTCGGAGCTTTTGTTTTTCGCCGAGGGTGAATAACGGTATCAACTTTGCGCCGCTCTCGCGCTTGTAGTCTTCCAGGCTGAAATCCTCTCCCAGGCGAATGGTCTTCATCTCTGCACCGCCTGCTAGAAGGCTCGCGAGTTTCTCGAAGGTCACATCAGCAGAGAAAAGCCGGGGAGGGGCGTATTCATCCGCAATACGCGAGCGCTCTGTGTCTTTGCGATCTTCGCTGTTTCGAAGACTGAAAACACGTTGGGGGCCAAACTCGCTGCGAAACTTCATACAGGCGAGGGTATTCCACCGGGAGCGGCGACTGACGGCGAACAGACGGCCAATGCCCGAGAGTTCCAGATATTGGTCGGCATGAGACGAAACAGGATCCCCGTAGTAGACCTCTAGCCCCGCCATACGCGCGGCGCGAATTTCCTCATAGGACGTGTCGGCAAGTTTCACCCGGTAACCCTGTTCTTGAAGTGCCTTTGCCAGAGCTCGGGCAACACTGTTCGCGCCGACAAAGAGCATTCCGTGGGGTTCGGCTTCAGCGAGTCCTAGAGCAGCGGTGATTCGTCGCGCGGTAAAGCTCTGCAGAATTACGGTCGCGAGAATCACCAGGAATGTAAGGGCAACCAATGTGGAGGCGCCCTCATGTCCGGAGTCTTCTAGACGAATTGCAAAGAGTGACGACACCGCTGCTGCGACGATGCCACGGGGAGCGACCCATGCAATCAAAGCCTTCTGTTGCCAGCGATAACCGCTGCGTATGGTCGATAACCAAACGACCAAGGGTCGTGCAGCCAGAATTACCAACAAAATGATAACGCCTTGCCATCCCGTGGCGAAGATCTCTGCAGGGTCTACGCGCGCACCCAGGACGACAAAGAGCATAGAGATGATCAGTACTGAGAGACTCTCCTTGAAACTGAGAATCTCATTCACTGACACGTTGCGCATATTGCCCAACCAGACACCCATAATAGTGACGGCGAGGAGACCTGATTCGTGGACAAAGGCATCGCTGACCGCAAAAATCATTACGACCCAGGCAAGCGTCAACACATTGAGAAGGTATTCCGGCACCCAGTGGCGCTTAAGCACTACGCCCAGAGTCGCCGCGCCGGCCAATCCCAATATGGTGCCCGTGGCGACACTTTCTGCAAAGAGCAAGAGCGAGTTTTGACCCGTGAGCAGATACTGAAACACAAGTACCGCGATGAGAGCACCCACGGGATCAATCATGATGCCTTCCCAGCGCAACACCTGGCTGACACTATTTTCTGCGCGCATCGTGCGCAGTAGCGGATTAATGACCGTGGGTCCCGTGACAATCATGAGCGCCGCAAACAACATGGCGATGTCACCCGAGAGTCCCGCCAGATAGTGTGCTCCCGCAGCAATTAACAACCAGTTGAGGACCGCGCCCCAGCTCACGAGATTCGTGACCACCGCGCCGTGCCCTCGGATATCTCTAAAGCGCAGTGTCATGCCGCCTTCAAAGAGAACCAGCGCGACACCCAGAGAAACCATGGGAAACAGGATAGGCCCGAACATTTCGTCGGGATCAAGAATGCCTGTGGCGGGGCCTGCGAGAATGCCTAGTGCAAGCAGCGGCAGAATCGACGGCAGTTTTAGCCGCCAAGCTAACCATTGAGCGCCTACGCCGAGAACCAGCACGGCAGCCATGGTGTAGAGAACAGATTGATCCATAAGAGACTAAAGCTCGCTGTTGCAACAGCGCATCAGCCTACTGTGATCACCATGCGATGGAAAGCAAAGCGCCAGATTGAAGAGACAATCCAGCGCTATTGGTGTTTCAGTCGTAGCGGTCTTTCAGGACGAAAAATGCCAGAAACAGCAGGGCGATACTAAAGGGCACGGCAATATAGATACCGTTGATTCCCAGCAGCGATTCCAGCGTGACGGCGCCAAAGTTTGCAGGTTGAATGAGCGTTGATTCCAGATAGGGGAAAGCCAGCGAAAATAGGAAAGCGCCAGCGAGCGCGCCCAGCAACGTGAAGATAGCGTCTTTTTTGCCCTCTGCACTGCCCACCACGCAGGTACCGGGACAGTATCCTGCGACGGCCCAACCAATCCCGAAGATAGCGCCTCCTGCGGCTATACCCCACAGGTAAGCAGGTTTAATCGACATGTTGGCAAGGCCGCCCATATCAAGAAGATAAATTCCCAGTGAGCCAACACCGATGGCGGTCATCATGAGCTTGATGATCCACATGTCTTTTAGCAACAGCGTCCCCAAGATACGGCGGTAGCTCGTCGCCCCGCCCAGATACAAAATGGTTCCGAAGGCGCAGCCAATCAGAAAGCCAATGATCAAAGTACTCATCACGCTCTCCCGCGGTAAAGGAATTTGGCCATGAGAATGGCGGAAACAAAGGTGATGACACCGAAGATGAAGGAGCTGAGTGCGAGCTGGGATATGCCACTAATCATATGGCCACTGGTGCAGCCCCCTGCGAGCCTTGCTCCAAACAATAACAAGACGCCTCCGACAAATGAGGCGACATAGCGTTTCGCCTGAGAGGGACCAAAAGCCGCTGTCCAAAGTTCTGGCATTGAGCCCTTATCTGCGTCTGGTTGACGTCGTCGCAGTAATGCAGCGGTGACGCCTCCGCCCACAACCATGCCAAAGACAAGCATCCAGCCGTAGCCAACGCCCCAGTTATCCTGCTCTCCATATTTGGAAAGATAGGTGTTTGACTCAGCAAACGCTGGTGCGACCTGATGGGCAACCATGCCATCAGTGACCACGAACTGCGTAGACACACCCAGAGGCTTGACTAAAGCCGTTGCGATAACCAGGAGTAACCCCAGAGAAATCCCGGCGGCTTTCCACGAAATAATGAAGTCTTTGTTCACAACGCTCTCCCTGATTATTTTATCGTTGTCGATGTAGCGCGGTAGAATATTAGCAAATTATTATATTAAGTAAATCGACTATTTATGAGATTGACTAAACAATCGGTAAAAACTACTTGGCGTTTTAGTCTTTTCGCGGTGACTTCCGCGATGGGATGCACTTTGTGGGCCTCGGACGATAGGGTCTCACAGCCGGAGCTTGTGATTACGCAGGTGAGTGAATCGGTCTATTCAGCGATTGGTGCCACGGCTGCGCCGTCGCGAGAAAACTTTGGGCACAATAACAACCTCTCTTTCATCATTGCTGAGGGCGGTGTCATGGTGGTTAATGGGGGTGACAATGCGCTCCTCGCCGCTGCATTACACGACGCCATCCGCGAGCTAACCAGCAAGCCTGTGCGCTACGTCATCAATGAAAATGGCCAGGGCCACGCATTTCTTGGAAACAGCTATTGGAGTGATCTGGGCGTCCCGATCATTGCTCAACGGGAAGCGATTGAGGAGATACAGGCTCATGGGCAGAACTCCCTCGCGCAGATGCGGGAGCGTATGGGACCACTTGTCGATGATGCACGGGTGGTGGTACCCGGTATCGCCGTCGATGACCGCTATCTACTTGAACTCCCCGGCCTGAGAGTTGAACTGATACGCTTTGGCGCTGCTCACTCGCCCGGTGATTTATCGGTGTGGCTGCCCGAGCAGCGAATACTGATAGCGGGTGATATTGCGTTTCATGAACGCCTATTGGGTATTTTCCCCGACTCAGATGTGGACGCCTGGATAGAGTCCTTTGATGTTATGGCAGACCTTAAGCCAGCGATTGTCATACCCGGGCACGGCGGACCTACGGACATCGACACCATTCGTTACTTCACCCAAGGGTACCTGGAGTTCCTGCGGGACGAGATAGAGCGCATCCTCGACGAAGATGGTGATCTGAGTGATGCCTACGACATCGACCAGTCAGCTTATAGCGAGCTGGATACCTTTGATGAGCTTGCCCGGAAGAATGCAGGGCGGTTGTTTAGGCAGATGGAAGAGAAGCTTTGGTAGCGCTACGCATGGAGCACGGCAAGCTGGCCCGAATCGCTGCGTGCGCTAG
The DNA here is from genome assembly GCF_045689245.1 of Congregibacter brevis. Lineage (GTDB taxonomy): Bacteria > Pseudomonadota > Gammaproteobacteria > Pseudomonadales > Halieaceae > Congregibacter > Congregibacter brevis. Next base: position 285,652 of record NZ_CP136865.1, on the reverse strand, counting down.
AGGGGGTGACGCTTACTTCGCAAATCGGTCAAGCTTGCCTGCTCTTTGCGAGGCGTCTGCTGCCTGACACGAAGGACAGCTGAGACTATTTACGCAACGAGCGTCCCCCCACTCAGCGAGTGAAGTAACTAGTCTTAGCTGTCCGTCTGTCCCAAAAGACCCAGCCTAAACGACACGGTCTAAAACCTTACCAACTCCAAGAGAACTCGATTTCAAACTGATCCATCGTCAAATCAACGGTCTGGGTAGGATCAAAGGCATTGGTCCCGGTAACTGTGTTCTCCGGTGCATACATAAATGCGACATTGAACTCATTGCCGCCCTGGGTCTTGCGGGAAACGCCGAAAGTGAAATGCTGCTCAACGGTGGCTGGCGCGAGGACGTTCAAAACTACTGCTGACTCATCGATAGGTTGTTCACTGTAGTTGTAGCCAAAGCGGTAGGTGAAGGGCGAGTCGCCGCGGACATAGCTGCCACCGATCTTATACGTGGTGACATCACTCCAGCCAAAGCCTGCGCCCTGATTACCGCCAAAGCACGCCTCGACATTGGTGCCGCCTTGGCCCGCGGTGGGACATTCGAATATGCGCTGCAACGGTGTAGCGATAGATTCGATTTCGCCGTATTGCGCGTGCTCGATATCCAGATGAAGCTTTAACCGCTCTGTTGCCTGCCAGCTCATACCTACTCTGCCAACCGCAGGAATATCAAAAGATCCCCCTTTGGCAAAGAGGTCCGAGTAGTCGTCAAACTCCTGCATTTCCATGCGCGACTGATAAGAGACCGCGAAATTCAGAGATTCCGTGGCGTCCCAAATGATCCCGGCCTTTACGCCATAGCCGAGGGAGTAGTCAGTACCGTTATTGCTAAGTCCTGTGGGCGGCTGTGTTCCGCCACTGGCCGCAAAAGTTTTAGTGAAGCCTCCAAACGCGGAAACACCCTCGATTTCAAAGGCTTGCATCGCAATAACCGGGCCGATACCGAAGGCAAAGTCGCCGGACTTAAAGCTGTAGCCCAGCTCGAGAAAGGCTTGGTTAAGATTTACGCCTGTGTTGCCCGTACCAAAGGATCCGGGCAAGGTCATCACGGGAGCTGGCCCAGGACCATCGGGGTCGAAGGTTGCGCTACCGTCCTTGTAGTCTGTGTTCATGCCGCCACGGCCGTAGAACAGGAGGCTGATCGCTCGATCGTTCTCCAGTGCCCAGCTCTTTGCCGCGTAGGGGATGGGAAAATACTCGCTACCACTTTCGACGTTATCTGCATTGACTGTGAAGGATCCGAACTGACCGTTTAGCTGGCTATCGGAGGTGTTGTAGCTCCGCCGAGGCGAGAATATAGCGATACCCAAGTCCAATCGATCGCCCACTAACACCCCAGCGGCAATGTTGTTAGCGGCATCAATGGCCTGCTCCGGTGACGCCGTTCCTGCGCCGGCCTGAGCTTTGTTGTGTGTGCCAATGCCATGGGTGAAGTACCCGTTCGTCGCTGCGGCGTTGCCGGAAATGAAGAGTGCGGTTGCGATGGCGCCGCTCGCGAATAGCGTATTTACTCGCATGGTTCGTTCCTTTTTCGTTTTATCGTTATTGTCCCCCGCAGCGCAGACATGGAGAGTGTCTCGCTACATTCGAATATTAAGATATTGTGATTTTAGCTCGGTGTAAACGAATATTTGCGGTCTACTAGAGCCCGAGTAGTCTTTGAGGTGCGGTGATGAGGGCTTGCGGGGAGGGTTCTAGTCCTCGTCGTCCGCGCAATACAGGTCGTAAAGCACACCGATAACCTGAGCGATTTTTTCATCGGTGATGGAGTAGTACATGGTCTGCGCGTCACGTCGGCTGGCTACAACGCCTTCATGGCGCATGCGCGCAAGGTGTTGGGAAAGCGGCGATTGTTTTACGCCGAGATTGCGAGATAGCTCCCCCACGGACTGCTCGCCGAACTTCAGCTGACAAAGAACCATCAGTCTGTCCGGGTGCCCCAATAGCTTCAGCAGATCACTGACATCGGAGGCTGAACTGTGCATTTTTTCGAGGTCCATAATATTCCGGGTTTGTTATATAAGAAATTTATAATATATTAACGCATGTGTGGGCGAATCTGAGTCTACTACTGTCTGGCTTACAGTAACTAATAAGAAGGGAGCCATAATGCAAAAACAACTGCAGCTGGATCAACTGGTCCGTGAGATTGCCGAGTCCAGGGAGAAGCTGAAAGGTTCTGAGAGACGGGACTTTCTAAAGAACGGTCTCGCATTGCTGGGCGGCGCTGGTTTGGCGAGCGCGGGCGCCGGAGTGGGTGCGCAGGCCATGCCACCGGGAACACCGTCGTGGACGCGCAGTCTAGGTTCAGCGGTGAACACTAACCCCTACGGCATGCCGTCACATCATGAGGCACATGTGCAGCGACGTACCGTGGAGTGGCTGACGGCCGATAAGATTGCGTCCGTGAGTTTCACCCCTCTGGCCGATCTGAATGGCATCATCACGCCGAGCGGCGTCGTTTTTGAGCGCTATCACGCGGGATTGCCTGAGGTTGATCCCAACCAGCATCGTTTGATGATCCACGGAATGGTGGATCGCCCATTGATCTTCAGCATGGAAGATCTCATGCGATTTCCGTCGGTAAGCATGATCCGGTTTCTTGAATGTCCAGCAAACGGTGGCATGGAGTGGCGCGCCGCACAGATGGATCGACTGCAGTTTTCCCATGGGATGCTTTCCTGCTGCGAATGGACTGGTGTTCTGCTCTCTACATTGCTTCAGGAGTGTGGGGTGCAAAAAGGCGCCAAGTGGATTCTCGCTGAGGGCAGTGATGGCTCGCATATGAGTCGCAGCATCCCCATGGAAAAAGCCCTGGACGACGCACTGATCGTTTATGCCCAGAACGGCGAAGCACTGCGGCCTGAGCAAGGCTACCCGGTCCGATTGATCAATCCCGGCTGGGAGGGCAACACTTGCGTGAAATGGCTGCGGCGTTTGGAAGTTGGCGATCAACCCTGGTATCACCGCGAAGAAACATCCAAGTACACCGACTTACTCCCCAGCGGGGAAGCTCGTGAATTTACCTTCGTACAGGAGGCCAACTCTGTACTGACCAACCCATGCCCCGAGAGGCCACTAACGAAGCCCGGCAAGCTGTGGGTGGAAGGGCTCGCTTGGTCCGGTCGCGGTCGTATCAAACACGTGGACGTGTCCTTCGATGGCGGCGTGAGCTGGCGCGAAGCCCGCTTTACGAGTGTTGTGGAGCCGCGAGCGCTGACTCGGTTTGGGATCGAGTGGGATTGGAATGGAAACCCCGCCTTGCTGCAAAGTCGGGCTGTGGACGAGACGGGCTACGTACAGCCGACTTATCGTCAATTGCGGGACGCACGAGGCTCGTCATCGATTTATCACAAGAATGCTATTCACACCTGGAAGCTCAACGGTGATGGGAGTGTGGTCAATGCCCAACTTGCATAATTCGATTCCGGTAGTCGGTATAGTTTTTGGCGTGCTTGCGAGTATCGCCGTTGCACCATCGCTAAGAGCTGACGATAGCGATCGTTATGGTTATGGAAGCCCTGCGAGCGCTGAGCAGATCGCTGGTTGGGATATTGATGTGCGCCCCGACGGTAAGGGCTTGCCTCCTGGTGAAGGGTCGGTTGAAGATGGAGAGTGGCTCTACGAAGAAAAGTGCGCCCTGTGCCACGGATCTTTTGGTGAAAGCGTGAGCGGCTACCCGGCGCTGGCCGGTGGTGATGGCAGCTTGACGGACCCCAGGCCTAAGAAAACCGTGGGCAGTTACTGGCGCTACACGAGTACCCTTTGGGATTACATTCATCGGGCCATGCCATTTACTCAGCCTGAATCTCTCAGCGACGACGAGGTTTACGCGATTACCGCCTATGTCCTTTATCTTAATGACATCGTCGACTACGACTTTGCGCTAACCAAGGACAATCTCGCCGACGTTCACTTACCTAACGAAGACAACTTCATCCCGGATCAACGTCCCGATACTCGCAATAAAAGGTGTATGAAGCGGTGCAAAGATCCAGCCTCGGTGAAGGTTGCCTCAGAGGCGGCGGCCTATGTCCCCGAAGGCGGTCCGGATGCCTTGTACAGTCAGGTCTCTGGGCAAGAAGACGGTGTTGTTACTACTGTGACAGGTGGAGGCGTTTACGAGCGTCACTGTGCACTGTGTCATGCAGAGGGTATTGGTGGTGCACCGATGCTAGGCGATAGCACTGCATGGGCGGGGCGTATCGAGCAGGGTGTCGAAACCCTTTACCGCCATGCCATCGAAGGCTACACCGGCGAAGACGGAATCATGCCGCCCAAAGGTGGCTTCGTGAATCTTGCGGACAGTGAGGTGAATCTGGCAGTGGACTATATTGTGGAGCAGAGCCAATGAAGGATTTGCTCATGAGCATGCAAAAAACACAGTCCAAACCAATGGGGTTTGTTCTCGTTTCTCTGCTTGGTATCTCCGCGATGCTCCATGGTCTCAGTGGACGGGCTTCGGATGAAGCCGCTATGACCGAGGGACGCGAGATAGCGGCGGATCGCAACCGTGGGAACTGCTATTCATGCCACATGGCGGACGGTGCCGAGATGACCGGCAATGGAGGTCCTCCACTGATGCAAATGCAGCTGCGTTTCCCTGAGCGAGAAGTACTTAAAGCCCAGATCGCGGATCCTCGAACCCGAAATCCCAATACCGTAATGCCTCCCTATGGTGCTCACGGCATTCTTACCGAACGCGAGCTGGATCTCGTGGTCGATTACATTCATTCACTATAGATAAGAAAACAGGAGTCTCCCATGCAGGGAACATTGACACGACGTCGCTTTGGTCAGGCTGTTCTGGCTTTCGCGGCACTAGCGACCGTACCGTTACGCGTTTTTGCTCGTAACAAGGAGGCCTTTGAGGCTGTTAAGTCCGATGATGCTTTGAAGGTTTTGTTTGGAGATAAGCCGTTGACCGAAACTGACAGCTTTGAGTTTAAGGTCCCGGATATTGCCGAAGATGGATCCATCGTTCCTGTAACCGTAAGCACAGATATGGAAGGCGTGCAGTCTATCGCCCTCTTGGTTGATGCCAATCCCAATCCGCTGTCCGCGCGGTTCCATTTCATGCCCGGTGCAGTGCCCGAGTTTAAAACTCGGATAAAAATGGGCGAGAGCTCCGATGTGCGCGCAGTTATCGAAACTGCCGATGCACTTTACGTCGCTACCAAAAACGTCAAGGTAACCCTCGGCGGATGTGGCGGTTAATCGAGCACAGAATGGAGAGAAGATCATGGATGTAAAACCAATCAAAATTCGTGGCCGCCTGAAAGGTGATACCGCTTCGGTGAAATGCCTTATGCCCCATCCGATGGAGACCGGCGTTCGCAAAGATCTTGATGGCAATAAAATTCCCGCGCACTACATCGAAACAGTGACCTGTACCAAGAATGGCGAAGTTTTTATCACTGCTGATTGGGGTGCTTCGGTTTCCAAGGATCCTTACTTTGGCTTCGTGGTAAGCGATGCGAAGGAAGGAGACGTCATCAAGGTGACCTGGACGGACAACCAGGGCAATACCTCTTCCGGTGAACTCACTCTGTAAGACAGCGAGGAAGCTATTTATGTTCGATAGCCGCAGCCCTAGCACTAGCCATCGAGTTTTCACCGCACTTCTGTTCGCGATTAGCGCCGCGGCTACTGCTGGTCCTGAGGAAGACCGCAATGCTTTGCGGGCTTTCTACGAGCAACGCTTTCCTGACGTCGAACTCGACGCCCACGTCGACGGAGCCTACGCCCTTGATGCAGATAAGCGTGAGCAGTGGTTGGAGATGGAAGACTTCCCGCCCTACGAAATCGCCATTGATGATGGCGCTGATCGCTACGACGAACCTCTTGCCGACGGTGGCAGCTATGCGGATTGTCTCGGTGAGAATGCACCAGCGGTAAAGCACCGGTTTCCTCGCTTTGATCCCGAAAGTGGCGAGGTCGAAACGCTGGAGCAACGCATAAACAGTTGTCGCAGTGCGGCGGGTGATGAGCCCTGGGATTATTTGGGTCCTGAGATGAGCTCTCTTATGGCTTTCATAGCTTATGAATCTCGGGGTCAACAGTTTGCTATCGAGGTTCCCGAAGATCCTAGAGCTCAAGCGGCATACAACGATGGGAAGGAGTTCTTTTATACCCGACGTGGACAGCTGAATTTTGCGTGTAGTAGTTGTCATGTCTCTATGGCGGGCAATGCGCTTCGAGCCGAACGCCTGAGTGCGGCGCTGGGCCATGCGACGCACTGGCCGGTATATCGCCTCAAATGGAAAGAGGTGGGCCCGTTGCACAAGCGATTTATCGAGTGCAATTCGCAGGTGCGCGCCGTACCTCTGGAAGCTCAGAGCGACTCCTATCGCAATCTGGAATATTTCCTGACCTATATGAGCAATGGCATGACGCTCAATGGTCCGGCGTCGCGAAAATAGTGCAGAGACGACTATGAATAAAATAATGGAAAAAGCGATGAAAGCGCCTCCTGTACTACCACTTGTGCTGTTTACAGCAACAGCGCTTGCGGACCCGGCGACAACCCTTGATCGGGCGAGCGAGCTTCATCGGCAAGCGCTGGCGTTAGAGCATGGCTGGTCAGTGACCGAGCCACTGATTGCCGAGGCGAGAGCGGCGATGGACGCGGGTAATGGAGGTCAGGCGCAGGCATTGGCGGATAGAGCGCTGCTCGTAGCCCAGCAATCACTGAAGCAGGCCGAAGACGAAAAGAGTGCCTGGCAAACTCGAGTAGTAGGCCGCTAAGGCTGCAATTGAATCGGGACCTGAGTCGACGCCACGTCGACGTGCCGTCTTATGATCCAGTAAGGAGTTGCCCGTGAACCGGCGAGAATTCATTCAATTACTGCTTCAAGGCGCTGCCGTTGCTGGCACTGGAGCCTATTTCGGCAGTGCCCAAGCCAGCGCACGTGCGCTATACGATCTGAAAGCATTTGGCAGCGCACGAATCCTGCACATGACTGACTGTCATGCGCAGCTTAACCCCATCTATTTTCGAGAACCCAATGTAAACATCGGACTAGGTGATGCTCTGGGACGTTGGCCCCACGTGGTGGGCCGCAATCTGCTCAAAGAGTTGGGCGATGCTTCGCCCCGTGATGCGCACGCTTTTACTTATCTCGACTTTGTACAGGCCGCGGAAAAATTTGGCCGGGTTGGTGGTTTTGCGCATCTGAAAACCCTGGTTGATCAACTACGCGGGGAAGTCGCCGACGGTAGCAGCTTGCTTCTCGATGGTGGTGATACCTGGCAGGGCTCGGGAACCGCTCTTTGGACCCGCGGTCGAGATATGGTCGAGGCCACGAATCTTCTTGGTGTGGACATTATGACCGGGCATTGGGAGTTCACTTATAGAGAGGACGAGATTCTCGAGAACATTGAGGCATTCAATGGCGAGTTTCTGGCGCACAACACTTACGCTACGGAAGACGCGTTGTTTGATGGTGTACCGGTCTATGACGAGGACACGGGTCATGTGTTTAAGCCCTATACGATCCGCGAGATGAAAGATCACCGTGTTGCGGTGATAGGCCAGGCGTTCCCCTATACGCCTATCGCTAATCCTAAACGGTTTATTCCCAATTGGACTTTTGGTATCCGTGACGAGGAGTTGAGTCAGCTCGTTTCTAGCATTCGCGCTACGGAGAAACCTGATGCAGTGATTTTGCTCTCTCATAACGGCATGGACGTTGATCTGAAGCTGGCAAGTCGGGTGTCAGGTATTGACTTCATTCTCGGTGGACACACACACGATGGGATGCCTCGGCCCATAGAGGTCGAAAACAGCGGAGGCAAAACGGTCGTTACCAATGCCGGTAGCAACGGTAAGTTTGTTGCTGTTCTTGATTTGGAGTTTGGGAACGATGGAGTTAGCGCTTATCGCTACAAATTGCTTCCGGTGTTTTCCGAGTTGTTGGCGCCAAACGCAGCGATGCAGGCGCATATCGACGCGGTACGGGCGCCCCACCGCGAGGTGCTGGACGAGGAGTTAGCCGTAGCCGACTCTTTGTTGTATCGCCGGGGGAATTTCAACGGCAGTTTCGATCAGCTTATTGTCGATGCCATGCGGCAGGAGTTGGATGCACAGATTGCTCTATCACCGGGTTTCCGTTGGGGAACAACAGTTATGCCCGGCGAAGCGATCACCATGGATCGGCTTCTCGATCAAACCTGCATGACCTACCCGGAGACCTATGTCCGGGAGATGAGTGGTGCGGAGCTGCGGAACATACTGGAAAGTGTCGCTGACAACCTCTTTAACGCAGACCCTTACTACCAGCAGGGTGGCGATATGGTGCGCACCGGTGGTTTTAATTATCGATTGGATCCACTGGCTGCGGTGGGAGCCCGAGCGTCTGCTATGACACTGGCAGATGGCCGGCGCATGCAAGACAACAAGTCCTATAAGGTCGCTGGCTGGGCTACGGTGGGCTCTCAGTCAACAGGGGAACCGGTCTGGGAAGTGGTAGCAAGACATCTGCGGGCTGAAAAGACTGTGCGTATCGAGCGCCTGGAATCACCCAAATTGATGAACGTTGCTAAGAACCCGGGGCTTGCGGATTATCGGGGCGGTTTGGGTTAAGTCCCTTTTTACAAGGTAAGTTACCAAGGTCGTTACCAGGTAAGTGTCGCAGCTATAATTTGCTCGAGGAGCTGGTGCACGGCGGCATAGTCAGCTTGCTCCAACTCCGGTGCTCTGATGCTTAGATATACATTGTCGAGATCAGTTAAGAGCGTGTAGATGGAGATGCTGTAGGGGCAGAGTGTGATGTTATGGGGATTGTTCAGCGTTAACTCATAGGTCAGTTCAGCACTACAAAACAGCAGTGATTCGGCATTTTCATAAACCTGTACTTTCGCGCCGGTGGCCTCTGCTGTACGAGTGAGCATGCTCGCCAGATGCGCGGTGTAGGAGATCACAAGGCCCTCATCCTGAATGGCTTGCACGAGATCCTCGCGAACGTTGTGATAAAGCCCCGGTGTCTTGTACACCCAAGAAGACCCAACGACTTCTGGGGTCGATAGCAGCTGCGCCGAGGATTGAGCCCCTGCAAGCATTACTGCCGTCAGTATCAAAGACTTCCCTAGGATGGTCCATTGTTTGGTGATACGGCTGCGCTTTTTCATGATCATTACCGCGACCTTGATTAAGGATTGCTGTTTATAAAGTCTATCGCGATCTCCACGAGTTCGTCGGCATAGAGATCACGAAAAAAATGGTCTGCTCCGTCGATTTCTTCTCCGACCACATTGGGAGCGCTGTGCTTTAACAGGCGGGTAGTCCTGGTGCGATAGTGTCATCGGAAAGCGTGGGATTTTACTCCTCCAGCCGAATGATTTCTGCCGCTATTTTGGCGCACTCCGAGTGCGGCAGATATACACGAAAACAGTGTTGGAATCCCGAGTCGCAAGGCGCTGGTTTTCAACAGAAACATGGCAGATACTCTTTGTTTGAAGTGATTGTACGTATAGGGCGATGCTCGGTGTCAGCCGCCTGTAAACGTCAGTCTTAGTGAAACCTGTCAGGAGATCCGGATGCGAAAAGTGTTACGAAATATGGCTGTACCCGTTGTTACAGTACTATTTATGATCGGCAGTTCGGTATGGGCTGCAGAGCCTGAGGTGGGCCCGATTGTTCCAAGTTTTGGCCCCGTGATGATGCCTCCGCCCGGTTCCTACAATCTCGATCCTGATGTGCACTACAAAGTCTCGATGGACATGTACACCACTCCCGATTTTCCGGAGGATCAAAACCGGCATCTGATTTCAGCGGCGCGCTTCCTGAACATGCACGCGCGAAATGGCATACCCGCAGAGAACATTGATTTTGCTCTTATTGTCCACGGAAAAGCTGCTAAAGATCTTCTGACCGATGAGGCCTATCAGGCTCGTTACAATGAGCCGAACCCAAACACAGCGTTGCTCAAAGAATTGCATGCCGCGGAAGTACCTATCTACCTTTGCAGCCAGACTGCTGCTTTCCGTGGCATGGCGCCCGAGGAGTTTAGTCCCACGGTCACCATGTCTCTCTCGGCAATGACGGCCCACGTGCGCCTGCAGCAAGAAGGCTACACGCTCGTTCCCTTCTAGCGACTTTGGTTGTCACGCGTCTGCGGCTTTAGCTGTTAAGGGCCTGCGGCTTCAAGGGAGGGCAAACCGCAGGTCATCCACCACGAACTGCCAGTAGTGTTCGGTTTCAAGCTGCAGTCTGGTGATGTCCAGGTAGTCCGCCTGAAAGTAAACTGGTGTCAGATGGCTGAGCGTCAGCTTATCCTCGGCTACTAGTTCAGTATCCCGCCAGGCTTTGATGTGTAGTGTTTCGCCTTCCGCATTGTGCCAGGCGACCGAGAAGTATCCGCCTACAAAGTCGAAACTCTCATCTGCTCGCAATGCGGAAATGCTTACGGGGTGACCGGAGCTGTTATAGGCAACCTTGGAACCGCTCATAAGTCCATTAACGTAGCCCGGTCCTTTGTAGAACTGATTGTCCACGGCCAGCAGATAGTCCCAGGCGAGGCCTGCGTAACCCGAGGCGATTTTCTCAATAGGCGACCGGTCAATGTCATCAAAGCCGACCGTGATTGCCCTCTTCGGTATAGATCGATCCGAGGCCGCTGATACGGTAGTTCCTAGGATTATCGGGGCATAGCCTACGTCGACTTGGCGGGAACTCTCTTGCTCATCTTGCGAGATGCTCCATTTTCCCGGGGCAAGAGTAAAGGCGAAGTGACCGCTGTCATCCACCGATGAGTTGAGCTTGGCACCTCGGTCAGATTCCGCTTTCACAATGCCGGATAACACTGAAGCACGACCTCTTAGTTTTGGAGCAGGCGCAAGGCCAACAACTTTTGGGGGTGTATCCGCTCCGATGCCGCTGATGGCGCCGCGAACTGCCCGGAAGCTGGAGCTTTGGACGGCATTGTTGGTGGTAATGTCCCAACCCGGGGGAGGTAGTAACTCAAACTCATAAGCTTCGCTGAGCTGAGAGATATCGGCATCGGCGCCATCTCTCTGCATGCTGAAATTCGCGAATCCATTAATGTTGGAACGCTCTATTCGCGTGCTGCCATCGGGCCGCGTTAAACGCACGGCGATTCTGTTCAGCGGCTTGTCGGTGGTGTCATAAAGACCGTTGCGATTGCGGTCGCTGAAGGCGAACACCGATATATTGAGCTTTGAAGCAGTGACTCGGTTCCAGTCTCTAGGGGCGTAAAGCGCGGCGTTAGCCCGAGCTTTTTCCACAATAAACCATCCGCGCAACTCGGGCTTGAGTATCAGGGCGGTGACAACGCTGCCGACAACAAATGCCATTGTCGTGAGGAATAGGCGCTGAAAGGTCACGGAATTATTTCGAAGCTCGCTCTGCACAGGGTTCTGACCGACAGTGTACCAGCCCCCAAAAATACAAAATCTTTAAAATTGCGCACAAAAACCATAAATTTCTGAGATTTTGCCGATAAGTGTGCTTTATGTCTCATATCTTGCTAAAGGTACTTAAGTTAACGCCGCTAACATGGCTTAATTAGATTATAAAACTAGAAATGGAATGCAGATGGTGCGCTGTCCAATGAGCAGAGCTTGATTGGATTGCTTGTTGACCTGTGGCGACATCACAAACCGGGCAAAAATATGCGCAGCAAGAAACACGAAGGCCTTGTACCTAACATCGAGCCTGTTTGGGGTATTTTTCGCCGTCTACTGCAAGTGGGCGTCTGCATATCCGCGCTACTCGCAAGTTGTCTTGCCTGGTCTCAAAACCCTGATTTCAACGTTACGGTTAACACCGGTCCAGTTGCGCCGAACTCAACTACAGTCTTTCCCGGGGAGCTGACTAGCTTACGAGTAACTCTGAGCAACAACTCCATCGTCAACCCTATCACCGGCGTATCTTTTAACGGCGCTTTCCAAACCTTCGGTACTGCGGGGCTGGTCATTGGCGAAGGTACCTCGGCGCTCAACGGCAGCTGTGGCACCGGTACGCTCACCGTCACGCCAGGATCTTCGTCCATAGTGATAAGCGGCGTTGACATTCCGGCGCGAATTGATGGCGTTGCCGGCTCTGGCGAGTGCTACGTGGACTTATCCACCAGAGCCTTCTCGACTGATGGCTCCAGCACAACACTCAACCTGGAGGTGGCGGCGGGTGCCGTTAACGCTGATCAAGGCGTCAACGCTACCGGTGGGCCCCAGGCCATTACCGTACGGGCGGTGGAGCGACCGACGGTGAGTAAAGCGTTTAGCAGTGACAACATTCTGGTGTTGGGTGGCAATACTCGAACCCTGACGATCACGATCAATAATCCCGACAGTAACGTTGGTCTCGACGATGTCGCCCTTACTGACATGTTCCCCAACAGCGGTCTACCAGATGCCGTTATTAATGGTAATGGCGCAGTTATAGAGCCCACGGGTGCTCCTGCTACGGGTACCTGTGTCGCCGGGGGAGGAACAGTGGTTCTAACCCAGGGCGCGGCAGCTCAGGTGGCAATCAGCGGCGTCACCGTGGCGGCCGGCGGCAGTTGTACCGTCGAGGTGGAGGTTCGGGCCCGACAGACAGATGGTGAATACCAGGTAACGCCCTCGAACGTCATCGAAGCATCGTCCTTCTCAAGCCTGCAGGGCGTTATGCCGGCACAGAATGCTTCGGCTTCTACGCGAGTGCGGTCGCCGTTGGCAATCAACAAAAACTTTAACCCCTCGGTACTTGCCAGTGGGACGACGGGGCAGTTTACGGTGACGCTCAGTAATAACAGCGGCGCCGCTCTGCCGGTAAGCAACTTTACGGACAATCCCATCGGAACGCCCAACTCCGCGAACGTGACGATCGCTAGCACAGGAGCAATTGCGAACAGCTGTGCCGGCGGCAGTGCGAGCTTGGAAGGCGGCGGACAGGGCTTTTCTGTGGGCGGATTTGCTATTCCAGCAAATGGCAGCTGCGCGATCACCGTAGATTACACCGCGGTGAATACCGATCCCGACACACCCGTGACTTATACCAACAGTATCTTGCAAGGGGCTGTTTCAATAACCGGGCAGCCGGATATCATCAGTCAGGAGCGCTCCGCTACCGTCATTGTTGCCGACCGCTTACGCGTCCTTAAAGCACGGACACCCTCTAACGCGGCGCCGGGCGAGGCGGTGGAGTATCAAGTCACTGTTCAGAACTTCTCGAGTTCAGTGCTAAGTAACGTCAGCCTTGCCGACACACTACAAAACGGATCAAGCCTGTTAACCGGTGGAGCATTCGAACCGTCTTCTGCCTGTGGGTTGAGCACTAACGGCGCAGCGCAAGGCGATACATCTATCGATTTTACGATAACCACGGTCCCGGCTCGAACAGGAGCCGGCTCTCCCGGGGAATGTGTCGTCAGCTTTTGGGTGATGATTGACCCCGATGCTACGACCAATACACCTAACGTCATTAATGCAGGGGGTGTGTGTTTTAACCCGGGCGGTGGTGAGGTGTGTAATCAAGGTGCTTCGAACACCGTCACTACTAGCCTGCGTTCACCTGTGGAGTTTGAGAAGACCTTCAACACCATTGACGTTGTGGCAGAGGCCGAGGGTGTACCCGTTCGCATGCGATTGGAGTTACGTAATTTTGCCGCTGAGGCCCTTTCCGATGTGGTCTTTAGCGACACGTTGCCCCAAGACGGCCCGTTCCAGCAGCTGCGTATCGCGACACCGGCTAATGTCAGCAACAGCTGTGGCGGCACGCTAATAGCGACCGCCGGAAGCACTTCGGTCTCTCTAAACAATGCTGCTGTACCGGCTTACTCTGGCAGTGACCCCGGCGTATGTGCCATCGAAGTTGACGTGGTGGGTCCCGCAGGTAGCTACCCGAACACTGCTGAAGCCAACGGTAATCGTCCAAACGCTGACGGTAGTGTGACTGCGCTCGCGCCACTGGGTTCTGCCATAGATGATAGCGCGACGGTTAATTATTCGCCCGCCTTGCAGGCTAGCAAGAGCTTTACGCCCTCCAGCATCAGCGATGGGGGGACGAGTACACTGGAAATTCGTTTCACCAATGTCGATAGTACTCAGCCTATCACCGGAATAGCCGCAACTGATGTGCTTCCATCAGGGATGGTTATAGCAAGCCCTGCTATGGCATACAGTAACTGCGCTGGGCCGCCTGTGATCGATGCGCCGAGCGGCGGCACCACGGTATCTCTCAGTGACGCAGTATTGGCGCCAAATGCGAGCTGCGCGATCCTCGTTGATGTGGAAGTTAGCGGTACTAGTAACTGGGTCAATGAAATTCCTGCGGGTGCTATTACTGCGGATAACGGCATCCTCAATACCTCACCAGTAACCGCTACGCTGCTCTATGAGCCACCCGGGGTTCCCCTTATTTCGAAATCGATAAATCCAGGAACGATTGTTCCGGGGCAGTCTTCGACGCTGACCATCGATATTACTAATGGCAGTCAGGATCTGACGGGTGTTTCCGTAGTTGATTGGTTCACTGAGGGAGGAATTGCCGGGGCTACGGCTAATGGCATGCAGATTGCGCCGGCGCCGAATGCCAGCACTACTTGCCCCGGAGGTGTGGTCACTGCATCTCCGGGCGGCGATAACGTGCGTTTGTCCGAGGCAAACATCCTGTCAGGGGTCGCCTGTTCGATTTCAGTGCAGGTAACGTCCACGTCGGTGGGAACCATTACTAACCGTATTCCCGTAGGCGCAATTGAGTCTGATCAAGGAGCGACGAACAGCACTTCCTTTGCCGAGAGTACGCTGAGTACGACCAGTGAAGTTGGCGTGACAAAGTTGTTCACTCCGGCAGTCGTCTCGGCGGATGAGCCATCGCGTCTACGGATTGAATTCTTCAATGGTAACGCGGCGGCGCTTACCGATTTTTCCTTGACTGACAGTTACCCGGCAGGTCTCGAGAACGCAGCAGATCCAAACCCTATCAGTAGCTGTGGTGGCTTGGCGACGATCAGCTTTCCGGATACCGCCAGCGTGAGTATCAGTAACGGCTCTATCGGTGCCGCATCGGGCTCTACGGCAGCCAGCTGTTTTCTGGAAGTCAACGTAGTGTCGTCGACCCTGGGCACCTACGACAACGTTATCCCTCAGAACTCTTTGACTGTTCGCGGAGTGCCTGTGCCGCATCCTCCGGCTACCAGCACTTTGCAGGTGCGTGAGCGTATCGTTGTTAATAAAGCTTTTGATGATTTGACCCTTGATGCTGGAGACCCTAACGGGTTCACCACGGGTGAAGCGGTGCGTTTGCCAGGTGTGAGCGCCCCTTTGACTATTCGCATTGAGAACCCCAACGATATCCCGCTTACGGAGGTTCGGTTTACTGATGCCCTTCCGGATGGAGTGACCCTGGCGATTCCCGCCAATGTCGCGACGACCTGTACCGATGGTGTCGTGACGGGGCAAGCTAACGGCCAAACTCTAGCTCTCACCGGTGCGAGTCTTGGCGCCGCTGGCGACGCAGATGCGATATGTATTGTGACGGCCGATGTGTTCAGTAACGTCCCCGGCGTTTACACCAATGAAATCCCCGTGGGCGATGTCACCAGTTTTGAAGGTATCGACAACGATCCGGGGACGCAGTCCCAGTTGGTGGTGAGCGAACCACCAACCATCGGCAAGACCTTTGAGCCGCCGGTTATTGCACCGGGCACATCGTCAACCTTGCGATTGACTCTCGGGAACGGCAACGACGTAGCGGCGACCCTCACCAGTGATCTGGTGGACAGCTTGCCCGCGACACCCGGTGCCATGATCGTTGCTACCCCTAGCAACATCACAACAGACTGCCCCGGAGGTACGGGAATTATCACCGCGGCGACTGGTGCCAGTACGGTGCGTATTGATAGCGGTACGGTGATTCCACCGGGTGGCTGTGTTGTGTCCATTGACGTAACAGCAAATGACGCCGGGGACTATTTGAACAGTATTTCTGTTGGCGCCCTGCAAACTGACCTGGGGCCTAACGACATGCCCACCGAGGCACCCTTGAAGCTGAGTACCTTGGGCTACATCGCCGGTAAGGTCTTCCTGGATCCGCAGACGGTACCCAATGGTGTTTTTATACCGGGTGACTCCATGCCGATCACCGGGAATACCATTGAGCTTCGCAGCGGTGGAAGCTGCAGTGGGGTATTGCTTGAGTCAAGCAGCACGGACGCTCAGGGCAACTATCTGTTTGACGAATTGCCCGCAGGGACTTACTCGGTGTGTCAGCCAACGCAGCCCCCCAGTACCTTCAATAGTGTAACTACCGAAGGCACGATTGTTCCCTTTGGCGCGAGCACTGGTAGCGCTGGTACTGCCGCCAATCCCACGGATACCAGTAGTGAAATAACCGGTATTGTTCTAGGCGATAACGCTGGAACTGCGACTGAGGTCAGCGGTTCCCCCGATAACAATTTCTCAGAGGTGCTTCCCGCCTCTTTGAGCGGAAACGTTTACTTCGATCAGAACAATGACGGCTTCTTCGATTCTGATGAGTCGGGTATTGGTGGTGTAGAAATAACCCTAACTGGCCCCGTGACGTTAACGACAACCACAGCTGCGGATGGCAGTTGGAGCTTTACTAATTTGCCTCCCGGCGATTACACCGTAACCGAGGTCCAGCCCGGTGGTTGGGTAGATGGCTTGGACGCAGTGGGCACTGTGGGCGGTTCGTCGGTTGGTGTGAATGCCAATGATGTAAATTCGGCCATCACGCTGGGTCCCGGTGATGCGGGTATTAACTATAATTTCGGTGAAATAGCGCCTGCGCTTCTGTCACTTAGCGTTAATGCCGTATGTGTCAACGATGTGCCCTATGTGGATTACAGCATTAATGGCTTCGCGGGTGTATCGGCGCCCAACGTGACAGTTCGATGGGTGACCCCGGGAGCCAGAATCGCTGAAGAGCGTGTTAATCAGCCTGGATCCGGTCGATTGCTGTGGCCTGGTGCGAGCGTGGATGCCAGCGGCAATGGCACAGGCTGGCCAGGTTGGGCGTTCACAGATGGGCAGTGGGTTGAAGTTCCTGATGATCGCCGTCCGACTATGACACTCGAGGTTGAGTTCAACCCGACAGGAACCGCCACAGTGAGTTATCCTCCGGCGACGCCAGCTTGTGCTGCACAGCCGCCTGGAACCTTCCGAGTGCAGAGCGTCCCAGTGAGTCCTCGTTGGGTGTTGCTACTTCTTGCTCTCATGCTCATGGCCGTGGCTTCGCCCAAGTTGGCGCCTGCCCGAGTATAGGCTTTTCCGTTAGTCAGCCAGGGAATGCAGCGCGAACTGAGTCCGGTACCGGGGTCGGTTTGCGCGTCTCTCGATCAACAAACACCTGAGCGAAGCTGCCTTTCGCAAGCTTTACATTGTCACTGAGTCTGCGCATGGAGAAGCCCAGCGTCGCGCTGGTGTTTCCGATGCGCTCGTAAGCGATGCTCACTTCAACCTCATCACCCGACAAACACTCGTGCAAGTAGTCGCAGCTCACGTTGGCCGTGAACACATAGCAGGGAAGACCTCCCGGGTTGCTCCAGTCAAAACCAAGCTCACGCATGTAGTTACCCGCGACCTCGTCGGCGAAGACAAGGTAGTTGGCGAAGAACATATGGCCCTGTGAATCGGTATCGCGAAAGCGAACCCGAAGCGTTTCCTGATAAGAGGTGCTCATGGTGTGATGATTTCCAAGTTTTAGGTCTGCTAAGGAGCGCGACGATTCGAAGCCGCAGTGTTTATTGCCTTTACAGTATGACAATCATGCGCGGCGGCGAGCAATGACAAAGAAACGTGGCAGGCGAAGAAGCACTTTTCCATCGCTCGTCGACGGGTAGTGTAGAGCGATCGCATCAATATACTGCTTTTCGAAATCCGGCCGCTCACCCTCGGGAAGCATGTCGAGGTATGGCTTCAAGCCAGTACTGGCAAACCAGCGAAGAATGTCTTTTGAGCCATCGAGGACATGGTGGTAATGCGTCTCCCACAGTTTAATCTCATCACACACCGGCGCGAGTGCATCGTAGTAATCCATGGGAGTGAGTAAGTCTTCACGATCCGACTTCAGATTACTCAGGTGCTCAGCGAAGGCCGGCCGAAGGGCAAGCTCGGACATTAGTTGATGGCTCGGCTCGGATAGCGTGTTTGGCATTTGTACAGCCAAAATCCCGCCGAACGAGAGCTGTTGAGCGAGATGCGTGAACAACTTTCGATGGTCCGGGAGCCAGTGCAGACTTGCATTGGCAAAGATAAGCTCCTGAGGCTGGGTGGCTTTAAAGTTTGCTATGTCGTCTTGTTGAAACTTGGCTTGGGGAACACGCTCTGCTGCCCGTGCCAGCATATCGGGCGATTTGTCGATGCCCGTCACTGCAGCGTCGGGCCACCGTTCAGTCAATAGGCATGTGGAAAGACCTGATCCACAGCCCAAATCGGTGATCTTTGCAGGTTCCGTTGTGCCCCGCAGGGGCGGGATCGCGGCCACAAGGTCTATTGCAGCCTGTTGTCGCTGCTCGGCAAAATCGTCGTATTGTCGTGCGTTCCAGTCGTTGATGGGGCGGGCCACTCGCTTAGTGATGAATTAGTAATGGACTAGTAGTGAGATAGCATTAAAACTACAGACTGCATTCAGATGCCCCGAGCATCAAGTGCGGCGCGTATTCGCTGGTGCTCTGTTTCATCGATAGGAAAGCGCCACATCATCACTATCGCGGCGATTTTGAATACCAAGCTCGGACCTGCGTAGAGCACTGCAAGCAGCCGTACATCGTCTGCAGCATTGGTAATTGTCGCGTCGAAGCCGGCAAACTCGAGCGCCGGGAACATCAGGCCAACGGCTAGTGCATAGGCAAGTTTCGAGGCGGTACCCCAAAGCGCAAAGAAGAGGCCTGGCCTGCGCCGATTGTTTTCCAGAGCATCCCACTCAATGAGGTCTCCATTGATGGCTGACGGTAGGGCTAAGTCGGCCCCAATCATCAGACCAGTTCCTACTACAATAACGGCGTAGGGAACGACGTCGCCACTTCCCAGAAATGGCGCAACGGAGAAAAACACACAGGAGCCAATCACGGCAATACACCAGCTGCGATGTTTTCCCCAGCGCTTGGAGAGCGCCACCCAAATGGGCACTGATACCGCGCTGCAGACGAAGTAGCCGAAGAGCATAGGCCCGGCGACCGCGGGTTCTTCCAGAACGTGCGTAACGTAGAGCAGGAAGAGGGTTGCAGGAATCGCGTTGCCGAGACCGTTAAGCAAAAAGGCGAGCAGCAGGCGGCGGAAGGGTGAAGGACGCGAGAGGAGCTTCATGGCCTCTCGCAGGGAGCTCTTCTGCGTGTCGACAACCGACCGATCTGGCACGACTACCGCCGCGAGGGGCGTAGAAATTGCGAGCCCCACTAGGGTAAGAACCGTGATCGAAAACAAAGACTCTGTCAGGGTTTCGTTGTTACTGTTGTCCACTAAAAGCAGTGCGACGAGCGTCCCCGAGAGGCCAAAAATCACCCTCGCACCAGAGATGCGACTGCGCTGATGGTAGGACTCACTGATCTCGGCACCCCAGGCGTTCATGGGCACAATACTCATAGTGCCCGCGACATAGATCCCCAGGGTCGCGAGTAATAGAAAAGTGTTTCCGGCGTTCTCTGGCGGGTTAAAGAGCACCCAAACGGAGGCTGCTATCAGAGGTGCACTGGCGACCACCCAAGCTTTGCGGCGACCCCAGGCAGCCGGAGTTTTGTCCGATAAATAGCCAACGACAGGGTCGGTGAATAAATCCCAGAGTCTGGCAGCGAGGAGAATGCCGCCGATAGCAGAGAGGCTGAGTCCCAGCGATTGCGCGTAGTAGGTTGGAACAATAACCTGTAAGGCGATGAACGCCCCGGCCAGGGGGAACGCCAGTGAACCATAGGCGATAAGTACCGCAAGGCTGGGTATCTGTCCGGACTCGGCACTCTGTGCGTTTGTGTTTTCCATGCGAGTTATACGTGCCCGCGCAGAATTGGACGTTAACGCAGGCTCAAATAGGGGTGCCCGGGATCTCGATCAAAGGCCAGGCCAAAGCTGCGGAGTTTAAGTTTCGAGCCCTCGACCTCCAGAAGCTCTTCGCTAATGGCGTCCGCATAACTGATGTCTCCAAGGAATAGTTGATCCAGCAGAGCTCGATTCAATCGCAATGTGACATCGGCATCTTCGGCAAGTGTGGGTTGAATATCCAGAATGCTATTGCGCAGACTCAAGGTATAGGCCTCTTCCGTGTCGGTAAGCTCATAGGCGACGCTTATAGTTTTGCCCTCTGCGGCCTCCGCATCAACTCTGAAACGCAAAAGACTCAGGAGCTGTTCTGTTGCTAGTTGCGATGGATTGAATCGTTGTTTTTGCATGCCTAGCAGTACTTCTCGAGGGACTACGGAGCCTTCGAGCTCGCGCGCGGAGGTTAGATAGAAACCGCGCCAGTTTGTGTTGGCGGTCGCGTACCCAATGCGACGGAGAGCAGCGGCTTTGAGATAGCGAGCCTGCATGTCTTCGCGGTCGATACGCACCAGATAAGCGCTAAGTTCCGCGGCCCATTGGTCGTCCTCTGCGTTAAAAGCCGCCTCTGCTTCGGCAAACACCCGATCACGTCCTCCCATGAGCTCTACGAGTCGTTGCGCTTTTTCGAGTCTAGGAAGTGGATCGAGCTCGGCCGGGTCACCGTTCCACCAGCTGATGTAGGCCACATAAAACTCGCGAACATTGTGTTTAACAGTGCCGTACATTTCCCGTGTCCAAGGGTCTCGATCCATGGACTCGGGCAGGCTAATGGCATTGGCAAGATCGTCCGGGGTATAGCCTTTGTTGATCAGGCGCAGAGACTGGTCGTGCGTGTACTGAATGGCGTCTCGATACACCGTGAGCATGTCCTGTATTTCGGCTTGCCCTTCCATAGGCTGTCCGTGGCTCGGTACCAAATGTTTAGCGTCATAAGCGCGCATGCGATCGATGGCGGTTACCCACTTGATAGCGTCCCTTGGCTTGGTGCCGCGAAGAGAGTGAAGGTTCGGGTAGTTGGGACCCTGAATCTCGTCGCCCGTCAGCATGACCTGATAATCCGGTAACCAGATGGCCAAGTGACTGGCAGATTCGCCGCCCGTTTGAAACAGCTCCATGCGAATGCCAGCAATAGTGAGTTCTTCGTTGCCATCGATGAAATGGTTGGGAGGAATATAAGTGCCCAGTTCACTTCCGAGCGTGTAGCCGCAACAGGAGATATGGTAATCGCGGCCATCAGTGACGGGATCCAGTAGCTGTCCGTACATGTAGAGTGCGCGCACTCCCATAATCGGAGCTGTTACCTGATTCTCGTCTTCGAGCTCCCGCAGAAAATTCTCGGATGCTATGACTTTGACTGCGCCCGACTCAGCATCCGTTCGATTGATAAAAGCACCGGCGCCACTGATGTGATCAGCATGGTGATGGGTGTAGATCACCGCCTTCACTGGCTTGTTGGAGATTTCCCGAAAGGCCCGCTCCGCGACCGCAGCGTGCTCGTTCGCAGTGGTTGTGTCGATGATCACTAGGCCGTCATCACCCTCGATCATGATGACGTTCCCGAAGCCACGATTGGGAGTGTTGTAGTCCCATACTGGCGTGTCGCCTATTTGGAATAGCTCTTCTTCAAGGTAGCGGGCGTGCTCCTTGAGGTAGTCCGGCGAGCTAAAAGGGACGACGTAGGGGTTCTCACCCTCACTCACAGTAGCTGCGCTATCCACAGGACTTTCGTCGCCAGCGCAGCCAGCAAGAATCGCGGGTACAGCCATAAGGCCGAGGATTAGTGGAGAGTTGGGTTTCATCAGCGATTTCCTTCATGGGCGCTAGATCTGGGGCTTCAAGCCTTGCCGCGCCCGGCGCTTTGCGCATGAAATTATTAGTTTTATTGAGTTTTGAGAAAGCTACTTAAGTAAGCGATCACCGTAAAGTTTGTCGCGCGAAAGTTACGAACGCGAGCTATACTTTCTTACTCATTAGAGTAAACGATACCAGTTGGAGATACCTTATGGATATTATGGAAATGGGAGCTTCGCTCCTTTCGGACAAGCTTGGTATGGATCTGGATCCCAGCACGGTGTCGTCAGCGCTGAGTGGCTTACTCTCAAATGCGGACGGTCAGATCGACTTTGCCGGTATTGCAAGCAAAATGGCGAGTAGTGGCGATCTTGGCGCAATTGTGGGTTCATGGCTTGGCGATGGAGAAAACTCTCCGATTTCGGCGGATAGCCTCAGCTCTATTTTTGGCAGCGATAAGCTGGCGGAATTCGCTGGCAAACTGGGTACGGACGCGGAGACAGCTGGTAGCGGTTTGGCGGATGTACTGCCGCAGTTGATGGACAAGTCCAGCAGCGGTGGCAGCCTTCTCGATATGGCGGGGGGCGCAGATGGGCTTCTAGGCGCGGCCAAATCGCTGTTTAGCTAAACAAAACGGGTGACTATCGTTTTAGGCTTTAGCCGCAGCGCTAAGCGAATCGCTTTGAGCCAGTTTGGGCGGTAGAAAGTCTAAAGTACTGCGATAGCCGGCTTCATAGAGTTCGGCTTTGAGTTCTGGCCCCAAGGTGAAAGCTACTGGTGACACATCACCAGTGTCGACCACAATAGTGGACAGCCAAAAGGCCTCGTTGATGTACTCGTGGGACAAGGTGGTCATAAAGGTGTGTATCAGCATTGCGAGATAGTTTCGCAGCGGAATGATGGGTTTCCGGCTGTTTAACTTCAGCGCGCCGGTGCCTCGTAGCTTGAACACCACGACGGGCGTCCCGAAGCCTGACCAGTCCCTGCGCAGCGCCTCTTCCGAGAGGATGCTGCCGTCAGCCATGACTTGATCACCCAGCGTCTTAAAGCTGAAAAGCAGGGGCACGGACATTGAGTAGCGCACCGCTTCGGATACTGCCATTTGCGGCGTAGTGGCCGTATTGAAAATCACGGGTTTGCCTGAGCGGACGTCAGTAGCTACGACGCTCAGGTCCATCTCCAGATCACCAAAGCACTGGCCCTGCATCTTCTCATCCATCCAACTCTCGAAGCGATTGCCGCTGGATAGACCCCCGGTTCTCAGCAGGGATATGAGGTTCTGTCCCAGGAATTGAGAGAAGTCGGTGTCATCGGAGATTTTCCTGATCGCGGTCAGGTCATAACCGCCCGCTAGGAGAGCCGCAACGATGCTGCCACCCGACACGCCCACAACCTGATTAAAGCCGATCTGCAGTTCCTCAAGAGCCGCGAGAATACCAATGTGCGCAGGCAGGCGGGCTCCACCGCCGGCAAGAACGGGCACGATCTGCTCTTGGCCGTTACTCTTATCGCGGCGATCATCTAAATCTTGATTGCCGTTGTTTTGGTCTTCGATAGCATTTGCCATTGTCGATACACCTTGGCTTTGCACCGCATTACTATACTCTCAGTTCTTCATGGGGGAAGAGATCAACACGTGGGCACAGTAGCGGGTGCACAGGCACCGCAAACTATTGGCATTTTGAGCGACGGTAAACCTGGGCACTTGAATCAAAGCCTGGGGCTTGCTGATGCCTTGCAGCGTTTGCGCCCAAACCTACGTGTGCAGGAAATCCCCGCGATGCCTCGCAGCCAGGTTTTCGTTGAATTCCTACGGCCCAAAAAACGCGAGCCCGATGTCGATTTGTTGATTGCCGCGGGACATGCGACACACCTGAGTCTTCTCGCACTGCGTCGAGCTTATTCTTGTCCCGCGATAGTTCTTATGCGGCCCAGTCTGCCCGGAGCATTTTTTGACCTACGCATAGAGCCCCGCCACGACGGTGGCCGGGAGGCTCCCCGTTGCTGGATTAGCGAGGGGCCTCTGAATCGAATGCATCCCTCGGGTATTCGCACGGAGAGTGGACTCATTCTTGTTGGTGGACCTTCGCCACACTACAGCTGGGATGATGCGGCTGTAGTCCAGCAGGTAAAAGCGCTCTGCGACGGTCGACGGCAATGGCAGCTGAGCGGATCACGACGAACCCCGACATCACTTATGACTGCGCTGTCCAATCTTGATGTTTCGGGGCTCACGGTGCACGACTCAAGCTCGCTGCCGAGCACTTGGCTTGCGAATGAGCTGCCGAAGGCCAAGGAATGTTGGGTGAGTCCGGATAGTGCTTCCATGGTGTATGAGGCTTTGACTGCCGGCTGCGCAGTCGGTGTACTCGACCTTCCTGCAGTGGACGGCAGCCGCGTCGCGCGTTCTATCGACGGACTGCTGGAGCAGCAGAGACTAATCTCGTTCGAAGCTTTTACGGAGGGCGCGTTACCGACGACTCCAGTGGAGCCTTTCGCTGAGGCGGATCGATGCGCCCGGCGAATTCTTGAACAAGGATGGCTATGACTATTGTGGCTGCGGTTTTAGTCGGACTCATCGTGATGGTTTTCAGCCATCGTTTTGCCTGGTGGCGTCCAGCGGTGGATTACCGCCGTCCGCGGATCTTGATGTACCACATGGTTTGCGAGCCTCGGGCTGGCGCTAAATTTAACAAGCTCAGGGTGTCCCCGGCGCGCTTCGAAGAACAGCTTCGATGGCTGCAAGAACAAGGGTGGCATTTCGCCTTGATGTCGGATCTGGAGCATCCCGAAAATCTGCCGGTCAAAACTGTGATCCTGACCTTCGACGATGGTTATGAAGACAATCTGCTGAACGCCGACCCCCTACTCGAACGCTATGATGCCAGGGCAACGCTGTACGTGGTGGAGGATCGTTTTGACCGCGATTGGTCTACGAGTAAGAAGGCACACCACGATAGTGGCGAACTCATGCGTGAATCGAAGTTGTCCGATACTCAGCTGGAGCAGATGATCGAGAGTGGGCGCTGGGAAATCGGAGGCCATACCCGCACTCACGCGAATTTGGCTACCTTGGAATCTGAGCAAAGAGATGTGGAGATTGCTGAGGCACGACAAACTCTTGCTGAGCGCTTTGCAGTACCTGTTAAAAGCTTTGCTTATCCCTTCGGGATTTATGGGCCCGACGATGTCATTGCCGCTAGAGCAGCCGGGTTTACCACAGCCGTGACAACGGAAGAGGGTATCGCGCAGGACACTAGAGGCGAAGCCCTTGAGTTGCCGCGTATAAAGGTCAGCGGCAAGGATTCGATGTTGGCTTTTCGACTGCGTATGCGCACGGGTTTTCGCGGCGCATAAAAGTAGCCAGAGGTCTTAGACCATGCCTAACTGTTTCGCGAGGACGTTGAGCTCGTCCGCAAAAGGGTCGCTGTCCGCGTCGCGATGCCAGGTGTATTCGGTGTAGCTGGCGGCCATCTCCGCAGCTTCACTACCGAAAAGCTTTTCGATCATTGCCAGACTCATATCCATACCTGCTGAAACGCCCGAAGACGTGAAGTACTTGCCGTCCTCGACCCAGCGCGCTGCCTCGACCCATTCCACTTTATCGGACTGCATAGTTGCGATAGCGAAAACCTGCTTGTTGGACGTCGCCCGAAGCCCGTCAAGGAGGCCAGCCTTGGCGAGGAGCGCAGACCCTGTGCATACAGAGCTTACCCATTGGGCCGTCTCGGACTGCGCTCGCAGAAAGTCGAGCATCGCCGGGTTCTCAAGTTCCGTAAGCGTGCCGCTACCGCCAGGCACCAGCAAAATATCAAAGGCGGGTGCGTCGTCGAAGCCGTAATCGGCGATAACCTTGGGTCCGAGTGCGCCTTCTGAGCCAATCGCTGCAGCCACGGGGCCACTCTCTTGTGCGACGGTATTGATGTTGACCAGAGAAGAGCCGACCACAGAGAAAAGTTCCAAGGGGCCGAAGTAATCAAGCATTTCAAAACCGGGGTAGAGGACCGCACCGAGCTGTAAGGGTTGGGTGTTCATGAATGTCTCTCCTGTGTCCCCGCGACTGACGCATCGTTTGCGGGTTCTTGTGATTGGTTTTCAAAAAACGAGTCCGGTGGTGTCTTTTTCCAGCGTCTGTTGGTCCAGAGATAGGTCTCCGGTTGATCTGCAATAGCTGCTTCGGCAGCCACAACATAACGGGCAAGTATCAGCTCGGGGTCCGCATCATGCGGTGGCAAACTGATTTCCTCAAACAGGACTTCATAGTGTCCGGTCTCCGTGCGACGGCATTTCGCAAACACGACGGGAATACTTAGGGTTTGCGCCAGTTTGTCTGCGCCGCGATAAAAGCTTGCGGGTCGATTCAGAAAGTTCCGCCAGTAGCCCGAAGCTCTGGGTCCGGCTTGATCGGCAAGCATAGCAATGAGACGTTTTCGTTTGCGTCCCCGAATTACCTCGCGACCAACTCGATCGATGGGCATGGGTGATGCGCCAAAGCGGGAGCGCGCATCGAGCATGTATTGATTCCAGAAGGGACTGTGCAAGGTCTTGTAAACCGGGTCGACAGATACCTTCATCTTTTCCATCGCTGCGTGAAGCATCCACTCCCAATTCCCCTGATGAATCAAAAGCACGATGGCCTGTTTTTCAAAGCCATCTGTCGCATCAGCGAGCACCTCGAGGTTCGGAAAACTCATGCGCTGCGCCATGTCACTCTGCGTCATCCGCGTGGAGCAGAGGATCTCCATAAACAAATTGCAAAGATGGCGGTAGGAGGCACGGGCTATCGCAGCGCGTTCAGCTTCGCTTTTTTGCGGGAATGCCGAGCGTAGATTCTCGTCGACGGTACTACGCCGATAACGAACCACGTGGTAGAGCAGCACATAGAAAATTGCCGCCAATGCATAAGCTAGGCTTAGGGGTAGGGCAGCCAGCAGGCCAAGGAACAACTTCATTTCCTATTATGCACGCGCCTTGGGTGGACGGGGGAACAGAACCGGTGTCGCCTTTCGATAGGCCTGATACTCCTCCTCATGACCCCACTTCTTGACGGCGTGCGCATCCAGCATAGGTATGCCACTTATCTTTGTCAGCAGCAGATAGACGAACACGGGCGATATCAAGGTTGCATACTGCCAGCCTTGAAGCGCAGGGAACGCAATGATGGCGATTCCGCACCACAGTAATATCTCGCCGAAGTAGTTGGGGTGACGCGACCAGGCCCATAGACCCTGCTGGATAAATCGATCAGCATTATCGGGATCGCGTCGAAAATCGCGTTTCTGGCGGTCCGCCGTGACTTCAATAGCAAAGCCCGTGAGCCAGACGGCCAGACCAAGCATCCCAAAAACTCCGAGCTTAGGTGTTTGCGTGGATGTCATCGCAGCGAGGGCCGCAGCAGCAGTCATAAGCACCCACAATCCCTGCAGAGTCCAGGTCATCATGAACCGAAAGAAAAAGGGCTTGATGCGGTCAAAGCGGCGGTCGGAGCCCGCGTCACGAATTCGCAGGAATAAAAAGCTACCCAATCGTAGCGCCCAAACAGCGACCAGCGCTGCCAACAGCTGAGAGCGGGGGTCATTGTTGACGGTCACTGCGCAGGCCACGACAGTGACGTAGGTCACGGACCCAGTGAAGTCGTAGTAGCGTTCGGATTGACTGATGTATGCGGGAATAAAGACCAGCCACTGGATCGCAAAGGCCAGAGCAGCAATCAGAGCGAAAACGGGCATACCGGTAAGTTCGTGCCCCTCATAGCTGCCCGCAATAGCCATGCCGGCGGCAATAGCCACTGCGATAGCTATTCCGATGATAGATTTGCCCGCAGGAGGTCGTTTGTCTGTCTCTGTCATGAGAATGGTTCCGAATTTGAAGGCTGTAGTCTATCGCATGCTTTAGATTCAGGTCTTTGCCCACGCTTGCACTATAATAATGTTCTGATCAGTGGCCGCAGCCGTTCCAGCTACAGAGTTGCCCTCGGCCTTTTGATTGTATTATCGCCGCTTGAGTTTAGAGCGGCTTCTAATAAGGAGATTCTATGAACACTGCATTACCGGAACGCGCCAAATTTCATCACATGAAAGATGGAACGGCTGAAGACTGGCAAGTCATCATGAAAGAAGCCAAGGTCGCGGCGGCTGAGTTGCCTGACCGTATGCTGGAGCACTTGCGAGTACTTGACGGAGATTGCGGCGGCTTCCCTGTGGATCGTCTGACTCAT
This sequence comes from Congregibacter brevis, assembly GCF_045689245.1. Lineage (GTDB taxonomy): Bacteria > Pseudomonadota > Gammaproteobacteria > Pseudomonadales > Halieaceae > Congregibacter > Congregibacter brevis. Next base: position 257,614 of record NZ_CP136865.1, on the reverse strand, counting down.
TGTCTGCAAACGGCGACTTTGGCGCATAAAGATGGCAAGGATGAAGAGTACGTAGTCTGCGCACTGTTGCACGATATCGGTGACACGCTCGGCCCCTTCAACCACGCGGATATTGCGGCGACGTATCTTGAGCCCTTCATTAGTGAGCAGAATCACTGGATGGTGAAGCACCACGCGATCTTCCAGGGTTACTACTTTTTCCATCACATTGGTTTGGATCGAGACCAGCACAAACAGTTTGAGTCTCACCCGCATTACGATTACACCAAGGAATTCATCGAGAAGTACGACGCCCCGGCCTTTGATCCCGAAGCCGAAACCTATTCTCTAGAGTTCTTTGAGCCAATGGTTCGCCGTGTCTTTGCGGCACCGAAAGCATCGCTTTACAAAGCGGCCATGGAGTAAGACTAAACAGGGGAGCTTTGCTCCCCGATGTCATGACGGCTTGTTCAGGCCCAGCATCTTGGCAATCGCCTTGTCGAGCATTCTCGGCGAAGCCACACTCATCATGAGTTTTTCCATCATCCGGCCTTTCACCGCCGCATAGCGAACCTTTGGCTTCGGCGTGGTGAGTGCCGTACAGATTAACTCCCCCAGACGATCAGCAGGATAGCCATCTCGGCCCTGGCCGATGAAGACCTTTTGGAAGCGCTCGAGAATCGGGCGATAGGGAGAGTCGCCGTATTGCTCGATATCCACCTCTTCGGCCTTGTCCCAAATTGCCGTTTTTACTGGGCCGGGTCCGACCACAATAACGTCAATACCAAACATGATGAGTTCCCGACGCAAAGCTTCTGAGTAGCCTTCCAGTCCAAACTTCGAGGCGGCATAGGGGCCCAGGAAAGGCATCGCTCGAAGGCCGGCCACCGAACTGATATTCACGATTCGTCCGGGCGGCCCCGTTAGCTGCTGATCCGCACCAAGGAGCGGCGCGAACGCCTGAGTCACCAGAAACGGCCCGACTAAATTGACTTCGAGCTGCTTTCGATACTCACTTTCGGGCACCTCCAAGAGTGGACCCGATACAGCGATCCCCGCATTGTTTACTAATCCGGCTAGCGTTGTTCCGCCCAATGCCTCCCGCACGGAGTCTGCCGCAGCAGAGATTCCCTGAGGATCTACAACGTCGAAAATTAGGGGAGTAAAGTTTTCACCGAGTTCTGCCTGCACACGCTGTGCATCCGATTCCTTGCGTACGGATCCGAAGACTTTGTAGCCACGAGCGATCATGACCTTAGCTGCGGCATGACCAATGCCCGTAGAGACTCCGGTAATTACGACGGTTTGCATAACGTTTTGACCTTAGCTTTTAGATGAATTTTGGGTGGCTGCGCAAGGTGCGGATTTGCTGGCTCGGGCAGACCTTGCGCTGCTAAGCTGCACAGCATCCTCTTAGAACAGAATAGGCGTCAAGTTTCTTGGTCAGCTCCGGTAATAAGGTACGCGTCACGCTGGCCTGCTTCCTCGCCTATTTTGTCATGTCGGGGATGCTGGCACCTATTGGTATTGTGTTGCCTCCTCTTGCAGAGTATCTGGGCAGACCCATTGGCGACGTCGCGCCCATATTCAGTTGGCTTACCCTTGGGATTCTTCTGGGTTCTACTTTAGCGCTCGTAGTCTTTGACGTTCTTACGGTTCGAGTCTGGACCTTGCTGGTTTATTTGGCCATCGTGCTTGCACTGCTCACCCTGCGCTTGTCCGACTCGACCCTTGCGTTAAAGCTGTCTCTGGGCGTCGTCGGCACTGCCTGTGGCATTGGTTTGGCGGCGGCAGCGAGCACCATTACCCAGCTCTATGCGGAAGACCATAGGGCCTCCATGCTAGTGATTACGGACGGCTCATTCAGTGTCGCGGGGATTGTCATATCCACTCTCGCGGTGTCACTGGTCGCAGCGGAATTTCACTGGTCGAGTTCCTATTTGGCGGTTGCTGCGGTCGCCGCGATGGTGGTGCTGTTGGTGGCGACGGCGAGCTTCCCTACCAGTAAGGAAGCTCACGAGCAGGGGCGTACAGGGGGCACCTGGCCAGCATCAGTTTGGCTCTGCATAGCCGCATTGTTTCTCTATACCCTCGGACAATATTCTTTGTTGTGGTGGTTGCCCACCTATCTCGAGGAGTCTCTGGGGGCACCGCGGGATGCTGCCGGGGCGGTCGTTGCTCGATTCTGGACCGGCATGTTGGTCGCTCAACTTCTGGTTGCATGGTGGGTGTTGCGCATCGGCGCTCGTCGCCTGGTACTTTTGAGCATCAGCGGCGCTTTTCTGGGTTCACTGCCACTTTGGTTGAACGAATCGCTGACGCTTTTACCCTGGCTGTCCCTGCTTTGGGGTATAGCTAACCTCGGGCTGTTGAAGATTGTTATTTCCTTCGCGACTCTTGCGGTTCCCAATCCCAGTCCGCGCCTGGTCGCAGCGCTACTTTTTGGTGCTACTTCAGGTACGGCGATCAGCCCAAAAATCACCAGTGTTGTTGTAACCGCCCTAAACACGCGGGCTGTTCTTCAGTTCGGTTCTCTTTGCTATCTTGTTTTGGGGATTCTTGTTTTCTTGGCCTGGTGGCTGATGCGCAGCCGTGCGGACTCGGTCTAAAGCTAATCGTGTAGCTAAATTCAAATAGCCTTAGTCGAATCGTTGTAACCGGCTATTTTGTCGTTGAATAATTGTAGTGGTGCAGTAGGAGGACCGCTGATTTATGACCGTTGCAGTAGTAGACATGCGCAGCGCCGAGGCCGAGATGGCCTTTGTCGAGACGCTTAAACGAACGGGTTTTGCAGTGTTGCGAAACTCGCCTCTGGATGCGCAGCGCATGGCTCGAATGGTGGACGATTGGCGAGACTTTTTCTTTGGTGAAGAGAAGTGGAAACACTTGGCCGAGGAGACTCCGTCAGGCAATACCAGCGGTTACATTCCGCCCGATGTGTCGGAAACCGCCGTGGGCCACGATGTTAAAGACCTCAAAGAGTTTTTCCATATTGTGCCGGACACTATTTTGCCGGCGGGTCTGGCGAGTGATGCGGAGTCACACCTGATCGAAGCTCAGGCTTTGGGGCGACTGCTTCTGGGCTGGCTGGATATTCACTGCGGAAGCGCGCTGTCGGCGGGCCTGCGGGGAGAATTAGCTGAGAGCATTTCGCCCGCAGATAGTCTTCTGAGAGTTCTCCATTATCCGCCCTTAACAGGCGATGAGCCCCCGGATGCAGTACGGGCAGCTGCGCATGAAGACATTAATCTGATCACATTGCTGCCAGTCTCTTCAGAGCCGGGGTTGCAGGTGTTGGGGCGCGATGGGAAGTGGACCGATGTACCCGGCCTGCCGGGCGATGTCATTGTGAACTCTGGCGACATGTTGCAAGAAGCGTCGGGACGACAGCTGCCGTCTACCTCGCACCGCGTGATAAACCCCTCAGATGAGTCCAGTAATCTGTCACGTATCTCGATGCCTTACTTTATTGCCCCTGACCTCGACATTCAGCTTTCTGAGAAGCACACGGCTGGTAGTTATCTTCGCGAGCGCCTGGACCTACTGGCCCGCTAGAGACAGCGTTTCAAGGTAGAGTTTTTTCACCGCGTCGGCGTCTACGGCGGTGCAAATGCGGCAGGAGGGTCGTCCCAGCCAGGCATCACTCTCGTAACGCTCTGGATGTAGCCCAAGAATTGTCTGGCCCATCGCTACGCCTTCACAAACTACGCGGGTCGGCCCTTCCTCTACGTGGTAGTGCTCTGGGGCTAGGAGATAGGCCACAGCACTGGAGTCGTGAATCGGGCAGCTTCGCTCGGCGTTAATACTTTCGTAGAAGTCGAAGTAGAAGCGCGTGATGTCGTGGATGAAGCTTCCCGCATCACCGGCCTGAGTGCGTAAGGCTTCGACAAACGCTTCGTCCATCACGGTTTCCTCTGTGACGTCTAAACCTACGACTGTGACCTCCAACCCACTGCCAAGCACCTGGTCAGCTGCGGTGGGATCTCCCGCCATATTCGCTTCCGCGACGGGAGAAACGTTGCCCTGATGACCGCGGCGCATAAATACGCCCCCCATGATCACCACCTCTTTGAGCAGGTCCGGAAGTCGTGGGCACAGGTCCAAGGCCTTCGCGACATTGCTCAGCCGTCCTACCGCGACCACCGTTATCTCGCCGGGATAGGCCTCTGCTAATTCAACAATAGCTTCAGCCGCTGATTGTAGTTCGGCCTCTTGTAGCGGCGTGGAGAACTCGATGTCGCCCAAACCGTTCTTCCCATGAACAAAATCGGGATGACCGTTGCCCAGAGCAGGACCAATAGGGCCTGATGCTCCGCGGAACACGCGGGCATCAATACCAAAGCGTTCTCTCACGTAGCAGGCGTTGCGTGTGGTGTTCGCAATACTGGCATTGCCCGAAACGGTGGTGATGGCCTCAATGCGCAGACCGGGTGCGTAGTGCAAAAAAAGTAAAGCCATGGCATCGTCGATGCCGATGTCGGTGTCAAAAATCACGCGTCTCATGGGAGTTTCCGGACCTTTGTTTGCTTCTTGAGTGCTCGCCAGTTGCTCAGCGTCGGCCATAGTAACTGCTCAGTGGCTTGCTTACCTCGGCCAAGAGCAGCATCAAGTTTGACTCCGGGCGCACGAACATCCAGTTGCGCCATCACGGCGGCAAACACGGCCTCTTTCGCTGCTGCCAAGGGAGGGCCAGCGAGCGTGAGTCGATCGCTTATCAGTACGCTATCGAGATCCCCGAAGGCCAACAGCGTAGGTTTATCAGAGGGTTTGTAACGCCGAAGGCTCTTTTTGTTCTCACAGCGCTTAATGTTCTCAGCGATACAGCGACCCATGTCCAGAGCATGGTAGGCCTGCTTGTTGATCGGGTTCGCGAGTTCCGCTGCGTCGCCCGCCACGAATACCTTGGAGTATCCGGGATGGGTCAGGTTTTCATCTACCGGGGCCCAAGCCTTTGGTTCAGCAAGACCGGATTCAGCGAGCAAGCTTGGGGGTGCTGGGCCACCGGTCCAGATGGTCAGGTCCGATCGAAGCTTCCTGCCGCTGGATAGTTGAACAGTCTTCGGAGTAATGCGTTGTACCGGGTCCGCGGTAACAAGGTTCACGTTCCACTCGCTGCTGTGCCGGGCAATGAGTTCACCCACGGCTTGCGGACCTTCGGGTAGTAGCCTGGGGCGCGCTTCCACCAGACTGATGTCCAAAGATTGCTGCCGGTAGCGGCGAAGCACTTCGCCTAAAGCCTCAATACCTTCGAGTCCTCCACCAATGATCACGACTCTGCCGCCATCCCGGCCCAAGTTTTTCAGGCGCTGTTGGATTGCTTTGCACTGCTCGACGGATTTAAAACCGTAGCTATGCTTGGCTACACCAGAGACACCATAACTGGCATCTGCACTACCTAGCGCGATGACCAGAAAATCAGCTTCAAAGTGCTTTTCTGTATCGACGGTGACGCGCCGAGTCTGAGGATCTAACGCCGTAACGGTGCCGTGCACAAAGCGATGACCCCTCGCCTGAAGGTTAGCGCGGAGTGAGAGCCTCAATTGCCCGGGCTTTTTGACCCCAGAGATAAGCTCGTGGATATTTGGGAGGAACTCGAAGCTGGTTTTTCGATCAATGAGCGTGACCGCAAACTGATCGCAATCCAGTTCATTGGCACAGGCAAGCCCCGCGAAGCCACCACCCACAATCACTACTCGCCGCTTTGTCATTCGTCCTCCCGGCGTACGCTAACGTCTAGGCTACCGTCGGCGAGGCTCATGAGGCTGACCACCATAGGCTGGCAGCACACCTGGCAGTCTTCGATGTATTCGGCATCGCTGTCGCCGCTATCTAAAAGTATGGAGAGGGGTTCGCCACAATAAGGGCAGTAAACTTGGGATTCCTGAAGTTCCATGGGCTCAGTTCTCGAGGCGAATCACGCAGCGTTCATTGGCCAGAAATGCACGGGTTTCTTCATCCACCACAAAATCCTTTTTGTACTCATCCATGCGTTCGGTCATATAGCGACGTAAACGACGCCGTCTTAGCGCACCGGCGAAGCGGCGAATATGTTCGACGCTTTCCAGAATGAGAGGAGGCACCACCGCTTTCTCACTGCCATCACTCTTGGCAACCATGGTGAAGTACGAGGTGTTTGTGTGTTTTACCGTCGCGGTTTGAACGTTCTCTGCGACGACTTTGATACCTACCACGATGGAACTTGATCCTACGTAGTTGACCGATGCCATGAGTGAAACAAGATCGCCGACCTCGACAGGGGCCAAAAAATGCACGTTGTCTACAGACACGGTGACGCAATAATTGCCCGCGTGTTTGCTGGCGCAGACGTAAGCGACCTTATCCATCAGAGAGAGCAGCGTGCCGCCGTGTATCTTGCCGCCAAAATTCGCGTAGGCAGGGATCATAAGCTCGGTGAGTGTGGTTTGAGAATAGCTGACAGTGTGGCCGTCACTTGCTTGCACGCCTGTCATATCAATTCTCCTTTTCTTCTTCGCTGTCTTGTTCAGCCTCTCGGGCAAGGAAGCCTTCCGTTGCGACTTCCGCAACATCAGCAAAACGTTCGTTGGGGACTAAAGCGGTCAATGAGTAGTGGGCGATTTTCCAAACGCCGTTTTCCTTTAGCAGTACTCCCGTGCCGCGAAAGCGGCCCCAGCGCTTTGACACCATGATTTCATCGAACCACGCACTCGCCTCCGTGGGGCCCAGAGTGATGAAGCGCTCCTCTGAGACATAGGTCCATCCAGTGCCGCCGGAAAAGCGCTCGCCCACATAAACAGTAAATTCCGGTAATGGCCAGCGCTCCCAGTCATCGGTACCCATGAATACGCCGTCGGCGCTGAAATAGCCCAAATAGCGTTCCTTGTCTGCGTCCGCTGCTGCCTGATGAAAGTCATCAAGCAATCCGTTTATGGCTTCTTTTGCCCTGTCGTCGGCGGCGCTTTGCAAGGAGTGCAAGGAAAAAGCGGCGAGGAAAAAGTATTGTGCGAGCAAAATAGCGTGGGTTTTAAATCGAATTTGCATAGGGGAATCCTGTTCCGGCTCTTGTGCGAAGGAAAATACCTCGCCAACATAGGCTTTATCCCCTGTTAGGAAAACCCCTCATGAAGTCTGCAGCATTTCTTGCGGCATGGAGCCGCACCGCCGCGTTTATAGCGGCCTCTGTCCTTAGCTTGATTTTTGCTCAGGCCAGTCTTGCGAGTACGAACTGGCCATCCGACGATTATGATCCGGCGATCCCCACGCTTAGTACAGTTTTGGGCTACGAACCGGGAGAGCGCATCACCTGGTCTCAGGACGTTCGTCGCTACTTCGATGCCCTTGCCATGGCCGCGCCGGATCGCGTTCGGATTGTTGAGTATGGCCGTAGCTGGGAGGGTCGGCAGCTCTTCTACGTAGTGATTTCTTCTCCAGAGAACATCGCCAACAGTGAAGGGACCCGCGCGGGTATGCATGCTCTTAGAGATCCCCGAAGCACATCCTCCGCAGAGGCAGAACGCCTGATTAAGGATCTAGCGCCAGCAAGCTGGCTGGCTTATGGCGTGCATGGCAACGAAATCTCCTCTACTGATGCCGCAATGATGACCGCATATCATCTGCTTGCTTCCCGTCAGGACTCCCGCGTCCCACAAATTCTGGAACGCACTACGGTAATACTTAACCCTATGCAAAACCCGGATGGGCGCGATCGCTTCATTCATCGCTTCGAAAGCGCTTTGGGTCTGGAGCCTAGCAGCGATCGTATTTCTGCGGAGCACAACGAGCCTTGGCCAAGCGGCCGAACCAATCACTATCTCTTTGATTTAAATCGTGACTGGTTTATTCGCAGTCAACCGGAGACTCGAGGTCACGCCGACGCGGTGCTTGAGTGGTTGCCGATTGCTTTCGTGGATCTCCACGAAATGGGCTCGGACTCCACTTACTACTTTGCCCCCGAAGCGGTGCCCTATAACCCGCATCTTGCCGCCGATCAGCGTGCGAGCCTTGAGCTGTTTGGGCGCACCAATGCCAAGTGGTTCGATGAATTTGGCCTAGATTACTTTACGCGAGAAGTTTACGACGCGTTCTATCCTGGATATGGCGCGAGCTGGCCAGCCTATTTTGGTAGTGTGGCCATGACCTATGAGCAGGCCTCCGCCCGAGGATTGCTGGTCCGCCAGTACGACGGTGTCGAGCTCGCTTACGCTAGCACGGTGCGCAACCACTTCCTGACATCCTTGGGCACCTTGGAAACCGTGGCCAATAATCGAGAGAAATTCCTCAGAGACTTTTACAATTACCAACAAACAGCAGTGGCTGAGGGGAGTGAGGGCGATATTCAGGCCTACGTCGTCCCGGCTCAGAATGATCAAAACGCTGTGGATCGCCTTGGAGCCTTGTTGGCAAGTCAGGGCGTGGAGGTCGATAGCGCTACTGAAAGCTTCAAAGCCTGTGGCGCTGAGTTTGCTGCCAATTCGTTGGTCATCAATCTTGATCAACCCGCAAAACGTTTCTTGCGCACCTTGATGGATAGAGAGACTCCAATGGACCCTCAATTCGTGGCGGAGCAAGAGCGTTTGAATGATAAAAATCTCCCGGACGAGATGTATGACATCACGGCCTGGTCATTGCCAATGTTGCTTAATGTTGAGTCAGTTAGTTGTAAGCAGCGTGTGACTACCAATGCGAAGGTGATAGAGCCCGGTGTGGTTCCTACGCCAGATCTCCCCACCAAGGCGACTGTTGCCTATATCGTGCCTTGGGGAGAGCGCAGTGCCATCCAGCTTCTGAGCCACGCACTTCGCGACGGTTTGGCTGTGAAAAGTAGCGATAGATCCTTTGTCCACGGTGGCGCTACTTATCCCGGCGGCAGCCTGATTATTGATGTTGCGGACAACCCCGAGTCTCTCCACGAAAGTCTTGTTGCCTACGTGAAGAAGACACAAGCGCGAGTGGTGGCCGTGGATGACAGTTGGGTAACTGATGGCCCCAGCTTTGGCAGCCGTAAGGTCGTGCGTATGAATGCACCGCGTATAGCGCTGGCATGGGACGAGCCTACAAACAGCTACTCTGCGGGCAATTTTCGCTTCGTTGTTGAGAGGCAATTTGATTATCCGGTGACCGCAGTTCGGGTAGAACAATTGCGTAAAGCGGATTTGTCGCGCTATCAGGTGCTGGTGCTGCCCGATAGTTCCGACGGTTATGCCGATGCCCTGGGCGAAAAAGGCGTTGCGCGTATTCGGGACTGGGTGGAGCGTGGCGGGGTGCTGATCAGTCTGGCTCGGGCGACGCGTTTACTGGCTGATCCTGGTACCGATTTACTGGCAACCCGCCGTGAGTATCGTTTGGACCTTCTCCCTGAAGATGATGCCCCGGATACTGAGCTTACGCGCGTCCCGGGAACCGCATTGGATCAACAGGCCTTCGGTGTGGCAACGGAGTCCCGAGAGGCTAACTCCGATGGCGTCGGCGGCGCGCAGCTGCTTGCGACGGTAGATCAGGATCACTGGCTGGCGGCAGGGGTCGCTCCTCAGCTGCATGTCTTGGCGCGAACTTCCGACGTCTATACCCCTTTGCGACAGAACGAAGGCGTCAATGTCGCCAGTTTTGCTAGTGCTGAGAACGTTCTGGCCAGTGGCCATCTGTGGGAGCGAAATCGAAAGCAGATGGCCTATAAGCCATTTGTGATGGCTCGTAAGCTGGGTAAGGGCAGGGTAGTCGCCTTTACGCAGGACCCCACGGTGCGCGCCTATCAAGAAGGACTGAACGTGATCTTGGCCAACGCTATTTTCCGCGGAGCAGCTCACGCCAGACCTTTACGCTAGGGATTGTCATCGATTTAGCGGTGATTCTTCCGGGTAACTTGGTATAAGGTTCTCCCATAAACATAATGTTTTGAGGACCTGACATGCCACGCAAGAATCACCTTTCCCGAGCGTTCACCCAGGCGCTTAGCCTGTCATTGGCATTGCTGTGCTTTGTAAGCACAGCAGGCGCTGCCGATCGCCCCAACATTCTGGTGATATGGGGGGATGACATCGGCATCTGGAATCTCAGTCGTTACAGCATGGGGCAGATGGGGTATCAGACCCCGAATATCGATCGTATCGCCAATGAGGGTATGGTTTTTACAGACTATTACGGTGAGCAAAGCTGTACCGCCGGGCGCTCGGCATTCATTACCGGACAGCATCCTGTGCGCACAGGCCTCACCAAAGTGGGTATTCCTGGCTCGGATATCGGTATCCAGCCCGAAGACCCCACCCTGGCGGAGCTATTGAAGCCCCTCGGCTACACCAGCGGGCAGTTTGGCAAGAATCACCTCGGGGACAAGGACGAGTTTCTCCCGACCAATCACGGGTTTGACGAGTTCTTTGGCAATTTGTATCACCTGAATGCCGAGGAGAACCCCGAAGATCCGGACTGGCCCAAAGATCCTATGTTTAACCAATTGTTCAGCCCTCGGGGTGTAATTCGATCATCTGCGGACGGGCAAATTGAGGATTCGGGGCCACTGACCAAGAAACGCATGGAAACTGTGGACGAAGAATTTCTGGGCGAGGCGCTCAAGTTCATCGACAAAGCGCACAAAGATGACACGCCATTTTTCGTGTGGTTTAACTCAACGAGGATGCACTACTACACGCACGTAAAAGACGAGCAGTTGGGCGCATCGGGTCAGGGTTTTTACAACGATGCCATGGTTGAGCATGACGGACACGTGGGCCAGCTACTCGCCAAGCTCGATGAGCTGGGTATCAGCGACAACACTATCGTGGTTTATTCGACGGACAATGGACCGCATTACAACCAATGGCCCGATGCCGGCATAACGCCGTTCCGCGGTGAAAAGAACACGAATTGGGAGGGGGGCTTTCGAGTGCCAGCGATGGTGCGCTGGCCCGGCAAGATCGCGCCCAATCAAATCAGCAATAAAGTGATGTCGCACATGGATTGGGTGCCTACACTCATGGCGGCTGCCGGCGAGGAGGGGATTGCGGCTAAGCTCAAAGAAGGGCATCGCGCTGCGGGTAAGAACTTTAAGGTGCACCTGGATGGCTATGAATTTTTGCCCTATCTAACGGGCGAGGTCACGGATACGCCCCGTCGAGAGTTCTTCTATTTCAGCGACGATGGGGTTTTGGTCTCGGCACGCATAGGTGACTGGAAGACGGTATTCGCAGAGCAGCGTTCCAAGCGATTCGATGTCTGGCGCGATCCCTTCGTGACCTTACGGATTCCCAAGGTTTTTCATTTGCGCAGAGATCCTTTTGAACGGGCGGATACCGATTCCAATAGCTACAATGTTTGGTGGGATCATAAAGTTGCGCCGGCCGCGGGTATGGCTCGCGTAGCCGTCACCCAATTCGTGCGCTCCCTGCAGGCTTTTCCGCCCAGACAGCGTCCCGGTACCTTTACGGTGGATCAGATTATGGAATCGCTCTACCAAGCTAAACCCCAGTAAGCGAAGACCTCAGAGGCAGACATGATGTGGGTACATAAATTTCTGATTGCGGCGCTGACGCTGTCTCTTAGCTTGTTTGCGACTTTCGCGGCAGGCACTGCCGGGGCGCAGGAGGTTTCATGGCCTCAGGAAATCAGCGGTGATCAGGGCACCCTGGTGATTTACCAGCCCCAGCCCGAATCCTTGAAAGGCGATAAGCTTAGCGCGCGAGCTGCAATCTCTATCGAGTTGCCCGATACAGACGAGCCCATTTTTGGTGCTATGTGGTTCGAGTCGCGTATAGCGACGGATCTGGATGCCGGCACAGTGGATGTTCTGGATATCAAGGTGACCAAAGCAGCTTGGCCAGATTCCAAGGATGCGGGCGAGCAGCGCCTTATGCAGTTTGTGGAAGGGGCTTTTCCTGAATACGGCTTAAGCCTGAGCTACGAGCGTTTATCGGCGTCTCTAGAGACCGCAGATATCGAGCGGAAGAGCCTGGAGGCGCTGAAAAGCGATCCGCCAATCATTCTGTTTTCAGAAGAGCTTGCGGTATTGCTCATGTATGACGGCGAGCCCCGCTTTGAGCCTGTGGAAGATTCTCCTTATGAACGAGCACTGAATACGCCCTTTCTGGTTGCCAAGGAGAAGTCCGGATCTCTGTTCCTGAGCGACGGGAGTCATTGGTACACCGCTAAAGATCCATTGGGGCCATGGGCCTTAACGACTAAGCCCCCAGCGGATCTGGCGAAAGCGGTCGCCGAAGGTGCTGCGATGGATACCACTGAAGGAGCGGGTAGGGCGCCTGCAATTGTCGCTGCCACAAAGCCTACTGAGCTGGTTGTTACCGATGGTAAGCCTGACTGGCAGTCCTTAACCGGCGGAGAAATTTTGTATGTGCAGAACACGGAAACGCCGTGGCTCCGTGATCTCCCTACGGGCAACATGTACATCTTGCTGTCTGGGCGGTGGTACCGCTCCAAGTCATCTGAGGGCCCCTGGACCTTTGTTCCGGCCAATGAATTACCGCCAGCGTTCGCAGAAATTCCTCCTGATTCCGATATTGGAGGACTGCGCAGTTCTGTCGCCGGTACCGACGAAGCGGAGCAAGCGATGCTCGACGCAGCGATACCCCAGACGGCAGCGATCGTTCGCTCGGAAGCTGAGCTGACGGTGGAGTACGACGGAAGCCCCAAGTTTGAGAAAATTGAGGGGACGTCCGTAGCGTATGCGGTAAATACCGGAGCACAGGTGTTGCGCATAGATGATCGCTATTACGCGGTGGATGACGGCGTGTGGTTTGCCGCGGCAACACCTACCGGTCCTTGGACAGTGGCGGATACCGTACCCGAAAGCGAGATCGCCAAAATCCCCCCAAGCTCGCCGGTTTACAACGTCACCCACGTGCACGTTTATGAGTCCACGCCCGAAGTCGTCTATGTGGGCTATACGCCCGGTTACATATGGTCGTTCCCCTACTACGGGGTGCCCGTCTACGGAACCGGCTGGTACTACCCTCCCTACTGGGGCCGTTATTACTATCCTCGTCCTCCTACCTGGGGACTCCACGTGGGATACAACCCGTGGACTGGTTGGAACTTTGGTATGAGCTGGAGCAACGGCTTTATGACCATTGGTATGAGCTGGGGCGGCGGCTGGGGTGGTGCCTATCGACCTTGGGGATGTTGTGGGGGCTGGTATGGCGGGGGCTACCGAGGTCCAACGATTATCAATACCGGTGACATCAATATCGGCAACAACATCAACATCGGTAATCGCACCGAGATCAGTAATCGCATCGGCGATAACAATTTGTCCCTTGGGGATCGAGGCGGCAACAAAAACCTTTATCAGCGCCCGGAAAATCGGGATCGCGTGGCGAGCAAGCGGCAGCGTGATCAGCTGAAGCAAGCACGACCCGCAACACAGCGGGCTAATAACGTGTTTGCGGACCGAGACGGTAACGTCGCCCGCCGCGTGGATAATGGTTGGGAGACTCGCGACAAAGGGCAGTGGAATCGCCAGAGTTCGGCCAGCGGTGCCAGCAATAAGGCCGAGAACCTTGGTAACCGAGCAAGCACCTTACCGTCTACTTCGCGAGACTTATCGACACAGCGAAACAGTAACCGTAGCAGCAGTTTTAACCGCTCCCAGATGGATCGCGCTCATCGTGCGCGAAATATGGGCGGTTCCAGAGAGCGCGCGCGCCGCGGAAGAAGACGTTAAGGCGCGTTAAGCGGCGTTAAGGAGCTTTCTGGAGCTGGACTTGGGTTGCGTGACCTAAGTCCCACTCCTGCACGCTGAGCTTCGGCCGGTAATCCTGTGGCCCAGTCTTGGCGTATACACACCGTCAATCACCTCAGATTCGTCTCGTGTTCAACACTAAAACCGACAACTCGATGATTCTTCAGCACTTTTATTGGTCTACGGACCTATGTTGAGAGCTGGTAAGTCTAATTCTTTGCTAGGGGTACGCCGCCATGCGTAGCTCTCACGGCTTTGATCGAGAAGTGCTTCTTCGTCGGCTGGCACTGGCTATTGTTATTGCTGGTGTGGTTTTGACACTTCTTGAGATTCTCTAGCGGGCGTTTCTTCGTTTCCATACCAGCTGTCCTATACTCAGCTAATGAACAGAATACTGGTATGCGTTTTTTTGCTGTCGACCCCACTCCTTGCCCAAACGGTCTACAAAACAGTGGAAGACGGCGTGACTACCTATAGTGATAGTCCTCCCGAATCCGGACCCGCGGAAGTGATGACCATTGATGTGGCTCCACCCGCAGAGGATGGCGTTCTTGAGGAGCGTTTGGCTGAGATGCGCGACACCACTGACCGTATGGCGAGCGACCGGCGCGAGCGTGAGAAGCATCGTGCGGAGATGCGCGACTTACAGCAGCCAGCGGTTGCGACCCCGAGCACACCTCAACCGGCGACGGGCTCCATGACCACTAGCTGGCAGAACAGCTACTGGCCCGACTATGGGCGGCCCGTGCGGCCCCGGCCGCCACATCGTCCTGGGAAGCCTGTTCGCCCTCAACCTCTTCCGCAGCCCTATGTGCCAGGATGGTCGGTCATGCAACCGGGCAACTCACAGCTAATGCGACCCATTGTTTCGGGGCGACGCTAACGACCTAGGGCGTGTACCAGATTGGCGAGCTGTAGGCTCGCTCCTGAGTGATCAGCGGCACTCCTTCGGGTACGGTAACTCCAAAACGCACTGCGTCATAGGCCGTCCAGCGGGGTGTTGGAATTTCCAGTACTCGCACGTAATAAAATGCCGCTTCTGAAGGATTAAAATCCGGGTCTTGCCACACGGTGGATAGCTCCCCGGCGCCAATGCTGTTACTCCAACTTGGCACGCTCAGGTCAACGGTGTTCCCGACGCTGGGCAGTTTGCCTGCTTTATCGAGGGCGCGGTCATCAGACCAGGCGACGTTATACACCTTCTCTTTGGCTTCGCCGTCAGTGTTTACCCAGCCTTTCACGACCTGAACGCGATCCAGGTTTGCGCCCATGGGGTCGCGCAGCGCAGAGATTAAGAAGCGCGGAGCTTCATCCCCAGCCGGGGGCATCTCACTACCCATAGGCACGCCAGCGGCGTAGCCTCGCTGAGCGAGGTCCGGGGCATGGGCGTCGCTAGCTTTGAAGTTCCAGCCGCCAAAAAAGCGTAGCGCGATACGCGGGCCTGTAGTCGCATAGGTCTCCCGACGTTCCATAGCATCAAAGATTGCGGTCCGGCTGTTCTCGTCAGCCCAGACAGCCGTAACGCCCGCAGCGTTGTACATAGCGCCGCTGAAACCCTCGATGCCGAGGTCCGGATTGGTTTTTCCGGGGTGAGACATACGCTCCGGGCTTGGTTCAGTGGTGGTGAATTTGGAAAAGAAATTGTCTTCGTTGGGAGCCGACAGGCCTGTGTGGGTATCCGTGGCGCCCTCGAAACCAAACTGGTAGGGATTCACACCGATGGTTTGTTGTAACTGCAGTCCGCGCAGCAGCCCCGATCTTGCGTACTCGCCTGGGAGCATAGCGTCGGTTTTCTTTTCGGAAACATCGAGATTTCCATAGTCCCAGGTTTCGAAGTCCGCAAATTCATCGTCGGGAGAGAGGAGTGGATGGGCCTCTCCGTCACCTTTGAATTGGGTCACTTCATAGATCCGCTCCCAGGTCATCCGGCTCTTGGCATAGGCTGCGTCCAGTTCTTTGCCATCCTCAAAGTCATCCCGAAGGGGGAACATCATGCCGTTGGAGAGGTTGCCGTTATGCGGGATCGCTGTGACGTCACCTCCGGTCTCTTCTTCATAGGCAGCCATCCATGCCCATAGATCTTTAGGGTCCTGACTACCCACCGGCGGCATCATGGTGAATGGCACAACTTCCAGCGCTTTATCAGCGTTGTCTCTAAAAATCACGTTACGATGGAGGTTGTTCCCTTTCACGAGTGAGGTCCACTCGTAGGCGATAAACGTCGTGAACTGTCCTGGATCGTTAAACTCTTCAGCCGCCGCAACCAACCGCTCCCATACGCGTCGGTAAGCGGGGACGCCCGGTTGGTAAAGAAGTGCCGGCGGTGTCTCACCTTGGGAGAATTGCGCGATTAAGCGGTACATCGCGTCAGCCGCCTGCTTTCCTCCCGCGTTGAAATCTTCGTGATAGCCGCGACCTGAGGAGTCCTCCATGACATTTGGAGTGCCTTCCAATAAATCACTGATCAAACCCATGCCATCGGAGTGGTCTGTGATCATAAAAAAGTCATAGGGCCGTTTTAACTTTACCGGCTGGCCGGTGTTAGAACGCACTTCTTCACCCCGAGCGAATCGGTAGGCGTCCTCCGGCATTAAGCGTGTGCCGGAGCCCCCTGCGTCAGCAGACAGGCCGGTGTGCACGTGTGTATCGCCAAAGTAGACCTGCCGTTGGGGGCTGGTTCCTGCATACGGGGAATAGGGTTCTTGTGCTTCGGCGGCGCTGAGATGCAAAGCTGCGGTCATGAGCGTCGCGTTGCAGACAATGAGCGCGAGCATTCCCTGGCGGGCTCCTGGGATTTTACGAAGCATTGTGTTGTTCCCCTTATCGACGGCGCTAGAGCACCGTTAGTCTTTTATTATCGCGGAGGGTATTGGGTCTCCGTTATTGCACGAATGCAGTGACCCGTTCGATAGTCCAAAACGCTGCGACGCTCCCGATTGCATAACTTACTGTGCGTTTCACCAAGCTTGATGGTACCCGGCTTACACGACCGAGTAATGTACCCACAATGACGACGGCAGCGACAAACAAGAGTTGTCCTGCCTCTACGCCTACGTTGAACATCAGCAGAGCCACGGGAATAGCAGTCTCGGGCAAACCTACTTCCTGCAGAGCCCCCGCAAAGCCTAAACCGTGTAAGAGGCCAAAGCCGAAAGCTACGATCCACGGAGCTCGAGCTGTAATAGAGGAGCGTCCTTGCTGCTCATGGATTACCTCGGCGGCAACAAACACGATGGACAAGGCAATGACCGCCTCCACGGGTGGCCCAGGCAGGCTGATCCAGCCCAGAGTGGCGCAAACCAGCGTAATGGAATGTGCCACGGTAAAAGCAGTAATGGTGATCACCAGGCGGCGAAGGTTTCCGACCAGTAACAGCAAGGCGAGGACAAACAGGAGGTGATCGATACCACCGAGAATGTGCTCGACGCCGAGGACAAAGTAGGCGACTGCCACCTCTCCCGGGCCGGGTGATGCTGTTACGGTGAATACCGGCTCGGCGGGCTGCAAGCGTTCGAGTTGGGTTGTGCCATCCATACGCTCGACGCGCACGATGACATCGGTCGCGCCGCCGAGAATGCCATCAATAGTGATTTGCTGGTCGATGAGCCCGCCGGTGGCGACGATCTCAAAGCGTTCTTCCCAGGCGTTGTTGATGATGGCGCTGCGTGATTCACCCGCGCGTTCCACGTTGCCGGGAAAGACTACTCGCGCGGCCAATCTGCGGTTATCCGGCAGTGCAGGCACACGCCAGAGTACGCTGTAGTGCTCAGCATCAGTCTGGGATAACTCCAGATAGGCGGGCCGGAAAATGTCGGCGCTCGCAGCTTGGCTGAGAAGCAGGAAAATCATGGTCAGCAACTGGGCCGAAACTGTCTTCATATAGTCTTCATTTCGCGTGGCCAAAACTGGTCGTGGTTGGCGAGTTTAGCGGCTTGAGTGCTTAGCGTCAGCCTAGGCATCCCAAAGGCGCTTGGAGGAAGACGACACCTTGTTGCTTTGATAGTCTTAGCGGCCGATTTTGAAGAAGAGACACTTCGGCATGAAGCGGATTTTAAGCACACTATTGGGCCTGTGCATTGCGGGCTCGGTTTTTGGCGCAGCACAAGACGCGGCGTCGACACTTTACAAAGGCCTTGAATGGCGCAACATCGGTCCGGGCTTTATGTCTGGCCGCATCGGCGACATCGCTCGCCACCCCACGGATTCCAGTACCTGGTATGTGGGTGTAGCTTCCGGTGGCGTCTGGAAGACCAGCAACGCAGGGGTAACTTTCACCCCGATTTTCGATGACGAAACGGCCTACTCCATTGGCGCTTTGGCCATCGATCCGAGTAACCCCCACACCGTTTGGGTGGGCACCGGTGAGAACAATGGCGGCCGGCATATAGGCTTTGGTGACGGCATCTACCGCTCTGATGATGGCGGGGAAAACTGGACAAATATGGGACTGCCTGAGTCCCAGCATATCTCCACCATTATTGTGCATCCCGAAGATTCCAATACCGTTTGGGCCGCCGTTCAGGGCCCGTTGTGGACCAAGGGTGGTGAGCGCGGTCTATATATGACCACCGATGGTGGCCAGACCTGGGAAAAGACTCTCGGCGGTGGCGAGTGGACCGGTGTAACCGATGTGGTGATCGACTCCCGTGATCCAAATGTTCTGTATGCGGCTACCTGGCAGCACCAGCGCACCGTCGCCGCGTACATGGGCGGTGGCCCCGAAAGTGGCCTTCACCGCTCCCTCGATGGCGGTAAGACCTGGACCAAACTGACCGAGGGTCTTCCTACAGGCAATATGGGCAAGATCGGTCTAGCTATTTCGCTGCAGAACCCCGATGTTGTCTACGCAGCCATTGAGCTGGATCGACGGAAGGGCGGTGTCTGGCGTTCCGATGATCGCGGTGCAAGCTGGGTGAAAGGTGCCGACGCGGTGAGTGGCGGAACTGGGCCACACTACTATCAGGAACTCACAGCCAGCATGCATAAGCACGACCGGCTGTATCTGGTCGGCCCTACTGTGCTCAAGTCCGAGGACGGTGGTTTGACCTTTGAACCCATGCCTCACCCTAACCAGCATGGCGATATGCACGCGATTGTGTTCGACCCTGAAGATCCAGATTACATCATGATGGGTACCGACGGCGGTGTGTACGAGAGTTTCGATCTCGGTGACACCTGGCGGTATATGAGCAACCTGCCCGTGACGCAGTACTACAAGCTTGCCCTAGACGACACGGAGCCTTTCTACAACATTTACGGCGGTACCCAGGACAACAACACCCAGGGCGGGCCCTCGCGCACGGATACCGTAAACGGTATTCGCAATGCCGATTGGGAAGTGATTCTGGGTGGCGACGGCCATCAGCCGGCGACGGAGCCGGGCAACCCCGACATCATGTACGCCGAGTCCCAGAAGGGAAATCTGAACCGTGTGGATACGACTACGGGCGAGAGCATCTACATTCAGCCGCAGCCGGCGCCGGGTGATCCGCCCGAGCGATTCAACTGGGATTCTCCGATTCTCGTGAGCCCCCATTCACCGGCGCGCATTTACTTCGCTTCTCAGCGTGTGTGGCGATCGGATAACCGTGGTGACGATTGGACGGCGATATCTGGCGACCTAACACGGGATGAAGACCGAATGCTCATGCCTCTCATGGGTCAGACTTGGAGCTGGGACGCGCCCTGGGACATGTTCGCCATGTCGGACTACAACACCATTACGTCTCTGGCGGAATCGCCCCTGGTCGAAGGCCTGTTGTATGCCGCGACGGACGACGGTCTGATTCAAGTCTCCGAGAACGGTGGTGATAGCTGGCGTCGCTTAGAGGTGGGCTCGATGCCAGACGTACCTGACACAGCGTTCGTGAATGACATCCGTGCAGACTTGCATGATGCCGATACCGTTTACGTGGCCTTGGATAATCATAAGTACGGCGACTTTAAGCCCTACCTTCTCGTAAGCCGAAACCGTGGTCGCAGCTGGAGCAGTATCACAGACGGTATTCCCGATCGGCATCTTGTTTGGAGGCTTGTACAGGATCACGAGCGGGCGGGCCTGATGTTTGCCGGTACAGAGTTTGGCGTATTTATGACGCTGAATGGCGGCGATAGCTGGGAAAAGTTCAGCGCGGGTATGCCAACAATCTCTATTCGTGATATCCAAATTCAGCGACGCGAGAATGACATAGTAGCCGCAAGTTTCGGTCGTGGTTTCTTTGTCATGGATGACTATTCTGCACTACGGGAACTGAGCGACGACGCGATGGAGCAGGAAGCCACGCTGTTTGAAGCACGTGATGCCGACTGGTACTTCCCGCGCAAAGTGCTGGGTGCGCGAAAGCGTGGCTCCCAAGGCGACGATCTGTATGTCGCGGAGAACCCGCCCTTTGGCGCGGTGCTCACTTACCACCTGGCAGATGGCTTTTCGACCTTGGAGAAAATTCGCCAAGACGCCGAGAAGAAAGTCCTCGAGGCTGGTGATCAAGTGACCTTCGAAGGTTGGGATGCGGTAGAGGCCGAGCGGAGAGAGGCAGCTCCTGCATTGATGATGGTTATTCGCGATGCGAGTGGCAATGTGATTCGTCGTCTCGATGCGCCTACGGAGAAGGGTTTCCATCGTCTTGCCTGGGATCTCCGTCATCCTTACTACGGTTCCGTAGAGACTCCGCCTGACTGGCAGGGTCTGCCACCCAAGGGTTTCATGGTGATGCCTGGTACTTACAGCGCTGAGCTTGTTCTTCTTGAAAACGGTGAAAGTCGTCTCTTGGACGAGGCCGTAAGCTTTGAAGTGAAGCGTATGTACGGGTCAGCACTTAGCGGTGCGTCCATGGATGAGGTTGATGCGTTCTGGAAAGAGCTCTCCGCTGTCTCCGGGCAGGTGAGTGGCGCGCGCTATGCGTTGGATGACGCCATGGAGACGATTGCGACTATGCAAAAGATGTTGTCTGTAACGGCAGCGGCTCCCGGCGATATTGACGAGCGACTTCATGATCTTCATCAGGAACTCTATGAGATTGATGAAGCGCTCAATGGCAACAAGTCTGTGCAGGCGGTGGGAAACTATGAGTTGCACCGAGTGAACAGCTGGTTGGGTCATGCGAGACGAGGAGTGTCTAACTCCAGCTACGGGCCAACCGGCGCGCATCGTCAGAGTCTTGGCTATGCGGTGGAGGTTTTTGCGCCAATTCGCGAGCGACTTAATGCGGTGATTGATGCCGAGATCCCAGCGCTGCGCAAAAAACTGCAGTCCGCTGGGGCGCCGTGGGGTGCGGGCCAGCCCGTGCCCGCTAGCTAAGCTTCCTTGATGGTTGCGTAGTTAAATAACCGCTTAGATTGAGCCGCCAGGATCTTGGCGGCTTTCTTTCAAAATTTCTGCAAGCCAGGGCTTGTGCGTTGCAATTTCTGCATCACTCAGGCCCGTTATCTCGTAAGGTAAAACCAGCCAGTCATCGGTTTCGTGCAAGTAGTAATCGGGTACGCGCCCGGTTCGGTTTTTGGCGGGCTTGAAATAGGGCACGGCAATTCGCACGTCGTCGGGCATATTGCGTTTCGACTTTGATTCCAGTCTTTGAATGACCGCCTCTATATTTTGCCCACTGCTAAACACGTCATCGACAATCAGTAGATTGTCGTTCTTGTTCATTGTCTCGTAGAGATATTGAAGTCCGTGCACACGAATACCTTCGGGGTTCTCCACATTGCTCAGATAACTCTCCATTCCTCGGTAAGAGGTGCGGATGGCGATATGGTCTGTTTTAACACCCAGATACTGAAGACATTCCTGCACGTAGATGCCCACCGTGGAGCCGCCGCGCCATACGCCTACAATAAAGTCAGGACGAAAGCCGCTGTCATAAACTGACACCGCGAGACGATAGGCGTCTTGGAGTAACGACTCTTCTTCTACAAAAGTCTTTTGCAGTGAGGCGGTAGCGTTTGTCATTGGTTCTGGCTCTCTTCTTTGGCCTGAGTAACTTCTTTGCGATCCCTGAGCAAAGCCTTTCTCGCGCTGAGTGGGTCCCAAAGAGGTATGCCTCTAGTGCGCGCAATCTCCTCTCCACTGAAGGGAGGGATGTTACTGTGCGGTGGGTAGAAGACGTCGAACATCCAATTATAGATGTCCGCCAGTTTCTGGTCTGAAAGAGGAACTTGCGAGGCTCCAGGCACGCGAGTGAGGTAGGAGCGGCCTTCAGCCGTTTGGGCAAGCCAGTCCAGATCATGGCGCAGGTCCGGAACTTCCGGAAGCGTTCCCTCACCGTTTTCCAGATGGCAACCGCCGCAGTGCAGCAGATAGTTTGCTTGGGGGTCTGCCTGTGCGAGATTTACGCACAACAGCGCCGGCGCTAGTGCGAGTCCAAATGAGCGAAGGCGCAATGCTCAGCCTGCGTCAGCTTTGCCCACTACCCGGGCAAGGGTGCAGTGATAAGCGTGACTGTTAGAACCAAAGCACCAGAGAATGCTATTTGATTTTGAAGGAAAATAGACCGGGCGGTCTCCCTCTGAACGATGACAGCCACAACGACCGCAGGCGGACTTACCGCAGCAATCGTTATAGGAGATGAGATAGTCCTGACCATCTAGCGGGTTGTGGCAGGTGCCGACCCAAGCCACGCTCGCGGTTTCGGAACCCGGAGGACACTGGGTCATGCTGCCGCCACAGCAGCTACAAATCTGGCCGCTAAAAGCGCAATAGCGCCAGTAATCGCAACTTTGCTCATCGCCCATCTCCGAAATAGCTCCTTCGGATCCGGCGGCGGGAGCCGCTAAGGCATTAGCGTTTCCTGCATCTTCGCGCGCCATAGGAAGTAGTGGGAAGGCTCCCATACCCGTTGCCAATGCGCCTAACTTTCCCAAAAATGAGCGGCGAGACGTGCGTCCCGCAAAAAAACGCACCACGCCTGTGGTTGCGGCATCGATGTCGCTGAGAAGCTGCTTTAGCAATTCATTTTGCGTGCTCATGAGGCTTGCTCCAGTTGCTGCTCTTTGACGAGGTAATCCTGTAGAGAGTCGTAGCCACTCAACATGGCTTCCACCAGACTTTCGAGGTGCTCACGGCTGTTCACGAGACCTCTGGAACGCAGAACACCGTCGCTATCGATAAGTGCTGCATAGGGTAGTTTTCCCGCAGCAAACTTGAGTCCCAGCTCTGAGGAGAGCAGATAGGAGTAATTCTCAATGCCCATCTTTTCTATGTATTCGATGTGCTGAGGTAACTCTCCACCATCGCTCGCAAACAGAAGACGCAGTTTGTCGGAGCGCGCCATTGAGCAGGCCACCGGAACAAGTTCCTTGCAGATCGGGCAGGTCGGCGAGACGAACAAAATCAGTGTCGATGATGACGTCGTGCCACCAATGTTGACGCTCACACCGTCTATATCTTGAAGAGCAAGCTTGGGCGCCGCGGAACCTATTTCCGGGCCCGCGGTATTCATGAGCGCCCCTGCGGGTGCCAGGCGGGTGTGCAGCACCCCAATCTGTCTAGCGAGTGCGAGTACCACAATCACGAGCAGCGCGACCACAAGGCCGAGGATGAGCACCGCAACAGCTAGGGAATCAATGGTCATATGGGTTCCAGCCCTGAAGCGCACTTTGGTTTTGAAGAAGTTGGCCAACAGTTACGTAGCTAAGTACCAGCAGCGCACTCATGAATATCATCGCAGCGGCGTCCGCCGCGCCAAGTATCCGTGATGTTGTTGGTAGGGCGACTATCAGCGCTCCCGCAGCTAGTACGATGTTGCGCGTAACTAGCCAGTAACTCAGTGGCTGAGGGGTTCCCCCGCATCCACAGTCGATATCGCGCCTGCCGCGAACAAGATTGAGGAGCACGGCCAACGCATACATACCCAAGACCAGCATGGCGGTGAAGCCCGCGGCCTCCCGTGTTATGGGAACCAGAAGCGCGATGGCGATCGCCAGTTCCAGCCAGGGCAGAACTCTAGCCATCAGCGGCACCAGATTTCCAGGCAGCAACGCATAAGCATCTAGTTGCGCTTGAAATCGGCGTGCTTCGCTGCGTTTGTGCTGGCTTGCGCTAACAAACAACAAGAAGAGCGAGAGCGCGAGAGTCAATTGTAGGAGCGGGTCGATCACAGACTACTCTAACCTTTGAATCATGCTGGCATTGATCTCTGGTACGGTGCGCAACAAACGGCTACTTAGCGCATCGTGAATCAGTAGTTCTCCGCCGTCAGCCGGTGCGATAAGCAATAGCGGTTCATCGTCAGCGGTAAGTTCCAGAGAGCTGCCCATGGTTTCTTCGTCGAGCTCTAATACGTAGGCTCTGCGACGGGTTTGAGTGCTAAATGCCCAAACCTGCGTACCCGGGTCTTCAAAGGTTTCCTGGCCGCCACCCTGATGCATGAGAGTCACAAGTAGATTGGCGCTCGCATTGTAAGCAAAGGCTTGTCGACCACCGATACGCCAATCGTCATCTGCCTCAATGGGAACACCATTGAGGTCAGCAGCATCTTCGATGTCCTCGGGATTGATTGACCAGGGCTCACTGATTTGCACGGCGCCATTTGCCACCGACACTTCGTAAACCATGCCTTCCAGCGACATGAACATCCAGCCCTCTGGGGTGGGCACCGCGTAATCAAAAACAGGATCATCGCTCATACTGAAAAATGATTCGCTACGCAGTCGATCTACCTCTTCGCCGACGCTGTCGAGGCGAATATATTGAATGCGACCGTCGCCACAGGCCATGAGAAAGCCCGCGTCTACCGGGTAAACGCCCGCACAGCCTGGCGTTGAGATCTCTCCTACGAATCTGTCGTCAGAGGTATCGACTACGCTCACCGACATAGCGGGTGTGATATTCCACACACCGATAAAGCGCTCTTCAATCAGTCCAATCATGCCGCTGTGACCGATCCCCGCAGACTTTGGCGGAATCTCTATCTCTTTGATTGGTAGTGCATTCTCGAGATCAAAGACCAGCACGACATCGGTGCGATCGCCATAAAATGTACGCGTGTAGAAGCTGCCGTAGGAGTAAATGCGGCCTGCGTCCAGATGCGGCTCGATTGCCGGAGAGAACATCGATAGGGTGAGCGTCGCTTCCACGCTGCCCTCATCGCCATTAATGAGATAGGCGATTTCGCTGCCCCGGGCAGAAAACCAGTGCTCATCCGGGGTTCCGAGCTTCCGGGACTCACCAACGATAGAATCATAAGGCTGTGCCGCGATACTTTGCGTTACGCAAAGGAATGCGGCGGCCAGGTAGTGTTTCATGCTACCTCCCAGTGTAGGGATTAGCGGTCGGTGGCTTGCGGGATTGTAGTAATAATATGTACCTTGCGACCGCGCGAGGGTTGAACTGATGCTATACCAAGCCGTGGCAGTTAGGCAATGAGTTAGGTAAAGATCGATCATGAGTGCGTGAACTGAGCAGCGAAAGTGGGCCTGGGTCAGGAGAAAAGCATGTCGGAAAAAGTGTATCTAGGAGCCCAGGAGCTCCTTGAAGACTCCTTTCGCCTGGGAGCTAATGTAGTAGCTAGCGGCTTTCGGCCGACCATGATGATCGCTATTTGGCGTGGCGGTGCCCCCGTGGGTGTTGCTGTGCAGGAGATCTTGGCCCACTGCGGTATCGAGACCGATCACATCGCGATCCGAACCTCTTTGTACAAGCCCGAGATAGACGGGCGGTCATCGGAGATTCGCATTCACGGCATGAACTACCTCATCAAGAAGCTCACTCATGAAGACAAGCTGCTGATTGTGGACGATGTGTTTGATACGGGCAGTACCATTGATGCGGTTATCCGCTACATCGAAGAGAAGGCTCGGTTAAATACCCCCAAGGACATTCGCGTTGCCGTTCCTTACTTCAAGCCCACTCGCAACGTCACCGATCGTGTGCCCGACTACTTCCTCCACGAGACGGAGCAGTGGCTCAAGTATCCTCACTCACTGGAGGGCTTGAGTGCTGATGAGGTGGCAAAAGAGCGTCCCGCGCTCTTTGAGATTATTCAGCCTTACCTGTAAGCGAAGACACGCGGGAACCGTTAAACAATAGGTTCAGCGTCACCGCACTCACTGCGCCCAGAGTGATGGGGTTGTTGAGAATGTCGGCTACCGCTTTTGGCAGGGCCGAGAAGTAAATGGGGTTTGCCACTACCAACATCGCAGCGCTCAAGCTGATTCCCACCGTGAGTACGTTACCCGTGTTCTCGAAGTCTACGCGACGGAGTGTTTGGATCCCCGTTGCCGCAATGGAGCCAAATAACACCAGTCCGCAGCCGCCCAGTACCGGGGTAGGAATATTCGCCACCAGAGCTGCCGCTTTGGGCGCGAGACTCAGGAGTATGAGCATGACGCCAGTGGCGGCCACGACAAAGCGGCTGCGCACGCCAGAGACGCGAATTACCCCGATGTTCTGGGAGAAGGTGGTGAAGGGAAAGGCGTTGAATAGGCCGCCAATGATGGTGCCGAGGCCCTCAGCACGCAGTCCGGCGGCGAGGCGTTGTTCATCGACCTCCTGCTCGCAGACTTCACCGATCGCCAAATAATCGCCTGTAGACTCCACCATAGTAACGAGCATGGTGACGGTCATCGCGGCACAGGCGGCAACGGTGAAGGTGGGTGGGCCGAAAGCGAAGGGCATGGGAATACTGGCCCAACTGGCGGTAGAAACCCCGCTAAAGTCAGACATCCCCATAAGAGCACCAGCAATACCGCCTGCGACCAAACCCACGAGTATGGAAGTGCGCGCGAGAAAATCGTGGCCAAAGCGCATAACTAGTAGCACCAGAAGAAGGGTGCCAAGCCCGAGGCTCACTTCTGCCATGCTTGTGTCTTGAGCGCCAAAGCCCCGACCTCCGCTCAACCACATCACCGCAACAGGCATGAGGCTGACTCCGATAACCGTGATTACCGTTCCTGTGACCAGGGGCGGAAAAAAGCGCAAAAGCTTACTCCAGGATCCGGCGAGTAAAAGGCAAACAGTGCCACCGACTATCGTGCCCCCGAACATGGCTGTGAGGTCGCCGTTGGCGCCAATGGCGATCAATGGTGGGATTACAGCGACGGTCGTGCCCTGGACTACGGGTAGGCGCGTGCCTATGGGAAGACCCGGGATCCCGAGGCATTGGATTAATGTGGCAACGCCGCTACCAAAGAGTCCAGATGCCAGCAGAAAGGTGGTTTGCTCCTGAGGCCATCCCAATGCGCTGGCGAGAACCAGCGGTGCGATGATGATGCTGGCGTAGGCTGCCAGTAGCTGCTGAAAGCCAAGGGGCAAAGTCCAACGCAGGGGCAGCCATTCGTTTACGGGGTGTGTTGTGTCGTTATCCTGCATGCTCAGGCACCACTTCGCTGTCGGAGTTGAACGGCGCGTTCACGAAGTTCGCTCAGCATGCCGTATAGGTCTAGCCCTTGAAGCACGCCGTTCTCTACCACTATCTGCCCATCCACAATGGTATGAACAACATCGTCCGCGCGGCTTGAATATACCAATGCCGCCTGAGAGTCGTAGCGTGGGGCACAATGGGCGTTGTTGAGATCGACGACAATGATGTCTGCAAGCTGACCTGGGGCGAGGGTACCTGCCTCGTCCAGATGCATCGCCTTGGCAGCTTCCCGTGTGCCCATTTCAAGCATCTCACTAACGGTGAGTAACTCCGGGTCCAGGTTGTGGTTCTTGTGGGTAATCGCGCCGAACTTCATTTCCTGAAACATATCGAGCGTGTTGTGACTCGCTGGGCCATCGGTTGCGAGACCCACGGTAACCCCGGCAGCCATGAGTTTGCGCATGGGCAAAATGCCTGAGCAGAGCTTCGCGTTGCTAATTGGGCAGTGCGCAACTTTGACATCATGCTCGGCCATGAGAGCGATGTCGTCGTCGGTCAGCGTCGTGCAGTGCGCAGCGGTCAAGTCAGGGCCGAGTAAACCCATGCTATGCAACCAGCCCGTGGGTGTCATGCCGTGGTTATCAGCAACAAATTGATGTTCTTGCTGCCCTTCGGAAAGATGCGTGTGGATCGTGAGCTCGTGCTCGGCCGCGACTTCGGCGCAGCGACGCCATAGTTGCTCCGTGCAGGAATACGTGGCGTGCGGTGACAGGGCCACGCGCAAACGGCCATCGAGGCTGTTGTGATGCTCCTCGACAATCTCACCGAAGTTATCCAGCGCGCGGTAAGACCAATCTTTTAAATCGCCGTACAGACCGACGTCTGCAAAGCCATATCCCAAAGTCGCGCGTAGTGGGACAGTCTCTAGTGCATTGATCTCAGGGCTGACTGAGTAGGCATCGAAGTGTTCGTTAAAACTGGTGATGCCCGCAAGCGCCATCTCGGCTAGCCCCGCAAGGCTCGCCAGACGCAGGGTTTCATGATCAAAGTTCTGTTTGAGACGCCACATGCTTTGAAGCCATTCAAAGAGTTTGGCGTCCTCGTTAAGGCCGCGTAGAAGGACGTTGGATCCGATGTGGGTATGGCAGTTGCTAAAGCCCGGCATCACGACCTGATCGGTCGCGTCGAGTGTTTTTCTGGCTGTGTAGGGGCCGATCTCTGCTTCGGTGCCAAGCGCAACAATTCGCTGTCCAGATACAAGAATGGTGCCTCGCGGCACCGTGTCCGGTTGCGGCGTGAATGCATCGGTCATGCAAAGAAGCTCGCCACCGACGATGGCGAGGTCTGCTGTGATCATGGGGCTGTTCCTAGTTAAACGCGTTCTAGTGTACAGCCCCTACACTAACAGCTCCCGGAGAAGCTGCCAGTACTTAAGCGCTGATTACAACAGAGGTGCAATAACCAGGCTGACGATCGCCATGACGTTGATCAGGATATTCATGGAGGGGCCAGAAGTATCTTTGAATGGGTCGCCCACGGTATCGCCTACGACGCAGGCGGAGTGAGTGGGTGATCCCTTGCCACCATGATTGCCTTTCTCGACATACTTCTTGGCGTTATCCCAGGCGCCGCCGGCATTAGCCATCATCAGGGCCATGAGTACACAGCCCAAAAGTGCTCCACCTAACATGCCGCCAAGAGACGCCGCGCCAAGGCCCATACCTACGACTACCGGGGCGGAGACTGCGATAGCGCCCGGCAGGATCATTCGACGAAGTGCTGCGGTGGTTGCAATGTCTACACAGCGAGCTGTGTCGGGTTCGGCAGTGCCTTCGAGGAGTCCCGGAATCTCATGAAACTGCCGTCGGATCTCGTTGATCATGTCGAAGGCGGCATCGCCCACCGCCGTCATCGTGATCGATGCGATGAGAAACGGAATCGTACCGCCAATGAACAGCCCCACCAGAACCGTGGGATCTGAGAGCTCGAGAGAGAAGCCGGGGTTGTTGACCTGCACCGTTTGTACATAGGCAGCAATGATCGCCAAAGCCGCCAGGGCTGCGGCCCCTATCGCAAAGCCCTTGCCGATGGCGGCAGTTGTGTTGCCCACCTCGTCAAGCCCGTCGGTAATGCGTCGGGTATCTTCACCCATGCCCGCCATTTCTGCGATGCCGCCGGCGTTATCTGCAACCGGACCATAAGCATCAATGGCCATAGTGATACCGACAGTAGAGAGCATGCCGACTGCAGCGATGCCTACGCCGTAAAGACCAGAGAGCTCTGTAGACACCCAAATGATCGCGGCTAGGAAGAGAACCGGCAGAACAACTGATTCCATACCTACTGCCAATCCGCTGATCATGACCGTTGCGGGTCCTGTATCACCAGCCTTAGCGATTTTGCGGACGGGATGGGAGCCTGTGTAGTACTCAGTAATCAGTCCTATGAGCACGCCGCCTACCGCACCCGCGACAACGGACCACCACACGTTCATGTCGAGCCCCATCTCTTGCATCATGAGCCAGGCAATACCGGCAAACACTGCAGGTGCGATGAGCGTACCGGTGCGCAGCGCAGCCTCTGGCGCGGCGCTGGAGCGCATACGAACGATAAGAATACCCAGTACTGAAGCCACCAAACCGATAGTTGCCAGCGCTAGAGGCAGGAACATCATTTCTGCCTGCTTATCGATGGCCATAGTTGAGGCGATGGCGATGCAGGCGATCATGGAGCCGCAGTAAGATTCGAAGATGTCTGAACCCATCCCGGCAATGTCGCCTACGTTATCCCCCACGTTGTCTGCTATAACGCCAGGGTTGCGCGGATCGTCTTCAGGAATCCCCGCTTCCACTTTGCCGACGAGGTCTGCGCCCACATCGGCACTCTTCGTGAAAATACCTCCACCTACGCGGGAGAAGAGGGCTACTACGGAAGCGCCCATACCAAAACCATGGATAGCGTGAGCCGTTTCTGGATCGCCTCCAAAGTAGTAATAGAGGCTTCCCAGGCCTATCAGGCCGAGCGAGGCCACACAGAGCCCCATGATCGAACCGCCGTAAAAGGCAATGGTCAACGCTTGGGCCTGACCGTGATTGTGCGCGGCGACGGCGGTACGAACATTCGCTTTTGTAGCCGCGAACATACCGAGGAAGCCGGCAGTTGCAGAAGACACAGCGCCCGCTGTGAAAGCTATCGCGGTGTTAGTGCCCAGGGGCGAAACAAAAATACCGATTAGCAGCACGGCCGCAAACATCGCAAGCATTTTGTATTCGCGCTGCATAAAGACCATGGCACCCAGATGAATCTGGTCGCCGATTTTTTTTACATTACCGTCGCCATGGTTATGGCGGATCATGATGTGGTAGATGATGAACGCCGCGATGAGACCGACGGCGCCCACAATCGGAGGGTAGAGCAGGTAGTCAAAGAACATATTGCGTACTCCTTTTTATTGTTTTGATGCCCTTTCAGTATAGAAAAGAAAAGGCGTAAAACGAGGAGAGATTCGCGATAGCTGCTCGGTGCTAAAAAAGATCCTTTTGGGGTTGTAGAGGTGGCGTGCCGTTGCCCGGATGCGCTCAGGCCGCAGCAGTCGCACTTCGATCGAAATCGGGTACGACACGCTTGATAACGCTCCAGTAACCATCGGCGACGGCTTCCGGGTAGTCCTCATAAAATCCACGCGCGCTGAGCTTCCTATGAAGGCTCTCCAGCTGCCACAGCGGTACGCTGGGTAACAGATGATGCTCGATATGAAAATTCACGTTATTTGGACATAGGATTAATCGCTCTAGCCAGTTCGCGCGCGTAGTGCGAGTGTTGCCGCGAGGATCCATTTCATAGAGTGCTGTGACATTGCCATGCTCAGCAACTTGTCGAATGCGCGCCACCAATGGGTAGCTGGTTAGGTATGCCACCACCCAAAGTAAATACAGCCACGGCTCACCGCACAACCAAAGGACCGCCAGAAGCGCGGCGTTAGCAATCAAACCCTGACGAAGCGCGCTGTTTCCTTCGCCACTGCGCATCATGATTCGATTTCCGGCGCCGCTTAACAGGCTTGTCAGCTGCCTGACGCCTGTTTGACCCGTAATATCTCGCAAAAGCTTTCGACGAAAGCTGTCCACGGCAATGGGGTACTTCCGATAGTTGGGCAAATCGGGATCCTGATCCGTGCCCGCAAGACGGTGGTGCTCGCGGTGTGAGGCCCCGTAGGCATCGCAATCACCCAAGACTGGATAGGCCCCGAGCCACTGCCCTAGGGCTTCATTGAGCGTTTGGGTTTTGAACAGTGTCTTGTGACCCGCCTCGTGCATCAAAATGGACAGGCCGAGTTGCCGGCCTCCCAGAAGCAGGATCGCGAGGACGATGGTGAGTGGGTTGGTCCATAGCGCGACCATGGCAAACACGGCGACGATCCCCAGCCAGCTTTTGAATATCAGCCACAAGCCGACAGCATCGCTGCGACGCGTGTAGTGTTTGATTTCATCCCGGCTAAGATAATCCGACGCTTTCATGGTGTTGTCCTCCTGAGAATCTCAAAAGTAACATAAAATTCTGCATTGCGTATATTTTTGTTATATTTATCGGTGCTAAGATTCCTGCATGTTTGATCCCACTACGTATAAGTGGCCGACGCCGAAGCGTCTCGTCCTTTCTCTTCTTAGCTCGCCGGACCTCGCCGAAATCACAGCGCGTGAGTGTTTGCACTGGGGAGAACTCTTTTCCATTGATCCCACGGCTATGCGCGTTGCCCTCGGGCGACTGGTGAAGTCCGGTTTTTTGCGCAGCGTATCCCGCGGCCGCTATGCCATAGGCGACAGGGGCAAGGTGCTCAGTGAAACTGCGCGGCGTTGGGTGTCGGCGGAACAGCGCGTAGGCCCCTGGGATGGACGTTGGCTCATGGCGCATACCGCCCATCTAGGGCGTCGCGATAAAACCACCCTGAGAGTGCGAGAGCACTCGCTGCAGCTGGAAGGTTTTGCGGAGCTACATCCGGGTCTTTGGTGTAGACCGGCCAATTATTTCGAAGCACCTGCCGAAACCAGGGCGCGACTTGTTGAGTTGGGGCTGGAAGCAGATGCCGTAATCTTGCGGGTTGATGCACTATTGGGAGCGACCGTTCCCACAAGCCTTCTTTGGCCCAGGGCCACCCTCGAGGAGCGATACAAAGCGCTGACGCAGGCGATGTTGGATAGCATGGGACGTGGAGAAGCGCAGGAGAGTGATGTCTTGGCGAGAGAGACTTTCCTGTTAGGCGAGTCGGTCATTCGCCAGGTCACGAGCGATCCTCTATTGCCCGATAGCATGATTGACGTTGCAGCCCGGCGAAAAATGCACCAAACGATGGTAGCTTATGACGCGTTTGGGCGAGATGCCTGGGAACGTTTTCAGAGTTACAGCGCGTGACGCTCTGATAGCGTCCCGCTTTTTTAACTCACACAGTACGCTTAATGAACTATATGGACACCCCGATACTATGAGTCAGACACAGTATGAACCGCCCAAGGTATGGACCTGGGATACAGAAAGCGGTGGCAAGTTTGCCAGCATCAACCGTCCAATCGCTGGAGCGACCCATGACAAAGAACTGCCTGTGGGTGAGCATCCGTTTCAGCTCTACTCCTTGGCGACCCCGAACGGCGTAAAGGTAACGGTGATGTTGGAGGAGCTCCTGCAGCTGGGTATCAGCGACGCGGAGTACGACGCTTGGCTAATCAACATTCAGGAAGGCGCCCAGTTCAGCAGTGGCTTTGTCAGCGTTAACCCCAATTCAAAAATCCCAGCGATGGTTGATCAGAGTGGCGACACCCCGGTGCGTTTATTCGAAAGCGGCGCGATGCTCTTATATCTCGCGGAAAAGTTTGATGCGTTTCTACCGAAGGATTTGGCTTCCCGGGCTGAGTGTTATTCGTGGCTCATGTGGCAGATGGGCAGCGCGCCTTTTCTGGGTGGTGGCTTTGGTCATTTCTATGCCTACGCCCCAGAGAAGTTTGAGTACCCCATCAATCGCTACGCGATGGAGGTAAAGCGCCAACTGGATGTCCTGGATAGAAACCTTGCTGATCGCGCGTATCTATGTGGCGACGAATACACTATTGCCGATATGGCGACCTTCCCTTGGTATGGCGCGCTCGCTATGGGCAAACTTTACGAAGCAGCCGAGTTTCTCGATGTGGCGTCTTACAAAAATGTCATACGTTGGTCTGAGGAAATCTTTGAACGTCCCGGCGTGATTAGGGGGCGCTGCGTAAATCGCGCCTGGGGACCGGAAGAAGAGCAAGTCCTGGAGCGCCACAGCGCGGCCGACATAAAGCGATGAAGGCGGCGGTCGTTATGTTGATTCGAGCGATGGGTCTGGCGATAGGCATTGTTTGGGCGGGGAGCGCACTGTCCAGTGATTGGGAGACCCAGTTTGATGAAGGGGGTATTCAGGTTGATACCCGTGACGTTGATGATTCCAACTACAAGGCTTTTCGTGCAACCGCGCTCATAGCGGCCTCTCCCGAGGCTGTACTTGCGCGACTGCGTGATATTGAGAGTTATCCCGATTGGTTTCCGGACACCATTGAAGCCAGGCGGCTGGAGCTTGATGACGATCGCTGGGCCAACTACGTGCGCACGGACGCGCCCTGGCCCGTAAAGGACCGCGATGCGATTTACACTCAGGATCTGGAGCGTAACGGTTCCTCTATAAAAATAGTTGTAGGAGTCGCGCCCGACACGGTTCCGGAGTCTGGCGACGCTGTACGGATTCGAGCCGCTGCTGGCTTTTGGGAGCTGAAGGACAGCGACGGGGCTACTGCGCTGCACTGGGAGTTTCATGTGGAGCCGGGGGGGAACATTCCCAGCGGCTTAGTGAACGCGAGAGTGATCGAGACCCCTAAAGGCGCTCTGCGGGCGCTGAAAGAACATTTTGAGAATAAGTAGCTAAACTATAGTCTGTAAAAAATGCGTCTTACCCAGCTTACCTAAGCATAGCGGGAATGCGGCTGGGTATGGGCTAGGCAATAAAAGAGAGGCACAACATGATTGTTTTGAGCGTCAACGGCGAGCATAGGGAGTTGGATGTCGACCCGGCTATGCCCCTGCTTTGGGCTATCCGAGAAAACCTTGCTATGACAGGTACAAAGTTCGGCTGCGGCATAGCGCAGTGCGGTGCTTGTACCGTGCATCTCAATGGGCGAGCGATCCGTAGCTGTGTGACCCCCATATCGGCAGCTGCTGGAGGGGAAGTCACAACTATTGAAGGTCTGGCCGATCTCGTCCCGGGCGATGCCATGCATCCGTTGCAAAGCGCGTGGATCGAAAAGCAGGTTCCCCAGTGCGGATACTGCCAATCAGGCCAGCTTATGAGCGCTGCCGCGCTTCTGGATAGCGATCCGAATCCCGATGATGCAGCGATTGATGCGGCTATGTCGGGCAATGTGTGTCGCTGTGGGATGTATCCACGAATACGGGCGGCGGTGAAGTTGGCTGCTTCCCAGCAAGCGGCGGTGGTACAAACCTTTGACCCCGCTTCAGATGGCAGTAGCGAGGTGGCGAATCATGGGTAAGTGGACGAGACGCGCATTCATCACCACCGGCGTCCTCGCGGGAGGAGCTCTGGCCGTAGGCGTAGCAATTCGGCCTGGTCATCGCGCGCCAAAGGTCGCTGGTCAGGTCACCGAAGATGGTGAAGTCCTAGTGAACATGTGGGTCAAAATCGACCCTAGGAACAAGGTCACGCTTGTCGCTGCGCATAGTGAGATGGGACAGGGCGCACAGAACGCGCTAACCCAAATGCTTGCTGATGAACTAGACGCCAGCTGGGAAGACACGAGCTTTTTGGAAGCACCGGCTATTGATGAGTACGCAAACTGGGCTTTGGGCAAAGGGTTTCTGCTCGGAGATGCGGATATTCCTAAGGCCTTGGTCCCGACTGTTGATGGCGCCATGCTTCAGATCATGAAAGCCATGAAGATGCAGATTACCGGAGGCAGCGCCTCTATCCGCGCTACTGGCGTCTATGGTGTTCGCGTAGCCGGTGCTGCTGCCCGAGAGATGCTGATCAACGCAGCCAGTGAGGCCTGGGGTGTTCCCGCCGTGCAGTTGGATGCAAGGGATACCCACATCATTGATACTAACTCGGGTAAGCGAGCTCCTTTTGCTGAGTTTGCTTTGGCTGCGTCGCAGAAGCCTCCGTCACCTACACCAACGCTCAAAACACCAGAGCAGTTCCGCATCATGGGGAAAAGCGCTCCCCGCCGCGATATACCTGCCAA
This sequence comes from Congregibacter brevis, assembly GCF_045689245.1. Lineage (GTDB taxonomy): Bacteria > Pseudomonadota > Gammaproteobacteria > Pseudomonadales > Halieaceae > Congregibacter > Congregibacter brevis. Next base: position 222,413 of record NZ_CP136865.1, on the reverse strand, counting down.
GGTAGATGGCACCGCGATATTTGGCATCGATGCTCAGGTCGAGGGCATGAAGCATGCCGCGATTATGGCAGCGCCGGTATTTGGCGCGCAGCTGGTATCCGTAGATTCCACGCAGGCGGAATCCATGGCGGGCGTGTCTCACGTCGTACCCTTGGATGACGCGGTGGCGATAGTCGCCGATGGGTATTGGCAAGCCAGTCAAGCATTGAAGACTGTAAAGGTCGAATGGTCGGCCACCGATAACGATGCCGCAAGCAGTGAATCCCTCTTCAATGGGTTCGAGCAGAGTCTTGCAGATGGCATCGATGGCGGTAGCAGCAAATCCGATGTCGATGATGGAGATATCGAGGGGGCTTTGGCTTTGGCTGCGGCAACCTTGGACGCGACCTACCGGGTGCCGTATTTAGCGCATGCCTGCATGGAGCCTATGAACGCGACGGCTCGGGTTACCGATGAGAGCTGTGACGTATGGATCGGTACGCAGAATCCTCTGGGGTTTCGTTACGACGTCGCTGCAGCGATGGACATGGATGTTGAGAACGTACAGATTCATCAGCACCCTATGGGTGGTGGGTTTGGACGACGATCAATTTCTGACAGTGCGGTTCAAGCCGCGAAGATCGCCCGCGAAGTGGGTGGACCGGTAAAGTTGATTTGGTCCCGTGAAGAGGATGTTCGCCACGATCACTACCGTCCGGCTGTTGCATCACGCTTTCGCGCAGCGGTAGACCAGAACGGTCAAATCGCAGCCTGGGAGAACGTCTATCATGAGAAGCACGAACCCGTAGAAGCGCCGACAATTCCCTATGCTGTGGCGGCGCAGAAAATTCACCACGTTGATAGCCCCACACACGTGCCTTTTGGTCCTTGGCGAAGTGTGGATCACTCTCAGCACGGTTTCTTTACCGAGGCATTCTTCGATGAAGTCGCGGTAGCTGCGGGCAAGGATCCCTACGAATATCGTATGTCCCTGCTTACGGATAAGCCCCGTCACCAGAAGGTACTAAGAACGGTTGCGGAAGCCGCCGGTTGGGGAGAGCAATTGCCTCGGGGCCGCGGGCGCGGCATCTCTCTTCAGGAGTCTTTTGGTTCACTGGTTGCACAGGTCGTGGACGTGAGTGTGACTGAGGGTAAGGTGAGTGTTGATCGCGTGGTTGTCGCGGTTGACGCGGGATTTGCGGTATCTCCCGATGGCCTCACGGCTCAGATGGAGTCTGGTGTAATCTACGGATTAACCGCAGCACTCTATGGCGAGATCAATATTGAAGACGGTGCCGTAAAACAAAGCAACTTCCATGATTACCCCATGGTACGCATGAACGAATCGCCGTTGATCGAAACGCATATCATCAACAGCGGAGAAGCCTGGGGAGGCGCCGGCGAGCCGGGTACTCCTGGAATAGCTCCAGCATTGGTGAATGCGGTGTTTGATGCAACTGGCTTACGGGTGCGAGAACTCCCGCTATCCAAGCAGGACTTCAGTGACTTTAGCTGACGAATACAATGATGCTAATGGCGGGGAACAGGCTTACGACAAGTAAGCTCTGTATTGAGGTGATGCTAGGTGATGCACCTTAGGGCGAACTACTCTAGGTAGTACACGAAGGTACTTACCACCCGCAGACGTTTTTCACGGCTCGAGGCGCTGTCGTAGCGATTACCGCCAGTGCCTGTGATTTGGATAATGCCTTGATTAGCGCTTTTGAGTCCGCCAAGACTAGCTCCGGATTCTGCAGCAAACTTGGTGGCCTGAGCCCTAGCGTTTTCGGTGGCGGCTTTTAGGAGCGGGCCTTTGGCATCGTTGAAGGCTCGCAGTGTGTACTGTGGTCCAGCACCTAAATCGAGCTGCACCCCGGCTGCAATGAGTGGATCTGTAGCCAGAGCAGCGGACGCCACCGCGTCTACACGCTCACTCTTTACGATAACCAAGGCCGAGCCACTGTAACGCGTGGGGCTGTTAGAGGACGCATACTCTCGGGAGTAAGCATCGTTTACTACTAAAGGGCGTATCTCCATTTCTGAACGGGTGAACCCCAGACCGTGGAGAAACTCCACAAGCTTGTCTCGGTCAGCCGCTAGTGACTCCTGCACGGACTGAAAGCTATCTGCCGCCCGACGCACGGTAAGAGGCCAGGTCACATAATCACTATCAACACTCTGTTCGGCTAATCCTTTGATCACAATGCTCCGATCCGCCATGCGGAAGTGCTCCAGGCCATTGCCGATAAAAGCACCGCCCACAATGAGCCCTAGTGCGATCACAATTGCGGTAATGCTGTTGTTCACAAATTGCTCCTAACTGATTTGGTAGCCCGGCGTTGATTGAGATAGTGCGACCTCTTCATCGGTCATAGTGTCGGCTATGCCGTCGAACAAAGGCGTAGAAAGATAGCGTTCTCCCGTATCAGGGAGCATCACCAGTATCACTGATCCCTCGGGAGCAGTTTGCGCAACCTGCATGGCAATAGCTACGGTAGAGCCACCGGAGACGCCGGTGAAAATCCCTTCTTCGGCTGCTAATCGTCGCGACCACGCCATGCCATCGGCGCCGACGACAGGCAATAGCTCATCGTAATAACCTTTATCCAGAGTTTCCTGCAGTACGAGGGGTATGAAGTCCGGAGTCCAGCCTTGGATTGGATGTGGTTCAAAGGCCGGGTGACTGGCTGCGGGGGATCCATTTTCATCTCTTTCCTGCGCATGGCCGGACGACACAATAGCGGCGTTTGCGGGTTCTGTGAGTATGATTTTTACTTCCGGGCGCGCATCTCTAAGTACTCTTGCTACGCCGGTAACTGTTCCTCCCGTACCGTAGCCCGTGACCCAATAATCGAGGCGCTGCCCTTCGAAGTCAGCGAGAATTTCCTGGCCGGTGGTGTGCTCGTGAATGTCCGCATTGGCGGAGGTTTCGAATTGCTGTGCGAAGAACCAGCCGTTTGCCTCGGCGAGTTCTCTGGCTTTGTTGTACATGCCCAAGCCTTTTTCTTCCTTCGGCGTTAATACCACCTGCGCGCCAAGGAAGCGCATGAGCTTGCGACGCTCTACAGAGAAGCTCTCGGCCATAGTGATGACCAGCGGATAACCCTTAGCCGCGCAGACCATTGCCAGACCGATACCCGTGTTGCCAGAGGTGGCTTCGATCACCGTCTGTCCCGGCTTCAGGCGGCCTTCTCGCTCAGCGGCCTCTATCATGTTGGTGGCCAAACGATCTTTGACCGAGCCTCCCGGATTAAAAGCCTCGACTTTGACGTAAACATCAACATGTTTCGGCGCAATGCGATTGAGCTTGACGCAGGGTGTATCGCCTACGGTATCGAGGACGTTGTCATACAGACGACCGCGACCTTTGGTTTGCCTTATATCCATCGAGAATCTCCCGCTGAGGCTGTAAGCTCAGCATTGTTTCTAAGACGCCGCCGCCAAGCGGTCTGTTTTCTTAAGCTCGGAGCAACATGAGTTGCTTAAAGCTTACAACAACGAGAAGAACAAAGTGTTCTTAAGCCGTGTTCGACATACAGGTTTGTTGCCGCTGTTGATGGTCGCGTTGGTGAGCGTCAGCGTCGAGGCTCATCTCCCCGAGTATTTTGGTCGCAAATACGTTCGAGTGATCGATACGCAGACGGAGGCTCCCTGCGAGAGCGGTGGTCGTGCGGGCCGGGAGGAAGCTAATGCCCTGAAAGACAGTCTTGACGACGCTTTGCTGGATTCTGGCGCCTATAGCCCAAATCTGGCTGACCCTATAGGAGAGCTCGGCAAGCTCTACGCGTCGTTGTGTAATCACCCAGCAGCTTTGAATGCGAATCGCAATGCTCTTCAGATTGTCAGGGTCAATGAAGGCCTTCTGAGTCCAGCACAGATTCCCTACCTTTACGCCTTGGCCGATAGCTATCAGGCCATTGGCGATTTTCACTCAGCTCAGCAAAGTATGCGCTCTGTCTTAAGGGTTCATGGCATGGGAAAGGGGCCGCTTGATGAGGCGGCTTTGCGCGACAGTCTTGCTTACTTCGCCCGCGCGCGAGCCATCTTTATTGATCCGCGCTCTCGCGGAGAAATGAGCCTTTTTTTCGAAGCCTTTAAAGACAACGAAGATATGCTCGATGCACAGCTCGAGCGAGGAGAGCTTGACTACACCTCTCGTGCGGCGCTATCCCTTAGTCACTTGCGCAACCTGTATCTTCTTTTAGGGACAGACTTTGTGGTGGCTTCTAGTCTTGGAGGGGACGCCGTAAGCCCCGCTGCGCATTTCATGCAACGGAGCCAGATGCTGACTTACGGCAAGGGACGCGTACTTTTAGAAGAGCTCATTGAGATCGCCGAAGAGCAACCTGCGCTTACTCGTGCGCGTTTGTATCTCCGTCTTGGAAACTGGCAGCAGTGGAATGCCAAGTGGGGGCAGGCCTGCGACAGCTATACCGCCGCCTGGGAAATGGCATCTGGCGATGACGGCTTGCCGTTACGAAAGCAGCTGTCGAATCCGGCGGTGCTGCCGGAGGATTCGGGTCTATGGAAGTCGTTGCTTGACCCACAGATAGCCGTCAAAGCAAACATTGTCGCGGGCTTTCGCGTGTCAGACCGGGGAGATATCTCTAGAGTTGATGCTGTGGTGCAGGGCGAGGGCAGTAGTGGATTAGCCGCTCGAGTCGCCCGATGGTTGCGTGACTCCCACGCGCGGCCGGCGATAGTGGACGGGGTCTGTGTGGACGGCGAACTTCGGGGGCGGCAGTATCGCTTGCTGGATTAGCCGCGAACCACCGTTTGATTGCCGCCCGCTTTCATCGCTGCATGCAAAGCACCTTCGCTGCGAGACAGCCAGTCATCGAAAGCCTCTTCGCCCTTGTAAGCACTCATTCCAAAGCTCATATGAGGCGCTTTCGTCGACGCCAGAGAAACTCTGCGGACATTGCGTCTTATACGATCTGCGACCGCACCAGCGATGAACTCATTGGCATCACTAATCAGTATCGCAAACCGGTGTTCATCGAGACGCGCCAAGACGTCCGATTGACGAGTGCAGCCGCGAACTCGCTCAGTGATTGACCGCAGGAGAGTGCCCGTATCCCCAGATCCGCCGCCGGGAACCAGTGTGCTCAATTCGTCAACGGTCCACAGCAGTAACCAAAGCTCACCGCCATGGCGCTGCTGGTGTCTCATTTGTTGTTTGGCAAGCTCTGCCATAAGTGTGCGATTGGGAATGCCAGTGAGCGCGTCGTGGGAGTTTTGAAATTGCTGCTCTTGCTTACGGTAGAGCAGTGCAAGCTGAGCGCTTATACCAGTGCCCAGATTTTCAAGAAGCCGTTTGGCGGATACTAGCTCCGAATCCGAGAAGGCTTGCGTCTTCAGTAAGTCGAGCGTGCCAAAAGCTTCGTCATCAGGCCAGAGCAGAGGTGTTCCACAGTAGGCTCGGTAGCCACTTCGCCGCTCGGTGCACCCGTCCCAACGCGCGTCGGACGCAGCGTCCTGCACACTTATGGTGTGACGCCGGAGGAGCACTTCCTCACAGTATTGATTGCCGTTGCGATGATCGCGATGCCCGACGCTGAACAACTTTTGGTCGCTTGGAGAAGCGGCAATAATTTCTGTACTTGTGGGATAGGCCACACGAAGTAGGCTGTGATCCGCCGTGGTATTTTCTTCCAGAATCTCGACGACCGATTGCCAGTCCGACCTTAGGCTGGCATCCGGTCTCGGGTAAAGCATCGGCGCCTAGCCCAAAAAGGCTTACTGACGGATCTTCTTGGTGCCCTTGGGCCACTTGGCTTTGAAGAGATCAGGATTAAGCTCGAGATTACGCGCCATGTCTGTGTAATCAACGGTAGTAGTGACTCGAGTCGCGGTGGACCCAAACTCCTGACGCCGAGGCATCCAGGAAGCCTGATCTATCCAGAGACGAATCTTTCCGGCGATGGCGCGGTCGTTATCGCGCTTTGGTGTGAGCTCAAGCACGAGGGTGCGGGTGTCACCTATAGCTTCTTCGCCAAGTATAGTCAGCAGATAGCGATCCTTGAGATCTCTGCCAGAAATCGTAAAGCCCAGTCGATACAGGGGCTCCAGGCGCTCTTTATGTTTGGACGTGGATAGAGTCGTTACGGTTTTTGCATTGCCGTCGTACTCAAAGATTTTGTTTCCGTCGACAAGTACAACACTGTTGTTATCAGCTCGGCTGTAGCGCATATCTCCGTTCTCACGGATAAAGCCATTGCCACTGTGCTCTTCCAAAACGTTACCGTCTGCATCCGTAGCTACGAAAGACACGCTCGCCATCGCAGACTCAAAGGCTTTTGCCTGACCCTCGATTTGTCGGACGGCATTGTCTAACTCCCAGCTAATTGCCGGCATCTCGGCAAACGTTGCAGTGCTTGCTAACGCAAGAAATACAGTTGTAAGTAACTTCTGAAACTTGTGCATGAAGGGCTCTCCTTATTGTGATATTACGACGAGCTAATATTCAGCTTAGTGCATTAGCGACTTTGGGGCGATACTCTGTTTTGGCGAGCGAAACTTGGTGTATTACTCAGTGCCCGCCTCCTAGCCAACAGAATATAGGTGTAGTGAATCATGCTTCAACAGATCGCAGGCAGAAAAGCGGGGTTTCACAGTCCTTGGAAGGCTTTGGTCATCGGTCTTGGGCTCACTATGAGCACTGCAGCGGTGTTGGCTCAAAAGGACGGGATGGAACCCCAGGTAACACTCAAGCAGGCGTTTTTTGGGGAGCTGCATCTTCACACGGCTTATTCTCTGGATGCTTACATTGGCGGTGCGCGCTTAACACCGTCCATGGCTTACCGCTTTGCCAAGGGCGAATCCATGACAGTCAACGGCCAGCCTCATAGCATCGGACGGCCATTGGACTTCGCAGCTATCACAGATCATGCGGAGTACATCGGTGAAATGCAGGCGACTCAGGTGACAGGCACGCCTGGCTATGACAACGAGAAGCTCCATGAGCTCAGGAACCTGAGTTCCTATGAAGAGCAGGAAGCGTGGTTTCTTCGTGAAGTCGTAGCAAACTCTCGCGGTGGTGGGCCAAAGCATACGGCGTTTTATCCGGGCGAGGTCGCGGTACGAAGCGCCTGGCAGCTCATGGTTTCAACCGCTAATGATCACTATGAGCCAGGCACGTTTACCACGTTGATCGGCTACGAGTGGTCTGCTGCCCCAAAGGGCGGGAATATGCATCGCAACGTTGTTTTTCGAGATGATCACGTTCCGGCTTTACCTTTTTCGTCCATAGACTCCCCCGATGAGGAGGATCTCTGGAAGTGGATGGGCGCTCAGGAAGAGTTAGGCTCGACACTGTTGGCGATTCCGCACAACTCCAACGCTAGTAAGGGCTTTATGTTTGAGCCCGTAGACAATTCAGGGAACCCGCTGGATTTCGAGTACGCCCGTTTAAGGAGCCATTTTGAACCGCTTATCGAGATGATGCAGATCAAGGGCAATTCCGAAGTGCACCGCAAGTTTTGGCCCGCTGACGAGTTTGCTGATTTTGAAAACGCAGATAGCGTAGAGACACACAGTAAACGTACGTACGCGAAGAAGAACTTTGTTCGTGCTGCGGTGATAGATGGCCTTGCCTATGAGCAGAGTCTCGACGCGAACCCTTACAAGTTGGGTTTTGTTGGGGGCACAGATAGCCACAACGGTACTCCCGGTGATGTAGTAGAAAGTACCTATGTTGGCAGTCACGGTGCCGCAGATGGATCTGTAGAGCGCCGCCGTGTAGATGACATTCCTGGTTGGATAGCTGCGAGAGATTCAAGTCCTGGATCAATTACCGGCGTCTATGCTTCAGAGAATACCCGGGGCGCAATTTTTGATGCGCTCAGAGCGCGTGAGACCTTTGTTACTTCCGGGCCGCGATTGAAGCCCCGATTCTTCGCGGGAGCTAATTTGCCAGAGGCCGTGGATAACTCCCGGGAAATGCTAGAGCTTGGCTATAGTGATGGCCTGCCCATGGGGTCGACGCTCACGGCCCTTTCTGAGTCACCTAGGTTTTATATTCACGCAATGAAAGACCCCGAAGGTGCGAATCTGGATCGCGTGCAGATCATCAAAGGTTGGGTTGATAGCGATGGAAAAACCCATGAGCGAATTTATGATGCAGTGGTGTCGGATGGACGAACAATTAACGAGAGCGGACGCTGCACGATTGCGGTGGGTAACACCGTGGATGTTGCCACTGCTACCTATCGAAATTCCATTGGTGCTACAGAGCTGATGACCACATGGTCTGACCCGGACTTTGATCCGAGACAGCCAGCGCTTTACTACACTCGGACCCTCGAGATTCCAACGCCGCGATGGACCACCTACGACGCAGTGCGTTTTAACCAGCCGCTTCTTGATGACGTGCCTGCGACTGTTCAAGAGCGGGCTTGGAGCTCGCCGATTTGGTATGTGCCCTAAGGTGTATCGCCCCATGACGAATTTTGGACGCTTGGTCGCCGTAATTACGACTGCGTTTGCTCTCCACGCTTGTTCGACTTTGCCACCCGAGAAGACGAGCGATGAGTTTGCCAGCGCGCCAGCGGTTACACCGCTCTGGACTGAGCTTGAGGAGCTGCGCAGCGACGACTGGAACATCCTGTTAAATGACGGAGCTACGGCTCTTGATTGGAGATTAACCGCGATTGACTCGGCGAGCCGCAGCCTTGATCTACAGACCTTTCTTTGGTCCTTGGATACGGTGGGATCGGCGATTCTGAACCGCTTACTTGCGGCGGCGGAGCGTGGTGTAAGAGTGCGCTTGCTGGTGGATGATTCCTTTTTACTTGGAGAAGACGACTTGCTCCTGGCGCTGGCAGATCATCCGAATATCTCTTATCGCGTTTACAATCCGTACCAGCGAAGACATGACGGCTTTGCCACCCGCGAACTGATGAATCTTGGAGACTTTGAGCGTCTGAATCACCGCATGCATAACAAAGTCATGTTGGTGGACAACAGGGTAGCCATTATTGGGGGGCGGAATCTTGCCGACGAGTATTTTGGTTTTCACGAAGAAGCAAATTTCCGTGATATGGAGCTTCTCGTAGGAGGAAGCGTAGTTCCCCGTCTCAGTGAGGTGTTCGATACGTACTGGAACGACATCTGGTCGGTTCCTATCAGCAGCATCTCTCACGTCCTCCCGAACTATGAGCGCCTGACGGAAGCTGTCGCTCTCAAGGATCGGGATATCTTAGCTCGCGGTGAATACGATCAATCCACCTTGCGGGCCAAGTGGCGGCTTGCGGTGGATGCTGCGATCTCCGGGGAGGCCGAGCTACTGGTGGATATACCGCCTCCGGCGGATATCAATGCGCTGGAGAGTGCGCCGGTGCAGCTAGCGCAGCGGCTTCTTGAAGCTTTTGAAAGTGCTGAGGAAGAGGTGATTGTCATATCCGCCTACTTGATCCCATCACCGCGATTGGAGGAGTTGGTTGAACAGGCCATACAGCGAGGCGTCCGCGTTCGAATTCTCACAAACTCTATCCGTTCAAATAACCACATCACCGCTCACAGCGCTTATCGCAATCACATTGACGAACTGGTGACCGACGGTGCCGAGCTTCATGAAGTACGCATCGACGCAAAAGGTCGCGACCGTTACATGCTTTCCCCCACCGATGGTAAAGCCTTGGCTCTTCACGCCAAGGTGCTGGTGATTGATCGTGAGCATGTGTTTGTGGGCAGCCCCAATCTGGACCCCAGATCAATGCGGATAAATACTGAAGTGGGCTTGCTGGTGAAAAGCCCGGCGCTCAACGCGGAGATTCGAGAAGGCGTGGAGTCCGATTTGAGTCAGGCCAATGCCTGGAGCCTGCAGCTCGATGAATCAAGCAAGGTGGTTTGGGTGGCCGAAGGAACGACGCTCTCTGAGCAACCTGCGGCCTCTTATATGCAGCGACTGGAAGATTGGTTCTTTGCGCATTTGCCCATCGAGGGGCAGATGTGACTCAATCTTGCGCGCTCATAAAGTCTGGGTGCATACTGAATTACCAGATAATAATAAGCAGGTAGGTGATCTTGTGAGTAAGCTGAAAGTCACATTGTTTACTGCGGCGACGTTAGTACTAAGTTCGGGTGCTCAGGCGCAACACGATGGTGGCGCTTTACGGACAGAGGATCTAAACGGTCTGTATCCCGGTAAGAGCTACTCCCCTTGGGCCGATAGGGCGTTTCCTAGTCAGGTCTTCTGGGGCGAGACGCATCTACACACGGGACTCTCTCTGGATGCCGGTTTATTTGGCAACACGACCGGCCACGACACGGCTTATCGTCTGGCTCGTGGGGAGCAGGTTACCTCTTCAACTGGGCAGGAAGTAAAGCTCAGCCGACCTTTGGACTTTCTAGTCATTACTGATCATTCGGACCTTATGGGTATCGCTACCGACATTCAGCGTGGCGCGCCTAACATTCTCGTGGTTCCCAAGGGCAAGGAATGGGCGGAAGGCTTTGCCAAAGGCGGTCAGGCTGCTGGCGAAGCTGCATTTGACCTCATTGGAGATTTCTCTCAGGGCACCATTCCCGCGGAGCTGTTAGAGCAGTACAGCCCCGGTGCAGATGTGTACAACAGCCTGTGGGACGAGATAATCGAGAAGGCGGATAGCTATAACGAGCCGGGACGATTCACTGCGTTTATTGGCTTTGAGTGGACTTCGGTCCCGAAAGGTTTCAACTTGCACCGCAACGTGATTTTGCGCGACAACGGTGATCGTGCGGGTCAGGTCGTTCCTATGACCACGATGCCCCCTGTGGGAAGTACAGATCCTCTAGACCTGTATAAGTGGTTAGAGAATTACGAGAGCAAGACGGGGGGGCGCGCTTTGGCAATTTCCCACAACGGAAACCTGTCTAATGGATGGATGTTTCCCGTCGACAAAACCTATGCCGGCGGTCGGGTCAACAAGGAGTATGTAAACCTGCGTGCCAAGTGGGAGCCGCTCTATGAGGTCACGCAAATCAAAGGCGATGGTGAAACCCATCCAAGTTTGTCGCCGGATGATGAGTTTGCGGACTACGGCACGTGGGACGTGGGTAACCTCGATATCTCAGAGCTCAAGAAGCCCGAGATGTTGTCAGGTGAATATGCCCGCGAGGCGCTCAAACAAGGTTTAGCGCTAGAGAAGAAGTTCGGCACTAATCCTTACAAGTTCGGTCTCATCGGCGCTACCGATTCACACACATCCCTCACCACTCCCGAGGAAGATAACTTCTTCGGCAAGTCGGTAAGTGTAGAGCCCTCTGCTACGCGTGTTGAACATCCTTTTGTGAAATCGGCTTTGGGTGCTATCGAAGGCGATATGCTTTTGGCGTCAGGTTATCAAGGTGTTTGGGCGACCGAGAATACCCGTGCGGCATTGTTTGATGCCATGGAGCGCAAGGAAACCTACGCAACGACGGGCACGCGGATGGCTGTGCGCTTTTTTGGCGGGTGGGATTTCGATGCTGAGGATGTACGGAGCAGACAGCCGGCTTTTGTCGGTTATGAAAAAGGTGTGCCTATGGGTGGCGATCTTCGCGCAGCGCCCAGCGGTAAGTCGCCAAGCTTTATGGTTTACGCTTTGCGCGATCCCATTGGAGCAAACCTCGATCGAATACAGATCGTAAAAGGCTGGATGGATAAGCGTGGAGACCTGAAGGAAAAAGTCTACGATGTGGTTTGGTCGGACGATAGAGTCCCGGATGCCAACGGCAAGCTGCCTCCCGTGGGGAACACTGTCGATCTGGAAGCGGCGAATTGGACTAACACCATTGGCGCATCTGAGTTGATTTCGGTCTGGGAAGACCCGGATTTTGATGCTCAGGAAAGTGCTTTTTATTACGTCCGTGTCATCGAGATTCCCACGCCTCGTTGGGTTCTTTATGACAAGGTCCGCCTTGGCGCTAAGATCCCCGATCATGTGGAGTTAGTGCACCAGGAACGGGGTTACACATCGCCGATTTGGTACACGCCCTAGTTGCTTGTATCACTGCGAACAACCGTCGGCGTTGCCAAACGAAATGTTCAGAGTAGTGCTCTACGTATTACGCTGAAACGCGCCTTGACATGCGCGGCGATGTTCACGCCTCTCGCGCATGCTCAGCCAGTCGACTTGGATTGGCTCGTCGGTTGCTGGGAGTCCTACGAGAACTACAGTAAGGAGGTTTGGGTCAAAAATCCTGATGGATCCTTGCTGGGCTTTAGCGCATCGGTAGAAAGTTCTGAGATAGGATTTTACGAACTGCTTTACATTCGCGAAGTAGGTGGAACACTGACCTACACAGCGCATCCCTCTGGACAGAGCTCGGCGGTGTTTGTGCTGAGCGAAACTAGTGAACGGCGTGTTGTTTTCGAGAACCCCTCCCACGATTATCCTCAGCGTATTGCTTATGAACGAATCGAAGATTCCCTTACGGCGGTTATCTCATTGATGAATGGCGAACAGCAGCTTTCTTTTGTCCAGGAGAACTGTGATCGTGGTATGAAAATCGAAGGCCCCCTAGAGCCTTAATATTGGAGCGGGCGATGGGAATCGAACCCACGTCATCAGCTTGGGAAGCTGAGGTTCTACCATTAAACTACGCCCGCTTTTTCTTCTCCGGAGGCTGATCTTACAGTTTGCGAGTCGAGTCACCAAAACGCAGTTTTCAGGAGCATAGTATGGCAGTAAATAATCACAACAGATGGGTAGCGCGTTATGCGTCGTTACTGATTCTCTTGGCCTTTTCGTCCGCGGGTTTTTCCGCTGATAAGCCCAATATAATCGTGATCATGGCTGATGACGTAGGGTGGGCAAGTCTGGGTAGTTACCACGGTGGCATCAAGAGTATAAAGACTCCGAACCTCGATAAGCTTGCAAGCGAGGGAGTCCGGCTTACGGATTACTACGCCCAACCTTCCTGTACAGCGGGACGCGCCGCGTTCATCACTGGTCAGCTGCCGGTGCGTACGGGCATGCATACTGTAGGTCTGCCAGGCGAAGAGAAAGGCCTTCATGCTGACGATCCAACCCTTCCTATGCTGCTTGGTAAGATGGGCTACGCGACGGGACAGTTTGGGAAAAACCACCTGGGCGATCTCAATAAGTTCCTGCCCACTAATCGTGGCTTTGATGAGTACTGGGGTTGGCTTTATCACCTCAATGCGATGGAGTACACATCGGATCCAGACTGGCCAGACGATGCGGAATTTGTCGCGCAGTACGGTCCTCGAAATATCATCCATTCCTTTGCCACCCAAAAAGACGATAAGTCCAGTGATGAGCGTTGGGGGCGAGTAGGTAAACAACGAATCGTCGATGATGGCCCAGCGCCTCCCAAGCGTCAGGAAACCTTGGATGACGAGGTTACGGCACACACGCTAGATTTTATTCAGAGAGCGGTGAAGGACGAGAAGCCCTTTTTTGTCTGGATGGCACCGGCAAGAGCTCACGTGTGGACGCACTTAAAGCCGGAATACGAAGAGCAGCTGGGTAATGGCAAGGGTTTGCAAGACGTTGTGATGCAAGAGTTGGATGACAATGTGGGTAAGGTCCTTGAAGAGCTTGACCGGCAGGGTATCGCGGACAATACGATAGTCGTTTTTACGTCCGATAACGGTCCCGAGACAATGACTTGGCCAGATGGCGGCACGACTCCATTTCACGGCGAGAAAGGCACGACCTGGGAAGGTGGGTTTAGGGTCCCAGCGATTGTGCGCTGGCCTGGGAAATTCCCCGCTGGCGTTGTTTACAACGGTATTTTTGACGGGATGGATTGGCTCCCGACTTTTGTAAATGCCGGTGGAGGCCCTAGCGATTTACCAGCGCAGTTACTCAAAGGTTATGAGGGGTTTAAAGTTCATCTCGATGGTGTCAATCAAATGTCATTTTTGAAAGGAGAAACAGGTAGTAATCGAGACGAGCTCTTTTACTATGCCGGCCCCACGTTGCAGGCCGTGCGCTACAAAGATTGGAAGGTTCACTTCGTGGTTCAGAATGAAGGCTGGGCAGGTCCCAAGGAAGAGCTTAATGCACCTCTACTCTTTAACTTACGGCGGGACCCCTATGAGAAAGTTGCGGAAGAGTCAGGCCTCTACACAAAGTGGATGGGCGACAAAATGTGGACTTTTGGTCCCGCAAAGAATTTGGTTAAGCGTCATTTGATGACTCTTGCGAAGTTTCCCCCAAGGGGTGCGGGTTTAGCCAACGAGGCAGCGATTACCGAACATGCCACTAGTGACAACGGGTTCGCTCAGTAACGGAGTTCTTCCTGATGGCGTAACAAGGCGCTGTACGCGTTAGCATTGGAGTAGGTATGTGCGGCTTTTTGAAAAGTGCTAGAGCAGGTTTGACCGCAATCGTCACTTCGGCGATCTTGATCGCCTGCGGTGGTGAAAGTCCAATAGATACTTCTCGCTACGCGCCCATCGATAGTGTCGTGGGTCAGATTAAGGAGAATCTGGCTACGGCGGATTATTTGCGTGAAATCGCTGACATAGACCACTCTCGTTTAGCACATGAGGCGGAGTCGCCCATACCTCCCGCTCGGGTTATTATTTTTTCTGACCCAGAGCTAGAGACAAGTTTGATACAAGAGAACCCGCTGACGGCCCTGGATTTACCTCTGAGAGTTTTAACGTTTCAAGATGGTGATGACGGTTCTCCATCGCTTATTTACAATTCTTTTGACTACTTGCTTTCGCGGTATGGGCTGAATCCAGAGGAAACCCTAGCCCTCAGCAAGCGCTACGAGCAGAGTTTTGCTACAGCCGTAGCAGGCGTCTCTTCACAAGTTCTCACGCAATTTGCTAGTGATGTAATGCAGCCCGACGGCATAATCACCATCGACAGCCCCTTCGATTTCGAAGAAACCGTTAAGCGAGTAAATGAAGCCATTAGTGCCCAAGGCGACACAGTGCAATTTGGGGTTGTTGATTTTCAAGCGAACGCAGCAGAAGCCGGAGTCTCGATACTCCCGTCACACATGATCTTGTTTGGCGGTCCAGGCCCAGGGGGCAAAGCCATGGCGTCTGCGCTCACCCTGGGGCTTGATGCCTTTTGTCAGAAGTTTTTGATTTGGCAGGATGAAGAAGGCGTAAACCATTTGTCGTTTAATGACCTTCTTGCTTTGGCGGAGCGACAGGGTGTTAGCAAGGCTCCAGCGCTACGGGTGATTAACTTTCGATTGAAGAAAACCTTTGGCGATGCCTTGGCGGTAGAGTAGTCGTTATTAAAGAACCGGCAGGAGCAGTTTATGAAACGTAAGCACTACGAGCAGGAATTGCGTGAATTGCAGGCAGAGCTGGTTGCACTCCAAGAGTGGGTTAAGGATACCGCCCAGCGTGTAATCGTGGTTTTTGAGGGACGGGACGCCGCGGGCAAAGGCGGTTGTATTCGTGCTTTGACCGAGCGGGTCAGCCCGCGGGTGTTTCGCGTTGTGGCCTTACCGAAACCTTCGGATCGAGAAAAGAGTCAAATTTATTTGCAGAGGTACATCAGTCACTTTCCCGCCGCTGGGGAAATCGTGGTCTTCGATCGCAGTTGGTACAACCGTGCCGGTGTCGAGCGGGTTATGGGCTTCTGTACCGAGCAGGAGTCGCAGCGATTTCTGCAGGAGTGCCCGAATTTTGAACGGAGTATGATTGTTGATAGTGGTGTGATCTTTCTTAAGTACTGGCTCGAGGTCAGCGAAGAAAAGCAGGAAAAGCGTTTTCAGGATCGTATCGACGATCCGGTAAAACAGTGGAAGCTGTCTCCCATGGATATACCGGCCAGAGAGCGTTGGTTTGAGTACTCCCGGGCTCGTGACGATATGTTAAGAGCTACCGATACGGATTTTGCGCCTTGGAATATTGTTAAGTCTGATGATAAGCGGCGCGCACGTTTAAACGTGATTCGTCATTTCTTGTCGCAGGTGCCCTATGTAAAAGAAGAGCGCACCGCTACTGATTTGCCACCGCGGGACATGACCGACGCTTACGATGATAGTGCGAGTATTGCTAACCGGCGGTGGGTGGAAGACAACTATAGTTAGCTTAAGAACGGTTAGCTTAAGAACGGTTAGCTAAGAATTTGCTAGTTCAGCTTTATCTCTATGGTGGTTTCACCGTCGAGGGAAAAGAGAGATTCTTCGAAGTCGGGCTCCCCGAGCGTCCGCTTATAGTTGCTAAAGCCATAGCCCTCACTAGGGATTCCCAACATATTGGTATCCAGTACGCCGTTCGCGTTTTCGTCGTGGTACAGCTTGACCGCATAGGTGCCGCTTGGAAGTTCTGGAAATATAAGGCGAACTGTTGATCCAGAGACACTATCCTTAGCGGTAGCGATGGGTCCCTGGCTGTCCTCCCAGCCCTCTGCGGAGTTGAATACTGCGACCATCATGGATCCGCCCAGTCGCTCTATGCCGACGACATCAACTATCAGCTGATCAGCCTTCGCAGGTATTGCCAGCGCAAAACACATGCTTACCGTGGTGCTGGCTAACAGTTTCAACGATAGTTTGCGCAACATACTTCTGCCTTTTGTTCTCCTACGTACCTTCAAGAGTAGTACGCGGTGCCATCAGATGCACCTTTTTGTCCCATGACAATGGACGCCAAGAGAAGCTGCTCTAGGGGTTACAATCTCAGGATGACATTCACCCGAAAAATTCTTCTTGGTTTGCTCGCAGGTGTAACGCTTGGGCTCTTCTTTGGTGAGAGCGTTGGAGGCTTGTCCGTCGTGGGTGATGTCTACATCGGTCTCCTGCAAATGACTGTTTTGCCATACATTATGCTCTCGCTTATTGCGAATCTTGGGCGTATCAGCTGGAGCGAGAGCCGCGGCCTCCTAACGAGCCTCTGCGCGGTGTTTTTGGTGTTTCTCCTGGGCGGGGGTGCGATTCTCATGCTCAGCCCGTTGGCGTTTCCGCCTGCGGACGCGGCAAGCTTTTTTAGTCGCACGCTAATTGAAGCCCCAGAGGTGATCGACTTTGTCGCGCTCTACGTGCCCTCCAATCCGTTTTCAGCGATGGCGGACAATCTGGTGCCTGCGGTTGTTCTGTTTAGCATTCTGTTAGGTATTGGTCTTAGCGGAGCGCCGCACGCAGGGGGCTTGCTGACCGGTTTGGATACTTTGACAGACGCCCTTAATCGAGTGAATAAACTCGTGATCAAGCTAACGCCTCTGGGCGTATTCGCGATCGCGGCGGGTACCGCGGGGACCATGTCTCTCGATGAGCTGGGCAGACTTCAGGGATTCCTGATCAGCTATACCTTGCTCGTGGCTGCGGTGACCTTTGTGGTTCTCCCTTTGTTGGTGAGTGCAGTAACGCCTTTTTCTCCGCGGGAATTGTTGATGGTCCCTCGGGATTCCCTTATTACGATTTTTGCAGCAGCAAAAATCATTGTGCTCATGCCGCAGCTCATTGAGAACGTACAGGAACTCTTCCGCCGCCATGATTTATTGGATGAAGAGGTGGAGCACGGCACGGGTATTTTGATGCCCCTCGCGTATCCCTTTCCCAATCTAGGTACTTATCTGATCCTGTCCTTCGTTGCATTCGCAGGCTGGTACCTGGGTAGGCCCTTGGATTTCGCCGACACCATGTCTCTGGAAGCTTCATCCTTTTTTTCCAGCTTTGTCGCGCCGATCGTAGGCATTCCCTTTCTTTTGGATATGCTGCAGCTCCCGGCAGATGTTATGGAGCTGTTTGTTGTCTCTACGGTCTACACCGATCGCATTCGCGTGGTTTTAGGGGCTATGCACTTGATAGCTTTGAGCACGGTAGTCATGGCCATCCGGCGCGGCGTTTTCCGGCCTGATTTTCGAAAACTGGCGATTGCTTTGGCTTTCTCCGTGGTGGCGGTAGGCTCCGCATTGATGCTCACGCGGTTTTGGTTGCAGGCGACCGTGGTGGGGAGTTACGACGGTGATCAACAACTCTTGCAGATCGAATGGATGGCGCGGCCGGTCATAGCGCGCAGCTATAGCGATGAATTGCCGAGCGTAGCTCCAACAGATGCACCACCACGACTGACAAGGATTTCCGAGAGAGGCACAGTGCGTGTGGGATACGTTCCTGACTCACTACCTTGGGCTTTTCGGAATGAGCAGGGCATAGAAACCGGCTTCGATATGGAAATGGCAAACGCACTCGCTCGGGATCTTGATGTGAGCCTCGAGCTCGTCCGTGTGAGGGAGCCTGATATAAGTGCTTTGATAGGCACGGGACAGATCGACATTGTCATGTCTGGCTTGGGCCGCACCGCTGATAGGTTGCGACTGTATCGTTTTGCGGGGGAGCCCATCGACCTCACGCTGGGCTTACTGGTGCCTGATCACGAGCGTAAGGCTTTCTCGGATAGTACGCTTTTGCGCGCTCGCACAGACCTGACGATTGGCGTTGTGCAGCGAGATCCGGCATTCCAGCGCCAAATTGGCGAGCTATTGCCCAACGCGTCCATCAAATTCGTAAACAGCCCCAGGGCTTTTCTTCGCGGTGATGCTCCAGATCTGGATACGGTTCTCTATTCCGCAGAGGGCGGGGCGGCGTGGACACTCCTCTATCCCAACTACTCTGTTGTGGTGCCGCAACCCGTATTGGCACGGTTAACGGGGGGTTACATAGTTCCCGTCTCAGACGACCCTTGGGCGCGTTACATCAACGAATGGGTGAAGTTAAAACGCCGCGACGGCACGGTAGACGCACTGTTCGAACACTGGATCGGCGGAGGAGGTGCGACACCCAGCACGCCGCGATGGTCTGTTGCGCGGGATGTACTGGGCTGGGATATTAATTAGCTGAATGCTATTGCGCCGACTAAATAGAGCAGGTCAGCTCACCTAAGCGTTCTGTTAGCTTTTGGTTCTCACGATAGTCGATAGGTACAAGCACCAGGCTGGGTCCGATATGATCTTTGGCGGCTTTCAGGGCCTCGGGGAGATCCCCCCCAACCTCCACCTGCTGAAAATGCCAGTCAAAAGCGGATGCCAGGTGACCCCAATTCGGATTTCCGAAGGATAGGTCTGTATGACGGCCAAATTCTTGAGACTGTTTCCATGCGATCAATCCATAAGCGTGGTCTTCCCACACCATGACCGTGATGTTGCTGTTGAGCCGCCTCGCGGTTTCCATTTCCTGGACGTTCATGAGAAAGCCTGCATCGCCGCAAATACTAATGATGCTGCGCTCGGGGTCTACCAGCGATGCACCAATGGCGCCGGGTAAGGCAAATCCCATGGAGCAAAAGCCGTTGGGTATGAGGCAGCCGTTGGGTGTTCTGCAGTGATAGTGACGCGCGATCCACATCTTGTGGGCCCCGACGTCTGACAGCAGTAGGCCTGTGTCGCCGTAGAGCTTTTCTACCTCGAAAAGTACTTTTTGCGGCTTGATGGGTCCCGCTGTGTCATCTGCCGCGTGTTCTTTGTGATCTTCCTGCATATCTCTGCGCGTTGCCGCTTGCTGTGCTGTGTCAAAGCCCTCGGTAGGCTCGTCTCGAAAAACGCCTACCAAGGCTGCAAGGTTGTCGGCGATGTCGCCAACTAGTTCGTTCTCGGGGTTAAAGTGCTCGTCGATTTCGGCGGGCAAAAAGTCGATGCTCACCACGGGTTTGTCGCCTTCGGGGTTCCACAAGTGCGGGTGGTACTCGACCATGTCGAATCCGATGGCGATTACTAAGTCTGCCGCATCAATGGCGCAGGTTCCGATGTCCTTGCTGCCCAAGCCGATTGTATAAAGACATTCGGGCATATCAGGGTCCACAGCGCCTTTTCCCATAAAGGTATTGAGCACGCCGATGCCTGTGATCTGTACGAGTTCCCGCAGTTGCTCTGATGCGCGTTTTCGCACGCAGCCGTTCCCAGCAAGAATCACCGGCTGCTTGGCTCCCCGAATTCGCGCAGCAAATTCATGGACTGCCGCAGCAGCAGCGACGGGCCGTCGGTATCTAACAGGCGTAATTGGAGTTGCGGAAGTTTCCCGCTTCGCAACATCTTCGGGGAGTTCAATAAGTACTGCGCCGGGTTTTTCCGTGCGCGCAACTCGGACTGCCTTGCGTATGATTTCGGGGATCGTATCTTCGTGAATGACTGTTTCCGCCCACTTTGTGACCGGTTCGAACATCTTCACGACGTCCATAATCTGGTGTGATTCTTTGTGCAGACGCGTGGTACTCCCCTGACCGGTTAGCACCAGCATGGGCGCGCGATCCATGTTGGCATCGGCGACACCGGTAATCAGATTAGTAGCTCCAGGGCCCAGCGTGCTCAGGCAGGCAGCCGGTGTGCCGGTCAATCTGCCATACACCTCGGCCATGAAAGCGGCCCCCTGTTCATGGCGGCACAGTACAAAGCGAATAGACGAGGAGTTCTCAAGGCTCATCATGAAGTCCGCGTTTTCTTCTCCGGGTACGCCAAACACGTACTCGATATTTTCTGATTCAAGACATTGAACGAATAAGTCTGAAGCCTTCATTGACGCTGTTCTCCGCTTAAAGCCGTGGCTTCGCCTATACTGAGCATATTTAGCTGTGGGGGTAAGTCTCTTGTTAAATCAATCAAAAGTCACGTTTGTCCGCGGGTGTGCCTCACTGGCCGCTCTTGTTTTGGGGTTGGCCGCTACCACGGCCCGTGCGGACTCTCTTTACATTGGTGCCGGCGCGTATTTTACCGATGTTGAGCTTACGGTAGGCGGTGAAGATGACATCACTCCTGCCGGATTCATTGGGTACCAGTTTTTGGACAGCAACGTCCTGATGTTATCCGTGGAGGCTGGCTACTATGACTTGGGGTCCTGGTCTGGCAATGTCGGCGAGGTCCCCTATTCGTTCGATGCTAGTGCCCTAACTGTTGCCGGGGTCGCCTATGTGCCCGTCGGTCCGTTCTTTGAAATCTACGCCAAGGCAGGTTTTGCTGCGGTAGAAGTGGAGTCGCGCGTTGCTGATATGCCGCGAACGGACGACGACACGGATACATTTATCGGTGCGGGAGTCGCAGTGGACTTCTTCGATACCGTTGACATCTACGCCGAGTATCTCCAATTCGACAACCAGATCGACTCGCAAATGGTTGGCGTTGGAATCCGCTTCGACTTTTTCTAGGTCGGCATGTCGACGCTCTGTGGCGCGTAGGTAGCTCCGGTGCATCCCTTAGAACTATCTGGGGTTTCCAAGTACTTTGCGGGAAAGGCCGTAATCGACGATCTCAGCCTGAGTTTTTCTGAGGGGCGCGTTACTGCACTAGTGGGAGCCAGCGGTTGTGGTAAGTCCACAGTGCTCAAACTGTGCAATGGACTTTTGCAGCCCGACGTTGGCGTAGTGCGCGCCTTTGGGGAACCTCTCAACTACCAGAACCTTGGCGAAACACGTCGACGCATGGGTTATGCGGTGCAGGGTACGGGACTCTTTCCGCACATGACTGCGGCAAATAACATTGCCATTGGCGCTAAGGCGTCCGGCTGGTCTCAACAGGACATAGCGGTTCGAATAGCGGAACTACGGACGCTCATGCATTTGGACGAGGAGCTCTTGGAGCGTTATCCCCATGAGCTCAGCGGTGGTCAGCAACAACGCGTGGGTCTGTCCCGGGCAATGATGCTTCGTCCCCGGATCTTGCTCCTCGATGAGCCGTTTGCGGCAATAGATCCCATCACGCGTTTTGATATACACCGACAGCTTCAGGAGCTTCTTGCTGTGGAGCCCGTTACCGTTCTACTAGTCACCCACGATATGCGAGAGGCGATGTTCTTGGCTCAGCAAATCGTTGTTATGGCCAACGGGAAAATTCGGGTGAATGAGGCGACCGACGAGTTGCATAAGCAGCAGCCAGGCTTGGAGCCCGAGGCTTTACTAAATTCACTGATGGCGACCCCTTGAAGGGTCTTATTCTTATGGTTTTTCTGTGCTTCGCGGTTTGCGGGTACTCTGCGGTAGCGAAGCCACCAGTGGTTGTGGGCTCTAAAACATTTAGTGAAAGCCACATCTTGGCCGAGGTCGCAGCGCAGTATTTGGCAGCCAATGGCGTGCCTGTTGAGCGAAAAATTGGCCTCGGAGGTACACTGATCACTTATGAAGCTCTGGTGCAGGGCGAACTGGACGTTTATCCCGAGTACACCGGCACGCTTACCGGTGCTGTGTTCGATGATTTATCTATGGACACAGCGAGGCTTGGAGAGGCGCTCGATGGCGACGGTCTGGAGTTTCTGGTGCCCCTTGGTTTTAACAACAGCTACGCCCTCGCCATAACTGAAGCTCTTGCGACGCGTCTCTCAATTGCCAGTATCTCTGATCTTGCGGCGCAACCCGATCTCGACATAGGGCTTTCCCTGGAATTCCTAAATCGCGGGGATGGCTGGCCTGAACTCCAACGTCGTTACGCTTTGCCGCAGCAAGCGAAGGGCATTGAGCATGCTTTGGCCTATCGAGCGCTGGAGGCCGGGCAACTCGATGTTGCCGATGCTTACACGACGGATGGAAATCTTGACCTCTACAGCTTGCGCCTCCTCGACGACGACCTTGGGGTTTTTCCTGCTTACGATGCTGGTTACCTAAGCAGAAAGGACTTGCCGAACCGCGCGAGAGAACTATTGGCAGAGCTGGAAGGAGTTATTGACGAGACGACGATGCGTGCGCTGAATCGTCGTGTAGCGACTGATGGACTGTCGCCAGAAGTAGTCGCCTTTGATTTTCTTGCGGAAAAGGCTCTGGTCCTAAGTGGTCGTAGACCAACAAACAGTGGAAGTCGTATAGCGCATAATACCGCGGTACATCTGAAGCTGACTGCGACGGCAGTAGCTCTTGGATGTCTGGTGGCAATACCCCTGGCGCTTTTGGTCTCACGATCACCGGGTATTGCTGGAGGGCTGCAGTACGTGGCGAGCTTGCTGCAAACGATTCCGGCACTGGCACTTCTGGCCTTACTGATTCCTCTGCTGGGTCTGGGGCAGACCACGGCGATCTTCGCTCTATTTTTGTACTCCTTGCTGCCTATTGTGCGTAACACCCTGGCGGGACTTGGGGGGGTCGATCCACTGCTTAAAGAAGTCGCTCGTAGTTTGGGACTAACACCCGCACAACAAATTTTGAGCATAGAACTGCCTTTGGCCGTACCCATGATTATTGCGGGGATAAAGACCGCCGCGATCATCAGTATCGGTACCGCGACCCTTGCAGCCTTCGTTGGTGCAGGCGGGTTGGGTGAGCCGATAATCACGGGGCTGACCCTGAATAACAACAGGCTCATTCTCGAGGGCGCGATACCTGCAGCCTGTCTTGCTATAGCAACCGAGGTGATTTTTGGGCTGATAGAGCGTGGGTTTGTGCCGGCACACCTGCGCAGCAGTTAGATCGTCATGCTCTGCGCATGAAAAGCTGTTAGGATTTTTGTATGACAGCCTGAGCGACTTTGCCGGGCAATCAGCCAGCTAGTAAATGGCGCCAAAAAGAATAAACGTTTATCGAATCACGACTCGCAAGCCAGACTTTTTATGCTTTCGCTGGCGGAGAGGCCTCTTATGCTTTCGCCGGCGGAGGGGCCTCTTATGCTTCCGCTAGTGGAGAGCCCTCTTACGCCTCCGTTGACAGCGAGGGTCTTCACAAAAGCGTTGCTCGAGGAAACCCTTGCCAGGTCAGTCTGCTCCACGGCTCTCCAGAGGACTCACCGGAGCCTGATTCTTACACCCAGTGTCTCAGCTGGCGTGTAGATGATGACGTTTGCGCAGTTCGCTGCTGGTCTCTTTCTGACCATGAGATTCAGCTCTGTGGTCATGGCTTGTTGTGCAGCGGCGCTGCGTGGCTAAGCCAGGGGTATAGCCTAAGCCAGCTCGAGATGAACGGTTTGCGGGCCGCTTTTCATGCAGATGCAGATAAGTATTGGATCGGTCTTCCATCGATAAGCTGTACAGCTTGTCGTGTACCGCACTGGATTGGAGAGTTTTTCCCCGTGCCGCCGTGGCGTGCCGCGGAAGCGGGCGCCGATGACGGTTATCTGGTCCTCGAATGGCCAGAAGGTTTTGATCTTGAGAGCTTGCCCATACCTCGCTATGCGTTGCATCGCCGAACAGGCCGAGCACTCATTGTGACATCGCGGGATACTTCGTCGTCCTTTGATATTCAGATGCGCTACTTTGCGCCTCAGCACGGTGTACCCGAGGACACGGCGACGGGCTCAGCTATGCGCGTGCTTGCTACCTATTGGATGAATCGGGATTTGAGCGAAGGCCTTCGTGCGCGGCAGTGCTCCCAATTTGGTGGCGAACTTTACAGTCGTATTCGCGGCGACCTGACATGGGTTGGAGGGCGCGTGGTTGGCGAATCCAGGGGGGTAGGGCGTGTCGACTGACTCCATAAGCGATCGGTTTGTCGCCACAAGGCAGCGCTTCCTGGCGATCTGCCAACCTCTCGAGCTTGAGGACTACGGACTGCAGGCAGCGGAGTTTGCCAGTCCTCCTAAATGGCATCTTGCGCACACGACCTGGTTCTTTGAGACCTTTCTCCTCAAGCCGTTTGTGCCTGGTTATCAATCGTTGGAGTCGCTTTACGAGGTGTTATTCAACTCGTACTACAACGGCATCGGCAACCAGCACCCACGAGGGCAGAGGGGCTTATTGTCGCGACCATCACTGCAGGATGTTTTTGCTTATCGAGAGCATGTTGATCACGCGATGTTGTCACTGCTGGCGACGGTTGATGATCGTGAGGACCGTCAGGAAGCCGAAGAGCTAATCGCCCGCACCGTGTTGGGTATCGAGCATGAGCGTCAGCATCAGGAGCTGTTTTTTACCGACATCAAATTTTCCCTGGGTGCTAATCCATTGTATCCCCGCTACGTCGCAGGAGACGTGAACGCGCAAATTCCCACAGCACCGGTTTCGTGGACAGCTTTCGATGGTGGGCTCATAGAAATTGGCTATGAAGGTAGTGACTTTTGTTTCGACAACGAGCTACCTCGGCATCGAACGTATATCGAATCTTTTGAGTTGGCGAATCGTCTGGTTACCAACGGGGAGTATCAAGCTTTCATAGACGATGGCGGATATGAACGACCCGAGCTGTGGTTAGCGGATGGCTGGGCTACGGTGCAGCGAGAGAAGTGGGGCGGGCCTCTTCACTGGTTAGATAGCGGCGGTCAGCAGCTAGAGTTCACCTTGATGGGTTTGCAGCAAAGAGCTGCTGCAATACCAGTAGCGCATGTAAGCGGTTACGAGGCGGATGCCTACGCGCGCTGGGCCGGAGTACGTCTGCCCACAGAGGCGGAATGGGAGCATGTTGCTGCGATGAGCTATGGACTAGATCGCAACCAAGCGACGTCCCAAGACAGTGCGCGAGCAGCTCTTTGCCATCCCGAGGCTGCCGCGGGCGAAGACCTACAGCAACTTTACGGCGCGTGTTGGCAGTGGACTCAGACTGCTTACAGTCCCTACCCGGGATTCGCACCGTCCGCCGGAGCTATAGGCGAATACAACGGTAAGTTCATGAGCAACCAATGGGTACTGCGCGGGGGCTCCTGCGTCACGCCACCCAGCCAAGCTCGCCCGACCTATCGCAATTTCTTCTATCCCCAGGATCGCTGGCAATTCAGTGGCATTCGCCTTGCGAGATAAATTTCGAAAGAGCCATCGAGACAGGAAAGCATCAACACTATGAATGAGTCCTTGGGCAATGTAAGTCGCGTTAGTTTTCGGGATGAGCATCCGGATTTAGGCGACGGAAGAGAAGAGATACTGAAAGGTCTTGGGTTGCCGCAAAAGAGTGTCAATCCGAAGTGGTTCTACGATCAGCGAGGATCTGAGCTCTTTGACCAGATTACTCGCTTGCCTGAGTATTACCCCACGCGCACTGAAATTCTTATTCTCGAGGAGAACCGCGATTCCATCGCCCGTATGTGCGGTCCCGACTGCATATTGATTGAACCGGGGAGCGGCTCCAGCGAGAAGGTACGTATTCTTTTGGATGCGATGCGACCGGAGTTGTATGTTCCTATTGATATCTCTGCAGTCTTTTTACAGCGCTCGGCGCGGACTTTGGGGGAAGAGTATCCATGGCTGGACATCGCTGCGGTGTGTGCCGACTTTAATGGCGGTTGGAGCTTTCTGGAGGAACTCCCTGCGTCTCCACGGGTGGTTTTCTATCCCGGGTCTACAATCGGCAACCTCGAGCCGGACTTAGCGCAGCGATTTTTACGTGGGCTGAGAGAGATGGTCGGCCCTGATGGAGGTGTGCTTATAGGCGTTGATACCCATAAGTCCACGGACCGGCTGAACGCCGCCTATAACGATGGCGCAGGGATTACTGCAGAATTTAATCTGAACGTTCTTCGTCGAATGAACGAGTTGCTGGACGCTAGCTTTGATGATTCGAGCTTCAGTCATCATGCGTTTTACAACGAAGGGCAGAGGCGTATTGAAATGCACCTTGTAAGCGACAATGCTCAGCAGATTGAGCATGCTGGCGGTCACTTTGACTTTCGCGCAGGGGAAACAATACACACCGAGTGTTCTTACAAGTACAGCCTTGAAGATTTCGCGGCCCTGGCGCAGTCTGCGGGATTGGAGATCGCGGAAACCTGGCAAGATGACCAGGCTCTCTTTAGTGTCCACTACCTCCGCCGAGCTGTCTAAAAAAACTCCGCGGGCTTTTGCGGGTATCCTTTACCAGTGACCCGTACCAGGCTCTCCTTTAAAGGGCCCCGCGAGGCGGTCAGTAATCCAGCCGCCGTAGAACTCTCCCGGTTGAGGCCGTACGCGCTCACCGTTAACTGCGCACTGAACTCGCGACGGGTAAAAGGATGCGTGGCGGTCGATCGCGGCGAAGGTCTTCGACGGATCGGCGTAAAGCCAGGCTACTGGATATCCTTTGGGGTCATCATTCAACGCAAAGTAACTGGCTTGGCCTTTCCACTCGCAAAAGCTGTGATGAGCTATCTCCCGTAGCTGTGTCCAATCAATGTCAGCCTCTGGTAGGTAGTAAGTAGGTGGGCTGGCGGTCTCTAAAACTCTAAGCGCGTTTTGGGTTTTGGCAATCGCTACGGCACCATTGCTGACCTCAACGAGGTCATCGCTAGGCACCAGAATGGGAGGGCGCGGATAGTCCCATACAGACTCTTGGTCGGGTCCGGGTGCGATGGCGAAGTCAGGACGTTGTTTACCAGTATGTTTCCACATCTCCTTACTCTAGCGCTTATGTTGCCGTCTAGCGATACGTTTGCGCGCTTTGCGGTGGTGGATCGACGCTCACACAGTATCTATTCAGTGTGCCGGGTATTACCGCGACTTAGACTAGAATTACGCAGCCCGTAGATGTGAATTCTAAATCACAGAAGTCCTGAATAAATGACCCTCGCGAAATACACGAGAAGCGCTTTCTTTTCACGCTACGCGATGGCGCTCTTGGCCGTTGTGCTCATTGGTTTTGCGCCGTCGTTTTTCTTGCGTTTAGTGATCGAGAGCGAGCCCCTCCCGTTTTACCTGCATTTACACGGTGCCTTACTTACCGGCTGGTTTGCCATCGTGTGCGGTCAGGCGTTGTTGATTCGTAAAGACGACGTGATGTTACATCGGCGCCTAGGTCGATTTTTTGCTGTCTACGGCGCGGCAGTCGCCATAGCCGCTCTTATGGCGACCTTCAATTGGGTAGAGCGAGAGCTAGCGATGGGTGCGACTTTTGAATCCGATATGGCGGCTGTTAATCCTCTCCAAGCATCGGGGGTTTCGTTTCAGGACTTCGCTGCAGCACTGGTCTGTTTCAATCTTGCGTCGGTATTGGGCTTCGTCGTGCTTTTGGCATTAGCCGTCGTTTTTCGGCGCGAAGGGAGCCACCATAAACGCTATGTCTTGTTTGCATCACTGTCGATTGTTACGCCGGGTGTGGCGCGGATTTCACGGATTGTTATGCAGACAGAGATGGGTCCGATCATACCCCTCGGTATCGCAGGTCTCGGTCTGGCAATACTGATTGCAGATTTTCAAAGCTTGGGGCGTCTGCATCCCGCATCACTACGGGCGTCACTGATTCTCTTCATAGTAAACGGGGTGGCAGGATTTGTTGCTCTGAGCCCCTACGGCGCGAGGCTCGTAAGGGCGCTTGCTTAGAAAAGTTAGTGCTGGGTGAACTTCACGGGAAAGGTCGGAAGATCAAGCATTGCAGCAGCCTCCGTGGTCGTAGCGATGGGCCGGTCATACTTCGCTGCGATGTCGACTACCTCTTTTACCAGCTCGACATTTGTCGGCGTGCGATCACCTGCATAGGGTTCTAAGCCCACCTGTACATGACCACCTCTTTTGATCGCAGCCTCTGCCAGGCCACACCCTGCGCAATCCGCGCCAAAGCTTGAAACCAGCCAAGGAACTTCCCAATCGCCGAGCATGCCGAGATAGGCCTCAAGGCTTGTCGCCGTAGGGGGCATGCCAAAGGGTAGTTCGTCCGCAGCAAAGTACAGCTTGATCATGCTGCCGCGGGGGAGTTTGCCCGCGCGGTGATAGGCGAGGATAAACTTTAGAAAGCTGGGTTCGAAAATCGATACGCTCATACCAATGTTGTGACGGCGACAGGCCTCCACGTAATAACGCGAATCTGCCATGTCATTGCGATACAGATATTCGCTGGGGGCAAAGAGTCCGTCTTCATCCAGCAGTGAAATATTGAAGGTGCCGGGATCCACTAGACCTTGGGCAAGCAACCCTTCGCTGGCCATTTCTTCAACGTGCTTGTAGCGAGTTTCGACGGACACACCATCCTGACCAACAGGCATTGTGGGTGTCAGTATTGCGTCGGGTCGCAATTCAAGCAGTTTACGCCATGGTCGTGCGTAGCGTTCTGTGTCCAGCTCTCCTGTGCCACCGATGATTGGCTCGTCGGTGTGATTGTGGATCAGCGCGGCGCCTGCTTCCATACATGCCAGGGCATCCGCGACGATCTCGTCGTCACTGTAAGGCACTGCAGGATTGAGTTCCTTGCTGGCAGCGCCATTGAGAGACGCTTCGATGATGAGCGGTTTTCCCGCAACTGACGATGACTTCATAGGTTTTTGGCCGTGACTACGCGGATGCCCAGTCTGCTTTACTTAGGCGGCGCGGGATAGTCCTGTATTGGATCCTGATGTCATTCTAAGGCGCAGTTTTTTGAACCATGAGAGCCGGTCGGTGAAGAGTACGCCATCGAGATGATCCAGTTCATGCTGCACACACACGGCATGGAGTCCATCCACGTCGAACTCTTTGGTCTCGCCATTGGCGTCCTGCGCGCGAACCTTCAATCGAGTACAGCGAACCACAGTAGCTTCGACACCGGGCACCGAGAGGCAGCTTTCCTGAACATAGCGGGATTTTGATTTGGAGAGTATCTCAGGATTGATGTACAGCCTTTCACCGAATTCATCATCGGGTACGTGTACCAAAATGATTCTTTTCAAAATGCCAGCCTGGGGGGCTGAGAGGCCGATGCCTTGGGTGTGTTTGAGTGTGTCGAGCAAATCGCGAACCTGCCCTCTAAGCGCATCGTCGAACTCGGTTACACGCTCGGAGTGCTCGCGCAATCGTTCGTCGGGCACTTCAATGATATCCAACACTGCCATCTATACAGCTGGCTCCGTTGTGCTGGGAGCTAATTCATAGGATCGCTCTCGCAGGAGTGGAGCGATGAGAAACAGAGTTACCACAAGTAGCGCGATCTCAATGCCGTAAACCGTCATGTAGCCACTGGCGCTTGCGCTACTGGAACCCGCCGCCAGGGAGCCTGCTTCGAAGGCATTCACCGCGTCGCGAATGATACCGCTCAGTGCCACGCCAATGCCCGCCGCCGTGGCCTGCACAGCGCCCCAGGCGCCCAAGGCGAGTCCCGCTTGCTCACGAGGAGCTCGGTTCATTGTGGATGTGAGTGTCCCATGGCCAAACAGTGCGCCTCCAAATCCAACGAGGAAATTGCCGACGACAAACAGCCAGGGATTCACAAGGGGAGCGGCGACAATGACCAAAGCAAAAGCGGGCAGTCCGATAAAGGCGCCGATGCGTGTGGCAATGTAGGGGTCCATGCCGTCGCTTATAGCCTTTGACGCTGCGCCGAAGCCCACTAGTCCACCTACGGCAAAGAGCGCGGTGAGTAAGGTTGTAGAGCTTACAGACAGGTTGAGCACGTGACCCCCAAAAGGCTCCAGCAGTATGTCTGCCATGCCAAAGGCCATAGTGCCCATGCCGACAATGGCCAGCCTACGAATCGTATGTTCGCCTTCACAGAATTGTTGCCAGGCATCGCGAAAACTGGGGTCCGGGGCGGGAGCAGCGTTGCCTCGGTTCGGTCTCCTGGCTTCCTGTTTCCACACAGCAGTGACGTTTAGGACGAGGGTTAGCAGGGCGGCGGTTTGAATTACCCGGACCAAGCGGCCGGGGCTAAAATCCATGAGCACCGTGCCAAAAATTAATGCGCTGACCATCATGCCGAGGAGTAACATGACGTACATCAGTCCCACAACTTTGGGATGAGATTCTTCGGGCGTTAGGTCGGTCGCCAGCGCTAGTCCAGCGGTTTGCACTGTGTGAATACCTGCTCCCACCAGCAAAAAAGAGGCCGCTGCGGTTATCTGTCCTACCCAAGGCGATACGTTGCCCGACATTCCCTCTCCCGCGAGGACCAACAGCGCGAAAGGCATAATCGAGAAACCACCAAACTGTGCCAACGAGCCTTTCCAAACAAAAGGCACGCGGCGCCAGCCAAGGGCGCTTTGGTGATTATCCGAGCGAAAACCAATAAGAGCCCGCAGGGGTGCAAAAACAAGGGGCATCGCCAGCATCACGCCAACGATTGACGCCGGCACATTGAGTTCTACAATCATGACGCGATTGAGAGTGCCCACTAGCAGCACCATCGCCATACCGACGGATACTTGAAAGAGCGAAAGACGAAGAAGTCTACTGAGAGGTAGATCGGGGGTTGCAACGTCTGCAAAAGGCAGCGCTCGAGTCCCCAAAGAGGACCATACGGCGATGAGCTTTCGGTCGAGACGATTCACTATTTGAGTCTACCCAGAAACAGGTCGGGGCGACAATTGTCGCCCCGTGCGGTTCGCATAAACCCTGTTCGTTGGCGTTAGCCGCCGAAGAAGGCTGGGAACCAGGTTGTGTTTTCCAACACCGCAAAATGCACAGTGAAGGCAATCAAGGCCACGCCGCCAAGCATCGCCGGGATTCCAACAGTGGGGTTAACCACGGTCCAGAGTTTTCCGTTATTCATGCCTAGCTCCTTAGCCCAACCAGGGGGTTAGTGTATAAACGAGGGCGTGCGCGACAAGCGAAATTACAAAGAACACGCGCGTGCCATCAATTATGTATTTATGTACCTCTTCGGATTCCCTAATGGTTAAACCGGTGGGGAACACCTTTTCTCCATTTTCCACGTTAGCTACTCCGTTACCTATCACAGTGATGGCGGGATCATTGCTGTAACGGCAACTTTTCCCGTATAGATCAGCCTAGGAAGTCGTTCATATATTGTCAAGAGTATTTGTCATATATAAGTGTAAACTTTAGTTTACATATTGACAAATAAAGGAAGGCTTAACTACGCGGATCGGAGGCATTTGCTCAAGCGCCATCAGTATTGCACTTTGTGGCGACTTTCTAAGAACTAACTATCTGTTTTCTATGCAAATAAAACCCTGGAGCCAATTGCGGCCGCCAGGGTCTAGTGCACCTTTTCAGGCTCTTTTGCGGGCTGTCTTCCGCTTAGCTGTATAGGTAATGATTACGCTTGGACAGCACTCTCAGGCCCAGCATTGATGAGAGAGGAGTTCCGCTCTTTGAAAGCAAAGGCATACCAAAAGAAGAGCTCTTGCCCGCGACTCGGTCGCTCTTGAGGGGCAGATTGAGCATAGAAGAAAGGGGCGTCGCACTGCTGCTCTTGATTTTCCAGCCAACCAAAGACGAGAACGTGAAATCTGACGCCAAAGGCTTAAACCAGCGAGAAAAATGGCTCAGACCGTCCTGCTGCGTGCTGAAGCCAAATGCTTCGGACAGCGTACCGTTAACCAGTACGGGCAAGCCCAGCATGTTCGAAAGGGGCGTTGACTGTTCGCTGATCGGCACAAAAGGCGGTGGCGTGGGAACATGGGAGTCGGGGAGAGGGTTGTGCTCGTCCAGAATCACTTCGACCATGCGCGAGGCAATGAACGGCGGGGTGGTAACAACCAGCGTACGTCCTTCGGTCAAACGAGACATGTAAAAGTCGGCGTGATCGCCCAGCATACTGCCTACACGTACCGCGTGGCTCACCGATCCGCTGTTTGACGTGGGAGCTGCTTCCCCCTCTGCGAACTGATTGCGGGCCTTAGGGCCTTCCATAACGGCGACATCGTCGCTGCTGTAACCAGCTTCCACCAGTGCCTTCGCTGCGGCTCGTGCCTGATTTTCATCATTATATAAACGCGCTATTAACATCACCTGAGTCCTCTTTTTGCAGGTTGCTTTTGCCTTACTAAAAGAACATACGGTGTCTTTTGAAAATTGGACTGAACTTAGACAAAAACTTTTTTTGCGCCGGAGACTCTTAACTCGCAAGCTCTGGGAACAAGGTAACGGCGTTTTCTCGAAGAATCGCGTCCCTTATAGATGAGCGCTCGGCTGTATCCGTGGCAATCAAAACTTTCGCCAAGGTCGCCCCAAGGTGGTACCAGGGCCAATCCGTGCCAAAGAGTAGCCGCTCACCACCGGTTTTTGTGATGATACTGTCGAGGCTGGTGATGCCCTGACCGTGAATCCCGATCCAGGCGTTTTGATGCTTGATCGCCAGGTCGACCATGGCAGCGCTGTCCCGGGCACCTGCGTGACCCAATATCACCTGCAGCTTCGGGAAGTCCTCCAGAACACGCGCATAGTGACGGGGTACTGCAAAGGGCTGGCTGGATGCGGGCTCAATGCCAGCGCGACCCCCATGAAAAAACACAACCACCCCGAGGCGCTGAGCTTCCTCATAGAGCGGCATTAGACTGGGGTCGTCAGGATAGAATTTTTGCACCGTGGGATGGAGCTTCACCAAGCGTGCGCCTTTCTCTGCATATCGGCGAAGTTGCTCTACGCGGTCTTCGTCTCTGGGGTGCACCGAGCAGCCGGTAGTGACACGATCGCCCGCGCCGGCTAAGGCAATTGCATTCTGCCATTGCTCGCTAAGGTCATCGCCAAAGGGTAGTCCCAGCTTTATGGGTAGCACGAAGGAGTGCTGAACACGCATGGCGTCCATTTCGGCGATTAAATTGGGGATCGTGTGGCTTCGCACCACGTCATTCCCCCACAGACCCTGAGTTGTGAGCACTCGCTCGTTGCGCTTGAGGGCTTCTTCCGAGAAATTGCCGTTGATGTAGATGTCCAGGTCTAAATCGCAGGCCCGATTGCTGGCGTCGCAATCCAATAAGTGACGTACCCTCGGTGTTGTCGCTTGAAGATCAAGTGTTGGCTTAAACAGTATCGACATACCCAGATGCGCATGCACATCGACAATTCCCGGAAGGCTGTCGTCGATACAAATAAGCTCTTCCTCGCTATCCAATTCAAACCAGGGGAGTGTGGCCAGGCCTCGGTAGCCTTGATAGCGATGCTCTCCGAAGGGTCCTTTACCTTTTTGCAGCGCTTCGAGCTTCTGTTGATTGGCTAGAAGTTCGATATCTGCTTGGGTGTATCTGTCGGGAGGAGGGGGCTTATTGCACCCGTTTAAACCCGAGAGCACCGCCCCGCCCGCTGCGTAAGCCAAGAGCTGGCGTCTCGATAAGCGGCCTCTTTTTGTCACGCCAGAGAGACGCCCGTGAGTAGCTCCGACAATGCCCAAAGTTTGCGTGCTTCCTCGGCATCCACGCCGTGGGGGTCCACCCCGCTGTATCGCGCAGTACTGCTGCCGATGTCGGTATTACTCGCGATGTTGCAGTCTTCACAGTAAACGCCGCCGTGACCATTCAATGCCGGGGCCGTAGCGGCCCATGCGCTGGTCGCCGCGCCTTGTTCGGGGCTCTTGAAGATAGCGTTTACCGTTCCGGCTTCATCGATCCATCCCATGGCGATCATTTCTTCTTTAGGTAGGTGACGCTGGAGCGGTGTCATGATGCCACCGGGGTGAACGGCGAAGGCACGTACGCCATCAGCCTGACCCAAAGCATCGAGTTCAACGGCAAAAAGACTATTCGCAGTTTTTGCCTGACCATAGGCCACCCATTTGTTGTATTCATCCTTTTCGAACATCAGGTCGTCCCAGCGAATAGGCGACAGTTTGTGTCCTGTGGACGACAATGACACCACGCGGGCCCCGCCATTTGCCTTAAGTGCAGGGTAAAGAAGCAGGGTCATGGCAAAATGCCCGAGATGATTTGTCGCGAACTGTGCCTCGCGCTCATGGGCAAGACGGGTTTCGGGACATGCCATGATGGCGGCGTTGTTGATCAGGATGTCGATACTTCTGTCACTATCGTTGAAACGCTGGGCAAACGCTTTTACCGACTCGAGATCACCCAAATCAAGCGAGTCTACTTCGATGTCGCCGGGCAAATCTTCAAGCGCTGCCAGTTCGGCCTTTGCATGTTCCGGCCTCCTGGCCGGTACCAGCACCTTTGCGCCCGCTGTGGCCAGAGCGCGGCTTGTCTCCAGCCCCAGTCCCGAATAACCGCCGGTAACCACCGCCAGTTTGCCCGAGAGATCGATGCCGCTGATCACATCAAGGGCTGTGCTGTTTCTGTCGAAACCGGAATCGATTGGTGTTTGTGGGGTGGTCATGGCTGACTGCTCCTCAGAGTGTAGTCCGGACCCGTTGAATTGGAGTCAGGACAATGCTTTTATCAAGCCGGACGCTGCGTTAGCGTCAAGATACTCGCGCAGCTCCTGCACTTTGCCATTTTGAACATCCGCAACCACACAGATACGCATGTCCAGCTCGCTACCATCGGGAAGTGTTCCACGAACGCTGTGTTCTTCGACGAACCCCGTGGTTGTTGCCGAGCGTTTGGCCTCTTCATAGCGAAAGTTATCGACAACATCGACTACCGCCATTGAAAACCTCACTAACTTATCGAGAGTCATCGGCGGATTATCGTTTTGCCAGCCTTGCAGGTCCGGCGCGCACAAGGATCGAACCTTCTCTTCATCACCATCTTGAAAGGCACTAAAAAGCGCCTCGCATATTTCAAGGTTGTTCATGTTGCCCTCGCGGCAAAGTAATAGTCGGTAGCTGTCTTATTCGGTCGCAGTTGCGACCTCACGCTCCGCCATATCATTGCGCGCTTGCAAGATGACATAGGCGCGAATCGATTCAATCTCTTCTTCGCTAAGATGGTCTGCAAAAGACACCATGCCGTTCTGGGCTAGGATCCCGTCATACACCACGCTCTTCCAGGCTTCGGCATTCGCAGTGATGGGTGACCAGCGCAAATCAGGCAAAACCCCGGAGCCGATAGCGAAGGGGCCGTGGCAAACAAGGCAATTGCGCGAGTAATGTACCAATCCTTCGTTGATGGTTTCCTCATCGCCGAAAGCAGCAGCTGTGGTCATGCGGTTAACGACAGGGAGATCGGGTACTGGTATTTCGCCTGTGCCTCCGAGCTTGAAGACGACGACTTTGCCGAGTTTGGTTGTGACTGCATCGTCAAAGGCGTAGCCAGCGGCCAGTCCAAAGGCCGAGCCCCATCCGGTAGTGATTGCCAGATACTGCGTGTCATCGATGGAGTAGGTGCCGGGCCCGGCGTTGGCGCCCGATTGCAGGTTGTAGGACCAGAGTTCCTCACCCGTTGCCGCGTCGTAGGCAAAGAATTCTCCGTCCAGGCGTGCCTGAAAGACCAGTCCTCCCGCTGTAGACAGTACGCCACCGTTCCAGGCATTGGGGTGCTCTACGCTCCATCGGGGCTGTTGTGTTTTAGGATCCCACGCAATGAGGCGCCCCTTGAGTGTACTCCTGGCCGCTTTAATATCGGTAGATCTGATCTCGGCGGGTACCAAGGCGGCGAAATCAGAGCCGGTGTTCCAGCCGGTGGTATTGTTCGCGTAGCGCGCATCCGCAGCGTAGGCCTGAGGAATCTCCTGCGCAGGGATATAGGCCAGATCCTCGGTGGGGTTAAAAGCCATGGGGTGCCAGTTGTGCGCACCCAATGGCCCCGGCAGAAGCACCACGGGCGCTGCACCGTAGCGCGCACCTTCAGCTTCGATAGGACGACCGGCTTCAGTCAGTCCCTCTGCCCAGGTAACTGGACCAAAAGCGCTGCCAGAAATGAACTGTCCGGTTTCGGCGTTAACGACATAAAAGAAGCCGTTCTTCGGCGCCTGCATGGCCACGCGCAGATCGGCGCCGTCATCACCCAAGGGTAAGTCGGCCAGAATGATTGATTGCGTTGCGGTGTAATCCCAGTTGTCGCCCGGGGTGGTTTGAAAGTGCCAGCGGTAACGGCCGGTCTCTGCATCGACAGCAACAATCGATGACAGGAACAAGTTGTCGCCCCCAGAGGGATCGCGGAAGTCGCGGTTCCAGGGCGAGCCGTTGCCCACACCAAAGATGATCTGATCGTTGACCTCGTCATAAACGATGGAGTCCCACACAGTGCCGCCGCCACCATCGCTTACCCAGTGACCTTCGTCTCCCCAGCTGTCATTGGCAAACTTGGCAAACACCTCGTCCGAGATTTCGTTATCCGGCTCTTTATTGGGGTTTGGTACGGTGTAGAAGCGCCAGATTTTCTCGCCGGATTTAGCATCGTAAGCACTCAGGTAACCCCGCACGCCCATCTCGGCGCCGCCATTACCGATCAGAACTTTACCGTCCACAACACGCGGGGCTCCCGTGATCGTGTAGGGCTTGGACTGATCGACAGTGACGATGCTCCAATTGCGCTCGCCGGTTTTTGCATCCAGCGCTTCAAGACGCCCGTCGATTATGCCGACAAAGACCTGCCCTTCGTAGACGGCGACACCACGGTTCACCACGTCACAGCAGGCATTGACACCCACCGCCTTATCGACCTCGGGATCATAGGTCCAAAGCTCTTCTCCGGTTTCTGCGTCCAAGGCGTAAACAAAGGACCAGGCGGAGGTCACATACATGACCCCATCGACCACGATAGGGGTCGCTTCAACGCCGCGATTGGTTTTAAGTTCGTAGGTCCAGGCGACGCCTAAGTCCGCAACGCTCTCGCGATTAATGTCGGTCAGTGATGAATGTCGCTGCTCGTCATAACTGCCGCCATAGGTGAGCCACTCGTCACTTGCCCGGGTATCAATGATTCGCTGGGTAGTGACATCAGCAAAGCTCTCTTGGGGTGCTTCAGCCGGCACGACTGCTGCAGGTTCACTTTGGTTGTTGCAGCCACCAAGCACGAGTAGGGGGAGCAAAAAAACGCTTGATCGTGCGATCGCCGATGATGTGACTTTGGGCTTGCGTGATACGTACTGCGCTGTCGATGGCGAGGAGGGCAGGGAGCTAAGATCTTGAGAGCTAAATACGGGCATGTTGAGTTACGCCTTATTGTTAGTTAGACGGCTAGTCTAGGATGACTGCCGCTCATTTAAAAGCAATGCGATGATTACTTAAAAGAAGCGCAATCCCGCGATGGCAGAAGTGAGAACAATTATCAGCACCGAGCCGCCGCGTTTCCATGGGACTGTTTCGGGAAACCAGCGTAAAAATAGCAGCGAGATAGCACTCAAACAAAATAGAAAGGCGAGCTGTGCTGCTTCTACTCCCAGGTTGAATGCCAATAAACCCGCGATAAGAAAATCAGCGGGTAAGCCTATTTCCCGAAGTGCGGCGGCAAACCCAAGCCCGTGTATCAAACCAAAGACCAAGACCAGAGGGTAGCGTGTATGAGTTCCCGTGCCTCCCGCCAAATTGGCTATGGCTATCCAAACAATGCTTAGCAGGATGAGTGGCTCAACGATGGACGCTGGCGCGCTAATCCAACCCAGGGCCGTCAAGCCGAGACTCAGCGAGTGTGCAATCGTAAACAAGGTGACGATGCCGACTAGTCCCGCAAGAGAGGCGGATCCAAAAAACAGTGCAGCCACAAACAATAGATGATCGATTCCGTCCGGGAAAATGTGCCGGAACCCGGCCAACAGTAGATCTGCGAAAACGGCTCGCGCTTCAGATGAACCAGTCTTTGATGTCTCGACAACCGGAGGCTGGTCCTGCTGGGATTCGGCGGCGATCAAAAATGCAGGAGATCGCTGTCCGGTAACTAACCAGCGGGTTTGCTTGCGCCCATTTGCTTCGGCTCTGAGGGTGTTGGCGATGGGTTCTTCAAATATAAAGCTGTCCAGATAGCTAACCTGCAGCGTCAGGGGCTCAGTGGTGTCTGATGATTTGGGGAGTGTTCCCGTGAGTCGAATCTCAGAGCGCGGCCAAGCCAGAGGATCAAGGAACTCTTCGCGGCTTGCCTCTGGAAGGTTCACCTCTTCGATTCTAAGAGAGACCCCCGCACCGTTTGCGGTAAGAGCGATGGCGTTGGGGAGCGGCGAGAGTGCCCGTTCGATCGAGCCATCGCTAAGAGGATCGTCTTGCTGGCTCCACAACCAGTATTCCTCTCGACTGCCGGCGGTCGCTAGTAAGTCGAGCGTCAGATCCACAGTGACTCTGCCGTCAGAATGCACCGAAACGGTGGATCTGGACATATTAAGAAGATGCGAATGCGCGCTGACCGCGACCAGGAGAAGCGCTAAAAGCAGCCCCGTTCGCATTACCAAGCTACGGGATGGGTCTCACCGGTGGTGATGTTGACCAGGCCGCCTGGATTACCCGCATAAGGAGCCACAAGCTGCCATTTCCACGGCGACGCGGTTAAAAATGCGAAGCGCATCCGCTCGGGTAGACCGGGGTTACCAATCCAATCCATCTGATCCGCTGCATTGAATAGCGCCTCTACCTCGGCGCCCACTTCAGTAACGGAACGCTGCGAGACCAGCCCGGCAACTTCCAGGCGTACCGTTGCGACCACCTCTCCGTTATGGACGAGCGCCCAGCCCCCCTGCATTTGTGCAACGGTATTTGCCGCCAGAGCCATGGCTTTGTCATCGTTACCTAGTACCCAGATGTTGTGTAGATCATGGGACTGAGAGCTGGCAAGGGCGGAGTTTGGTGAAAGAGGACCGACGTTGCGCCAGAACATTGTCGATAGCGCAGCGTCTCCGTGGTAACGGTCGATCACGGCGACTTTGCTGATGCCGCGAGACGGATCCGCGCGGAGCTCGCCTTCGGTTACTGCCAGGGTGTCCTTGGGGAGCTCCGGTTTAAAGTAAAACGGCTCCAACACCGCAATATCCATAGTCTCCCGACCTTTGGGCGCCGTCATGACGAAGTCTGAGGCTGTAAGTGTGCGCCCCACGTTCATTGTATTGGTTGCCCACGCTGGGTAATCGATCTTGGGTACATCCAGCAGGTACTTGCCGTTTTGCGCCGCGAGTCTTCCGCTGGCGTAGACCGACTCTACGGCCACGGTATCGGGGTCGGTCAGCAGCACTATGTCTGCGAAGCGACCGGGGGCGATACTGCCTACTCGATCATCGATATTAAAATGTCTGGCAGTGTTGTAGCTGCCCATTTGGTAAGCGATGGTTGTGGGTATGCCCGCTTTGATCGCTGAGCGAATGTTGTAATCCATGGAGCCAAGCTGAGTCGTTGTGTGCACGTCGCGATCATCGGTAGTGACCGACACATTGCTCCAGTCGCTAACTCCTTCCTTTATGAGGTAAGGGAATAGATCTCGCATGGCGCGGACTTTCACTTCCAGGAAGACACCTCGTCGTAGTTTTTCCAGCCCTTCTTCGGGTAGTCGAACTTCGTGATCAGAAGATAGTCCCGCCGCAGCAAATGCGTTGATCTCGGCTGATGTGACAAGGCCCGCTCCGTGACCTTCAATGACTCCGCGGTTCTGCCGCGTGGCCTGCATCATTCCCCAGATACGTTCGTGACCCGGAGCGTCTAACTCGCTAACCGATGTCCAATCCATAACCTCGCCAAGACCAACGACGCGAAGGTCCCGCTCCATAAAGGCTTTCATTTCGTCATGGCCGTAATAGCCTCCACCAGATTCATAGACGGTGGGCGGTGTGGCAGATCCCACGGCAGGGAAGATTTTTAGCGGGCTTCCGGCGTCTTCGGCGTAGAGCCAGAAGTTCACGTTGTTATTGCCCACCACGTTAGAAATTTCGTGGGAGCCTTCGACGGTCCACGTGCTGCCAAAGGGAATCACCAGCTCCGCTTCGTATTCGGGTGTGAGGTAGCTGCTCTCGATGTGTTTGTGCGATTCACCAAAGCCGGGTACGGCCCAAAGGTCGCTGGCATCGCGAATGGCTAGCGCTTTGCCGGTGAAGTTGCCGCTATTCCCCACCCAAGCGATGCGATCTCCAGAAATGGCAATGTCCTGCGCCGACTCCCAGTTCCCCGTAAAAACGTTGAGCAGCGTAACGTTGCGAATCAACAGATCGGCGGGCGCGCGCCCTAGCGATACTTGTAGTAATTGCCGACGAGTCTCAACTTCCGGAGACAGCACGGTAGTTTCTTCTCGGAAGCCCGGGAGCGTTTGGGCGAACAAATTTCCGCACATGAGTAATAAGGCGAGAGCGAGCATTCGCATGAGATTCTCCGGCGATAGGTAGTAGCGCCGCATAATCATAGCCTAGGCAGGAGAAGATGGTCTGCGATTAGACAAGGGAAAATCTGCTGCTATGATTTCTGCTAATCCCTAGTCTTCATTTTCGAGGTCGTGTTTATGCGCGCTATCCGCGTTGTATTGCAGTTTTCTCTGTTGTCTGTGTGTAGTTTGGTGCCGAATCTCCACGCTCAGGCGGATGGTCAGCATCCGCTTACTATCGATGACATCATGGCGATTAAGTCGGTTGGTGATCACCAGATCAGTCCTGATGGCCGGTGGGTCGCCTATACGGTTACTGAAAAAGACCTTGAGGAAGACAAGTCCAGAACACAAATTTGGATGGTTTCCATAGATGGTGGTGAAGCTATCCCGATGACGTCGCCAGAGAGCTCTGCGCGGCGCCCACGCTGGACCCCCGACAACAAGTATCTGAGCTTTACCGCCAGCCGTGGTGAAGACGCCAAAACGCAGGTTTGGCGACTGAACCGACTAGGTGGTGATGCAGTGCAGATTACCGATGTTAAGCAGGGTGTCAGCGGCTATGCATGGTCTCCCGATGGCAGCCGACTACTGCTTGAGATCGAGGACATGACGCCGGAAGAAATGACCGAAGATACGGAGGATG
This sequence comes from Congregibacter brevis, assembly GCF_045689245.1. Classification (GTDB taxonomy): domain Bacteria; phylum Pseudomonadota; class Gammaproteobacteria; order Pseudomonadales; family Halieaceae; genus Congregibacter; species Congregibacter brevis. The sequence continues at coordinate 181,277 of NZ_CP136865.1, read as the reverse complement.
ACGATCGTCCTAAGCCTCACGTAATCGATCGCATTCAGTTCAAACGCGATTACGCCGGTTACCTGGACCGTCGTCGTACCCACATATATACCTACACGCCGGGCGAGGATGCGCCGGTGCAAGTGACTTTCGGGGATTATGAGGATGAAGATCCGGTATGGAGTCCTGATGGTCAGTCCATAGCTTTTGTGAGTGATCGCTCTGAGGAGCCAGATCTTCATTACGGCTCAAATATCTGGCGTGTAGATTTGGCGGGTGATGAGCCAAAAATGTCCAAGGTGACTGATAGCGAGGGCAGGGAGCGGTCTCCTACGTGGAGCCCTGATGGCAAAAGGATCGCTTATGTGACGACGACAGGACCTGATGTCGGTGGTTCTGCGCTAACTCCCACGCAGTATTTGGCGGTTACACCCGCGGACAAATATGAACGTCGCTTACTCACGGCTGATTTGGATCGTAACGTATCAGATCCACAATATAGCGCCGATGGTAAGCGCATTCTGTTTCGTCTGGAAGACAGCGGGCAGGTGCACTTCGCTTCTGTTGCCAGCAATGGAACGGGTCTGAAGCGAGAGCTTGATGGTCCGGTCACCGTTCGAGATATCGAAGTGGCTGCCGGTCGCACCGTGGTCAGGGTGGAGCAGGCGAACCGGCCCTCAGAAATCTACGCCTACGACGATGGCGTGATCACTAGTCTGACAGACGTTAATGGTGGAGTGTTCGATGAGGTTATGCCGGCCAACGTAGAAAAGCAGGCATTTAGAAGTGCAGATGGCACAACTGTCGAAGCGTTTTTTGTTCGGCCGCCAGATTTTGAAGCTGGCAAGCTTTACCCGACAATCCTCTGGCTCCATGGTGGCCCGGCTGCGCAGTTCAGCTATAGCTTCCGGGACAACGCGCACTTGTTTGCTGCGAACGGTTATGTAGTGATCATGCCTAATCCGCGAGGTTCAGTAGGCTATGGCGAGGCCTTCGCCAAAGGTACCGTTGCGGCTTGGGGTGAAAAGGATGTGCAGGACGTCTTAGCGGCCGTAGATCACGGCATCGAAATGGGCATTGTGGACCCCGAGCGTCTGGGTGTTGGAGGCTGGTCTTACGGTGGCATCCTTACCAATTACGTAATTACTCAGAGCACGCGTTTTAAAGCGGCTTCTTCCGGTGCGAGTTTAGGCCTAGTGCCTGCGAACTACGGCCACGATCAGTATCAGCTCATGTATGAGCTTGAGTTCGGGCTGCCCTGGGAAAACCGCGAGCGCTGGGATGCACTATCGCCCTTCTGGAAGGTTGAGGACATCACTACGCCTACCCAATGGATGGGTGGTGCGGTGGATTGGAACGTCCCCATTATCAACTCCGAACAAATGTACCTTGCTATGAAACGTCTCGGTAAAGAGACCCAGCTGGTGGTGTATCCCGATGAGCATCATGGAATTCGGCGGCCGAGTTTTCAAAAAGACAGACTGGAGCGTTGGGTGGCATGGTTTGATCACTACCTGAAGTGACGCGCTAAAAGTAAGGACTGAGACTGCTGGTGGGGCCCATATCTCTAGTGTGGGCTCGCCGAATGCGCTATGGTCAGCGCATCCTTTTTCGGCAGGTCTAGTGTGTGAGTTTTTTCGGCGAACTCAAGCGGCGTAATGTCTTTCGTGTAGCGGGCTTATACGTTGTTGTTAGCTGGGTGATTGTGCAGGTGGCAGCTACGGTTGAAGAGGCCATCGCACTGCCCGCATGGTTTGATGCTGTTGTCCTGTCATTCTTGGTCCTCGTTTTCCCCATTGTTCTTATATTTGCCTGGGCTTTTGAGCTTACGCCGGAAGGTATCCAGCGCACCTCTGCTGTCGACAAAGAAGAGAGTATTACCACCCAGACGGCTTCCAAGCTTGATATCGCGCTGTTGATCTCCTTCTTGATGTTTGCTGGAGCATTGCTTGCACCACGTTTTTTGCCTGAGCGACAAACAGACACTGGAGACACCGCGGCAGCTGATACTGCGTTGCAAGTTGACGAACAACTGGTGAGTGACGCCACCCCGCCGGTCAAAGATGCGTCGATAGCGGTGCTGCCTTTTGCAGATCTATCCCCCGATGGCGACCAGGAGTACTTCGCCGATGGTATTTCGGAGGAGCTTCTGAACGTGTTGGCCCAAGTTGACGGCATGAAGGTCGCCGGACGCACCTCATCCTTTGCTTTTAAGGGGCGTAACGAGGATCTTCGCGAGATTGGTCAGGTGCTCAATGTGGCGCACATCCTTGAAGGCTCCGTGCGTAGCCAGGGCGACAAAGTCCGCGTGACGGCGCAGCTGATTCAGGTGAGCGATGGCTTTCATTTGTGGTCCCAAACCTACGACCGGGATCTTAGCGATATCTTTGCGGTGCAAGACGACATCGCCCAGCAGATTTTGGTGGCACTCACCGATGAGCTCATGGCCGATGCTGCGCCGGCGATTGCTCCTGCAGCACGTACGGACATTAGTGCCTTTAATCTATTTTTACAGGCCCGGGACCTGATCGCGAGCCGGGATGCGTCTGGTATGCAGCGGGCTTTGGAGCTGCTCAATCGCGCTATCGAGATTGACCCGACCTACGCGCCGGCATACGCGTCCCGCGCTAAAGCCTACACATTGCTCTCGGATCGGCCCGGCTCCTACGGCAGTATTCCCGCTCAGGAGGCGCTTACGCTGGCGCGTGCTGACGTGGATAAGGCGTTGGCACTTGATCCGAAGCTTGCGGATGGCTTCGCAATACAGGGCCTCATTAACGCGGATATTGGTCGACCGGATTTTGCCGTCTCCAGCCTGCGCCGCGCGCTGGAACTGAACCCTAATTCTTTGGATGCCCGCAACTGGCTGGCTCTGGCCCTGGCCTTTAATGGCCGCTTGCGGGATGTAGCTGACCAGCTCAAAACCTTGGTGGATATCGATCCGCTGTACCCACCGGGTGTTACAAACACGATTCTTTATAACTACCGAATTGGCGATTTTGAAACTGCAAAGCGGGTCGGCGAGCGTTATATCCGCGCCAATCCCGGCGAGTTTGAGAGCATACGGATTCGTTCGGGGCTTCTTATGCTCGACAATCAGCCCGCGGAAAGTATTCTGCTGCAAGAGACCCTGCCGCTGGACAAGCTCGATGCCCGGACCTCAGGCGAATTGCGTAGCAGCTATTATGATTTGGGTATTGATGCTGAGTACAAGGGGCCGCATAAGCTTCAGCCGCTATTCGAACCTTATGGCATGGAGTCTGAGGGCGATCTGGCGGGTGCATTGAATAAGGCCCGCAAGGCCGTGGCCGACTTCCCTGAGTACTATGCGGCGCATACGGTATTGATACGAGCACTTTCGCAAGCCGAAGCTGATGAAGAGCTTGCCGCGCACTTTGCAGCGGCCTTCGACGGTAGCCTGGAGACCTATGCGACCAAGCTGCGCCCCTCGGTGAGCGTAAACCCCCCGCCCTATGGGCAACTAGCGCTGGCATTGCGTGCGGTTGGTAACACTGCCGAGTATGAGGATGCCATGCAGCGCTGGCGTTTTACTATCGATATGTTCCGTGCAGGGGGCGACGTGTCGCCCGGTCGTGATCGTGATGACGCTGCCTATTGGGCGATTGTCGGTGATGACGAAAAAAGCATCGACTTTTTGGAGTCGGCTTTTAGTAAGGGACACCCTTTAGACGTTTTTGTGTTCAGGGATCGTGTGTACAAGGATTTGCAGTTGCATCCACGCTTTGCTGCGCTTCGTCGGGCAAACTTGGAGCGTGTGAACGAAGAACGCGCGATTTTGAACTACCCGCCGCTAGATGAAAGTTATTACACCGGTATTGAGCCAGAGACTACGCCGACAGATTAAGCTCGCCCTCAGGCTCTGCCCAGCGTCATTCACGCCTTAGAGAAACCAATAATGAAAAGATTTGTTCTTGCCTGCGCACTCCCACGCTGTGGAGCAGCTCTGATTCTTGGGTCTCTTATGACTACGGCGGCTATCGCTGAAGACATGCTTCGCGCCGACCCTGACCGCATGCAATCGCGGATCGAGGCGCTCGGGCAGTTTGGTGCGAATCCCGAGGGAGGCGTGAGTCGCGTCGCCTTTAGCGACGCCGATTTAGAGGGGCGGGCTTGGCTCAAGGAACAAATGGTCTCTCTTGGATTAACGGTAAGCACCGATTTGGCCGGTAATATTGTTGGCCGTCGTGTAGGAAACAACGAAGCTCTGCCACCGATATTGTTCGGCTCGCATATTGATTCGGTTCCCGGTGGCGGCAACTACGATGGACAAGTGGGCGTAGTGGGGGCCCTTGAGGTTGTAGAGCTGCTCAATCAAGCGGGGATAACCACCGAACATCCCTTAGAGGTCGTCAGCTTTACCGACGAGGAGGGCGGCCTGGTTGGTAGCCGAGCCATGATTGGCAAACTGACTGAGGACGCCTTGGACGTTGTCTCTAATAGTGGTTTTACCATTCGCGAAGGGCTCGCTCGTGTAGGGGGCGACGCCGAGCGCATCGAGGAAGCTGCGAGGCCGCCTGAATCGCTGACGGCATTCCTCGAGCTGCATATCGAGCAGGGCGGTATTCTCGAGCAGAAGGAGTTACAAATCGGCGTTGTCCAAGGCATTGTTGGGATTCGTTGGTGGGACGTCACGGTTGAGGGTGTTGCTAATCATGGGGGCACAACGCCTATGCCTCAACGTAATGACGCCTTGGTGGCCGCATCTAAGTTGGCTATCGCGATCAACACGACGGCGACAGAGTTAGAAGGCCGTCAGGTAGCTACTGTGGGACGCATTGAGGCATTTCCGGGAGCACCTAATGTTGTTCCGGGTAAAGTCATTATGAGCCTTGAAATTCGCGACCTAGATGGCGACAAAATGCAGCAGGTGTTTGATCTGGTAGAAACGCAGGCGCAGGACATCGCAAAGGCATCAGAGGTATCTATCAGCTTTAACGAGCTGGACGTAGCCTCACCCCCTGCGCTAACGGATACAGGCATCCGTGATCTTATCGCCGAAGCCGCAGAGTCCTTGGGTTACAGCTACCAGCGCATGCCCTCCGGTGCCGGGCATGATGCTCAGGACCTCGCCAAGATCACCCCCACAGGCATGATTTTTGTGCCGAGTAAGGGCGGGATCAGCCACTCGCCCTACGAATACACATCGCCCGAGGACATGGCGAACGGTGCCACTGTGTTGTTCCACACGGTGATGGCGTTGGACGCTCAGTAACACAATTTCCTCAAACGATACGACGAAGCGAGTGTCCGCAGCGTCCAGATGTGTCGGCACTCCGACGCGCTGCGGTAGACTCAGGGTTTTGATCCTAAGGCACAGTTAACATGCGACGTCTGCTACTGACCCCTATCATCCTCTTGCCTTTGACCGCTTGTGTGTCCAGCGGCGTTCGCGATGTCGAGATCACACCTGCCGCAAGTCTGGATACAAAGGTTGGTCGTGAGCTGGTGCTGCTTTTACCCGCTGGTGACTTTACGATTGAGCCGTCTATGGATGATGAGCTGCACGCCACCGCGCGATTTTTCTGCAACTCACAGAGCGATACCTGTCGAGAGAAGGCTGCCGAGGCGGGCATTGTTCACGCCCTGCAAGGCACAACGTCTACGCTATCTTTTAAACCATCTTCTGCTTACACCACGCGCCACGCTGATCTGCGTTTCCTTATTCAAGTCCCCGCCGTCGAGCAACTCGACATTGAGATGGACGCAGGGGATCTCAAAATCGATGCTGCAAGCGGCTGTCTTAACGTTAAAGCCGGGGCGGGTGATGTAAGCATCAGTGCTCCCGCATCGAGCGTTGCCAGGGTCAAGCTGGATGCGAACATCGGAGACGCCAGCCTGCGAATTCCCGACGGCGAGGTGTTTGATGAGCGGAAGCTGCTCGTGGGCTCCGAGGTTCTCTGGGAAGAAGGCACCGGAAGCTGCCAGTTGCGGGGCAAGTTGCAGGCTGGCGATCTCAATGTTCGTTTGACTTCGGACTGATAGCCAATAACCAAAAGCCAATAATCAAAGAGCCATGACCGGAGCTTTCCGCTCTGCGTACTTAGTCAAAACCGATAAAACGCGCAACATCGCTTACCGAACGCCGCTTGGAGACCACGGCATTCGCTGGAAAATCCTCATCGGGATAACCCATCGCAATACTGATCAAGATGACCTGATCCTCAGGGACGTCTAAGTGCTCACGGATGACCGGTGAGTGCATCACCCCCTGGCTATTGATGACCGATCCAATGCCTCGCGACCATGCGGCATTCACCAGCATGTTGCTGAGGGCTCCGCAATCGAAGGGCGCGATATCGCCTCCCTGTAAGCGTTTGTCGTAAGTCACGACCATGAGCAGTGGCGCATCGAAGATTCGAAATCCGCGCATAGTCCATCCGTCGCGCCCGGCTTTATCATCACGAACGATACCCATCGCTTCGAACAGCTGTACTGCGACTTCAATCTGGCGCTTTCGGTGATCACCTTCGTAAACGCCGGACTCCATGCGTTCGAAGGAGGGTGGTGTGCCGGATGCGGTGCGCTCGGTACTGTCACGACGAATTGCGTCCAGTGTGTCGCCGGTAGCGATGTGAATGTGCCACGGTTGAGAGTTATAGGACGACGGCGCACGTATCGCTAGCGACACGATATCTTCTACTACCGACTTCGGAACAGGGTCGGGTTTAAAGCCGCGAATACTACGCCTGCCCAAAATGACTTCATCAAAATTCGCGCTACTTTCTGTACTCAATGGCTCAGCTCCCAAACTAGTTGTCTCGTATTTCTATTGTATGTGCGAGTTCAGCATCGATGTTGATGCTCCGCAGATGCACACGCCACCCTTCATCACCCCAAGAGTTCCGAAAGCACTGTGGTATTGTCGTGAGCATCTTAAAGTTTCGGGATGAAGATACATGAAACTAACGTTCAAAGCCCTAGCGTCTACCGCGCTGGTGGCCGCTCTAGCAGGCTGCAATGAAGCGCCCGCGCCGACAGCTACGCTGGCAGCAGATGCCGCGACCGGTCCGGCTTTTACCATTCGTTTTGACGAGTCTTTAGGTACAGCGCCACAGGATGGCCGCTTACTGCTTTTGTTATCCAATACGGACCGCGACGAACCACGCTTTTTGGTGGATAACTCTCTGGATACCCAGCTGATCTACGGCCGCAATGTTGCCGACTGGTCTGCGGGAGCCGAGATGCTCATAGACGCGGCGCATATTGGATTCCCCATAAACACGCTTGCCGATCTACCTCCCGGTCGTTACTTCGTACAGGCGCTGCTCAACCGCTACAAAGACTTCACTTTGAGCAATGGTAAAACGGTAACCCTGCCCCCGGATCAAGGCGAGGGGCAGCAATGGAACCGCAAGCCTGGCAATTACTACTCCGAGCCTGCGGCCATGGATATCACAGCGGATGGTCAGTACGAGATTCTGCTTGACCGGCAGATTGCGGAGATTGAACCTGCCCCGGACACCGAGTTCATTAAGCATGTGCGTATGAAGAGTGAGTTGTTGTCGGAGTTCTGGGGCGAGGATGTCTACCTGGGTGCGCACGTGCTGCTCCCAAAAGGCTTCGACGCGCACCCCGAAGCTCGCTACCCGCTAATGGTTTTTCACGGACATTTTCCCAGTGACTTTGGAGCTTTTCGCCCGGAGCCCCCGGAGGCTGACCTGGAGCCGGTTTACAGCGAGCGGTTTTCTATGGATGGCTATAACATCATCCAGCAGCAGGAAGCACACAATAATTATTTGCGCTGGATTGCTGATGACTTTCCGCGCTTTCTGGCCATCGAGATTCAGCACCCCACGCCCTATTACGACGACTCTTACGCGGTGAACTCCGAAAGTCAGGGCCCTTATGGTGATGCGATTAACTATGAACTCATCCCCTTCATCGAGGAGCAGTTCCGAGGCCTTGGTGAGGGCTGGGCGCGCTTTACCTACGGTGGCTCCACCGGCGGTTGGGAGGCGATGGCGACGCAAATGTTTTATCCCGATGAGTTTAATGGTGCTTTTGTTGCTTGCCCCGACCCTATCGATTTTCGCGCTTATCTCACCATGAACATTTATGAAGATGAGAATGCCTACTTCTATCCCAGTGATTTTCAGAGCATCACCCGTCCTGGTAGACGAGACTATCTCGGTAATGTGTCGTCCAGTATTAAGGATCAGAACGATCTGGAGCGCGTGCTAGGTGATCGCAATCGCTCAGGGCAACAGTTCGATATCTGGGAAGCGACTTTCTCGCCCATGGCTGATGATGGCTACCCTGCTGATCTGTGGGATCCCGAGACCGGTGAGATTGATCCCGAGATCGCCGCCTACTGGAAAGAGAATTTTGACTTGAGCTACATTCTGCAACGAGATTGGGCGACCCTCGGCCCCAAGCTTGAAGGCAAGCTACATATCTACACGGGTGACATGGATAACTACTACCTCAATAACGCCGTGTACTTAGTCGAAGAGTTTCTGGAGAACACCACTGACCCCTACTACGCCGGTGAGGTCGATTATGGCGACCGCGCAGAGCACTGCTGGAACGGAGATCAGGAAAACGGCAACCATCTCTCCCGCTTACGCTACAACTGGATGTATGTGCCGAAAATACTGAAGCGGATAGAAGAAAGTGCCCCCTCAGGGGCTGATGTCAGCAGCTGGAGGTATTAAACTACCCGCTGACAACATTAACCAGGTCTTAAGACCCTTCGCATGGAACTTTCTTCTCGCGCGGTGCTAATGGGCGCCGCGCTGTCTTTGTATTTAGGCTTCTCATTTCCTGTTAGCGCCCAGCCCGAGCAAAGCTGCGAGGAGGGTGCGTGTACCCTTAGCTATCCCGCTGAATTTTTCACTCGCTATGCCCCCGTAACCGCGCTGGACATGGTGAACAACTTACCCGGATTTGCGCTTGATGATGGCGATAACGACACCCGAGGTTTTGGTGGGGCCGCGGGCAATATCGTCATTAACGGCGCACGAGTATCTGCCAAAAGCGAAACTCCCTCCGATATTCTAGGGCGAATTCCCGCCACAGACATTGAAAGAATCGACGTGATTCGCGGTCAGGTTGCCGGCTTCGATCTCCGCGGACAGAACGTGATTGCCAACATCATCCGTAGCGGAGATTCCGCATCTGGCGCGTGGAGCGCTGGAGCGCGAACCTATCAGCCTGACGATAACGTCTATCCCTTTGGTGAGTTGAGTTACAGCACAGGTCTTGGAGAGAGTCAGGTAACTGTGGGACTCAAGGGGCGCGAATTTCAGAGTCTGGTCGCTCGCAGGGAGCGAGTCTTGGGGCCAGATACGCTACCGATTGAGCAACGCTTTGAACTCTCGGATGAGGACGGCAAAGACTACAGTGCTACGGTCAATGCCAGCACGCGTCGGGGCGAGACCCAGTTTTCGGTAAATCTTGCAAAGAGCTACTTCATCTCTGAGGGCGGTGAGAGCTCCCGTCGTTATCCCACAGACGCGAGCGCGCCCTTTTTGTTGTTTCAGGGTGATAGCGATCGTTTTATCCGAGATGAGTTTGGCTTTGACATAGAACGCGCCCTCGCTGCCGACTGGCGCGGTAAGGTCATCGCTCTGTTCCGAGACGAAGACATTACCCGTTCCGGCTCTCTAGTTCGCGGGCCTCTCGACCAACCGGGGACTACTGAAGTGACTACCCGGGCCAAGAGCCTTGGAGAGGAGCTCATCGGGCGTGTGGAGCTCGATTATGTTGGCTTCGAAGGGCATGCCATCGAGATCAACTTCGAAGCCTCGAACAACAGCCTGGAGAGCGACTTCGGTTTTAGTGCTTTAGAGGACGGGCAGCTGACGCCCCAACCGGTGCCCGGCGCTAAAACGACCGTCGAGGAAGAGCGTTTTGATCTTCTGGTATCGGATTCTTTTCAGTGGGGCGCTCTTTCTATCGACGCCAGTTTGAGCGCAGAAACGTCAACAATCACGCAGGTCGGTGGCTTCACTGAGGATCGCTCGTTTTTCTTCTGGAAACCTAGCCTAAATTTAAGCTACTCCCCCGATGACAACTCTCAGTGGCGGGTAAGAGCCCTGCGCGAGGTCGGCCAGCTGGACTTTGAGGACTTCGTTAGCGGAGCTGATCTTGGGGACGCAGAGCTTGCATTGGGTAATCCTAATCTGTCTCCTGAGACCACCATGACTATGGATCTGACCTACGAGATACGCGGTGATGATTTTGGTATTGGCACGGTTACGCTCTTTCATGACTGGATCGATGATGTAAACGACCTATTGCCATTGTCGGGGCGCTTGGAAGTGCCGGGCAATATTGGCTCGGCTACCCGAGCTGGAATCTCGGGAGAGTTAACGCTGCCTCTGGATGCCATAGGCCTCAAGAATGGGCGAATAGACGCGGCAGCCGAATGGCAGACTTCTCGAGTCGACGATCCCCTCACCGGTGCGATACGCGCGCTTTCCGATGAGCGCCAGTGGACGGGGAGAATCTCTATCCGTCAGGATCTGGTGGCCCAACGCTTAGCTTGGGGCGTGTTGATGTTCTCTCGGGACAGCTTTCCGTTGTACGGGCTCGACGAGATTGATATTCAGGGACAGCGGGCTGATATGGACGTGTTTGTAGAAACCCGCGCCATTGCCGGGCTGCGCATACGGCTGTCGGTCGAGGACGTGTTTCGTGATGGAGAGGATCGAGATCGTCGAGTCTTCGCCGGGGATCGTAGTACCTCTCCCCTGGCATTTCGCGAGGTTCGTGAGCAGAGCCAGGCGCGCATTATTTCGTTACAAGTGAGCGGCGATTTTTAGACTCCGATCAGGATGCTCTCCACAACGGTAGCCGTGACCTGTTCTCAAGCGCGCAAAGACTCAGTCATAAAATGAAGAAGGTGATTGCAATGAAAAGATGGTTGGCAGTGATTTCTACGGCGTTGGTTTTTTCTCAGGGTGCTGTCGCGGGTCCTGAAGATTTCCATAGCGGCGGTTTGATTAAGGACTACGGCCGGTTCGCGGATGTACCCGCAGCAAAACCTTTGCCGGCGGATACGCGATTCAAGGTGGCGATGGACGTTGTGGATGGGGGTGTTACGGGCGAGGTAAACAGCATTTTCCAAATTGCTGCCGGCTTTTTGAATCTGCAGCACGCGAACGGTATTTCACCAGAGAACGTTGAAATCGCGCTAGTGGTTCACGGGGATGCGCATCGCGACCTGTTAAACGACGCTGCGTACGGTGGTGTTAACCCGAATAGGGAACTCTTAGGTATTTTGCAGGAGTACAACGTGCAGGTTCTTTACTGCGGGCAGAATGCGGTGATGCGCGATGTCGCTGCCGAGGATTTGTTGCCCGGTGTTGAGATGACGCATTCGGCAACTACAACCCATGTTCTACTGCAGCAGCAGGGGTACTCTTTACGGCCCTAGATCGTCACGCAATGTTGCCTAATGATCGATATGAGGAGAGTAGTCAATGATCTCGGCGGATGAATGGTTAGCGCGCGGACAGCAGCTCGAGCTGTTGGGGCACAAGATCTTTTATGTCGATGAGGCGGCCAGGTCAGAACCCCGAGGCACAATTCTACTGATCCACGGTTTTCCTACATCCAGTTGGGACTGGTGGAAGGTCTGGCAACAACTGAATCGACACTATCGTCTGATAGCGATGGATTTGCTTGGCTTTGGGTTCAGCGCCAAGCCATCGCCTCACGATTATCGGATCATGGAGCAGGCTGATCTTTGCGAAGCACTCGCCGACAGCCTGGGCTTGGAGCAGTTTCATGTACTAGCCCACGACTACGGCGATACCGTTGCGCAGGAGATGCTGGCGCGACAGAACGAAGAGCTTGGTGTGGGAAAGTGGCAGTCCTGTATGTTTTTAAACGGTGGTTTGTTTCCCGAAACCCATCGCGCGGTACTCGCACAAAAGCTTCTTAAAAGCCCTGTAGGTTTTATCTTCCGCCACGCGTTGACGGCAAAGAGTTTGAACAAGTCTTTTGACCACATTTTTGGCGAAACCAAGGCGAGTCAGGAAGAGCTGGATACTTTTTTTGAGCTTTTTGATCGAGACGGTGGGCGGCGTAATGTGCATCGACTAATACATTACATGAGTGATCGCCTTGAACATCGAGAGCGTTGGGTCCGAGCGCTGTCGCAGGCTAGCTGCCCCATCGGCCTAATTAACGGCAATCTGGACCCAGTTTCAGGCAGCCATATGGTCGAGCGATTTCAAGAGCTTGTGGAAGGTGAGCACTTTATTCACCATCTTCCTACCGTTGGGCACTACCCTCAGGTAGAGGCACCGGACGATGTGGCCTCAGCGTACGAGTTGTTCCTGGCGGGGCTTTAGGCTTTGTCCATTGAGCTCTCATCAGGATGGTCTTCCTGATCGTCTCTATGGGGCTCTTCATCATCTGTGTGTGCCAGACGCGCCGTTGCAGCTTCGCCTAAGCGCGCTGTTTCACCGGGTATCTGTTCTAGTGCCTGTGCGCCATCCTGGGGATACATATGCACTCCGGACAAAGTGACGTAGGCAGGGCTTGCGCTTCGGGGGTGAAGATAGCTGTACAGCCAGGCGCCAAAGATACCAACGCCGAGTGCCGCCAGGATTGTTCCTCCAAGCAGCATCAGATAGGGCGGGCCGATACGTACAGCATCCGGGGACGGCCAATCAATCACTGATACCTGCGGGTACTTTTCAACCTGGCGTACCTCAATCTGTACTTGTCTGGCTTGAGTCTCCCGATTGAGTTCCTCCAAGCGCGCTAAATCCTCCACCAGAGCCTGATGCTTTGCATATATGGTATTGAAATCCGCTACGGCTTGTCGGTGATCCTGAAGCCGGTTCTTGAGGTTTGCTACCGACTCTCGCGCGGCTGCGTAGTCCCGCTCCGCATTGTTGAGCTCTGCCTTGGTGCCAAGCGCATACGCTTCAGCAAGCTCACGTTCGAGTTGCTCGACTTGTTCCGGAATTTCGCGAAGGCGAGGATCTTTACGAATGTAGTCATCGGTGTAGCGGGCGCGAAGCTCTCCGAGGCGAGAGCGAAGTTCAGCCAGCTGCTGGGCCTTGGCGGCCACATCGCTGCGGTCGCTTTGGGGAACGACCTGTTCTCCCGCTGCGAGAGACGTCTGCAGGGTGTCCAGATAGGACTTAGTGCGGACTTCTTCTTCCACTGCATTATTTAGCGCCGTGTTCAAGCCATCCAGCTGAGCCAGGACCGCGTTCTCTTGACGCTCCATAGAGATGATATCGTTGCTTGCTCGATACTCTTCCAAGGCCTCGCGCGCCGACGTCAGCTTGAGTGCCAGACCATCAAGCTCTGTCTGTACCTCGGTGAGCGTCTGCGACTTGCGGCTTTCTATGTCTCTGGCACGGACGCTCGTGTAAACCTCGATCCATGTCTCCACAAGCGGCGGCAGCAGCTCAGGGTCTGAGCTTCGAGCTCTTAGCTCTAAAAGGTTCGTTTCGGGTACCGCGATAACATCCAGAATACGGCGCAGCTCTAGCGGGTTTACCCTTGCAGAAAAATCTTCCTCGAGACGTACAGATAAATCACGAGTGATCTCGCTGCCGGTAAGCGTACGGCGTTGTATGGCGACCCCTTGAATGTCCGCGTCCAGCATTTGTTGATCAATGGCAGTAGGCGCACTCATAAGCACTGTCGCGCTGCTTTGGTAAACAGCAGGCTGCACAACGGTGTATAGCACGCCAATGATCAGAACCGTTGCCGCACAGAGTATGAATACACGTCGGCGACTACGACCGTAAGCACTGTCCTCGTCTTGCAGGTCCAAGCTGGGTTTTGCAGTGTTAGCGCTAAAAGCCATAGTAGGTTTCACAAGAGTTCACGAATTTTCACGAGGGGTAGTGTAGGCCAAGCCACCCCTGTGCGAATAGCGCGATAGCCTTATACTTGTATTATTCGAACTTTTTCTTCACTGACTCAGTTCCCTTTCCTGTTTGAATAGCGATGATTCCCATGCAATTACAGCCCTTCAAATCCCTCAACCTTTTTGCGAAAAATGGCTTTTTGGCCTGTCTTGTATTGGCGGCGTTTTCGCTAACTACAGTGCAAGTGAACGCTGAAGCGTTGGAATCCAAAGACTATCCCGCAGCGGTGAAAGAGGTTGTCGAACAGCGATGCATGGTGTGTCACGGCTGTTACGACGCGCCCTGCCAGTTGAAAATGGACGCCTGGATGGGTCTTGAGCGTGGTGCCAACAAAGACAAGGTTTACAACGGTAGCCGGCTGCTCCCCGCAAAGCTAACGCGCCTATACGAAGACGCTCATAGCATCGAGGAGTGGCGAGACAAAGGGTTTTTCCCCGTGCTTAACGAGTCAGATCCGAAAAAAGGGCTGATGTATCAGATGTTGAATCTGAAGGAAGAGTACCCCTTACAGACTTCGGGAAAACTCCCCGACACTTTTGATTTCAATCTGGATCGCAATCAGAGTTGCCCCAAGCCCGACGAGTTTGCCAGCTATCGAGAGGATCGACCCTACCAAGGTATGCCCTACGGCTTTCCCGGTTTGGATACGGATCGATTAGCGGTGCTGACGAATTGGATTGAGGATGGTGCTCGAGGAGTAGAGCCGCCACCTAGACCTGATGCCGAGCTTCGATCCGTCGATGACTGGGAGACGTTTTTTAACGCATCGGACAATAAGTCGCGACTAATGAGCCGGTACATCTATGAGCACCTGTTTATCGGTGACTTGTACTTCGATGACCTCGACTCGGAATCTGCCTGGTACAAGCTCGTGCGATCACGCACAGCACCGGGGCAGCCAATTGATCTAATTGCGACGCGCCGACCCTACGGGAATCCGGGAAGCGAACCGTTTTTCTATCGTTTACAACCTCGCCAGACAAGCCGGCTCGCCAAGCGACACATGCCTTATGCATTGAGCGCAAAGCGTATGGCGCGTTGGAAGACTCTGTTTCTGGAGCCGGAGTACGAAGTCGCTGAGCTGCCGGGCTATAAAGGAGATAAAGCTGCCAATCCATTTATTACTTTTCAGCAGCTCCCGGTAGAGGCGCGCTACCGCTTTATGTTGGAGGAGGCACACTTCACGATCATGGCGTACATCAAAGGCCCGGTCTGCCGGGGACAGGTCGCTTTGAACGTCATAGACGACCACTTTTGGGTTGCCTTTGTTCGGCCGAACGGCGTCGATCCTGAGCAGAAAGCAGACTTTTTGGCAGCCGAAGCAAAAGAAATGCGCCTGCCGCAGGCAAAGGGCAGTTTGGTGGTGACAGCTTTGCAATGGCGTGGCTATGCAAAGAGTCAACAGAGCTTCCTAAAGTCACAGGCTAAGGCCATCGCTAATGTCGTCGATCAGAATAGCCTGAAGCTTGATATGAATCTGATTTGGGACGGTGGTCCTGAACGCAACGACAACGCATCGCTGACCGTATTCAGACACTTTGATAGTGCGACGGTCGTCAAGGGACTCGTCGGTCAACAGCCCCAGACCATGTGGGTGATTGATTATTCACTACTCGAGAGAATCCACTATCTGTTGGTTGCGGGCTTTGATGTTTACGGAGCGGTAGGTCACCAACTAGAAAGTCGGCTTTACATGGATTTTCTTCGCATGGAAGGCGAGCAGGCGTTTCTGCTGTTCTTGCCGGAGGATCAGCGCGAGGCGGTAAGGAACCAGTGGTATCGCGGTGCGAAGGAGGATGTTAAGAAGTACATCGTTTCTCCGAAACTTCAAAAATTTGAGCGACCCAGCGCAATCGAGTTTGAAACCGATGACCCCAAGTCCGAGCTCATGGCCATGTTCAAGGCTCGAATTCCCACGGCCGACAACACTCGCTATGCCGTGACGCAGGAGAGCCTCGCTTCGCTTATGCAGGTGCAAAGCAAGGCGTTTAGTTACATGCCGGAGGTGGCGTTTTTGCGAGTGCTTAGCCCGAACGGTTCGGCGAGCGTATACAGCCTGATTCACAACCGGGCGCACAGCAATAACGCGCAGTTGTTTGCAGAGGAAGACCGACGTCTACCAGAGGAAGACACTCTGACGGTAGCTCAGGGCTTTGCCGGCGCTTATCCGAATATGTTCTTCCAGATAACAGAGGGGCAGCTCCCCAAGTTTACTAAGGCAATCTTAGCCCTCGAGAGCACTGAGGGTTACACCGCACTTGTGGATCAGTTTGGTGTACGACGCACGGCACCCTGGTTCTGGAAGCTCAGCGATGACTTTACGGCGGAATATCGGCGTAGCCAACCTATTGAGGCGGGCTTGTTTGATCTAAACCGATATCAAAATCGCTAGCGGGCGTCTGCTGCTGGAAAGCTCCTAATTGAGCTTTCCTTCAAAGCGGTGAGACACGTCCGTTATCGCACGTTGCATGTGCTCGCGGAAGACTTTTACTCGCTTGGTATCACGAAGGTCACGGTGGTATAGCAGCCACAGGCCAAGATTGTGTTGAATTTCCGGTTCTCTGAAACGTATCAGATCTGGATCGCTATCACCGATAAAACAGGGCAGGAAACCCAGACCGAGCCCTTCTCTAATGGCCGCAATTGTGAGGGACGTTTCGTCTACACAGAGGGAGTGTTGTAGATCCGGACAGGCCTGACGAGTCCAGGTGCGATGATAGTCACAACAATCGACACCGATCCAGTTCTCTGAAGACTCCCCAGTGTGTACCGCGGCACAGTAGCTTTTGGAGCCGTAGACAGCAGAGGCTACCGTGGTTAGTCGAGTACCGATGAGAGTTTCGCCAGGACTATTGGTTTGACGGAGCGCAACATCGGCATCGCGCTCAGCCAGCCTCACCGAGTCGTTGGTAACTTCAATACGAAGATCAACACTGGGATTCTCCCTGCAGAAACTCGCGAACAGCGGCATGAGGATGGAAGACGCCATGTTAGCGACGGCAGTGACTTTGAGCTCACCGCTGGGATCTTCGTTCTGACCCGAGTTATCGGCCTCAAACGCGAGCATTTCTTTTTCTATTCGAAGCGCGGTAGCGCGAAGCTCCACCCCGGATGCCGTCAGTTGAAACCCGTTTGCGCTGCGTTCTATCAATGGCGTCGCAAGCTGAGTCTCCAAGGCGTGTATCCGACGAGAAATCGTGGAGTGCTGAACACCGAGACGTTTTGCCGCAGCGCTGAAGGAGCCTTCCCGCGCAAAGCTCAGAAAAATTCTTGCATCATCCCAATTCATGGTTCGACAGGCGTCTCACAAGGATAATTTCGCTTCTGTGCATTCTCGCACACCCAGTTTTCAGATTTTGGGAATTCTCAAAATGTTATCTGTATTCATACTGACGCCTCAAATCGCAATGACAGAACGAGACGAGACATAATGAGCGACACTTTCGAATCCCTTGCCGGCGGCTGCACATGCGGTGAAGTTCGCTACGAGGTGACGGCCGCGCCACTCATCGTCCATGCCTGCCACTGTCGCTGGTGTCAACGGCAAACGGGCGGACCACACGTCATTAATGCACTCTATGAGGCGGAGCTGATTAAGCTCACTGCCGGTGAAGTGGAAGAAATCATGACTCCATCTCCCAGTGGTGAAGGCCAGCTCATAGTGCGGTGCCCACGATGCAGAGTCGCGATCTGGAGCAACTATCACTTTGGCGGGCTCAAGAAGCACATCAGCTTTCTTAGAGTGGGCACTCTCGACAACCCCGACACTATGCCACCTGACGTGCACATACACGTGTCTACCAAGATGCCCTGGTATGTCATACCACCCGGCGACTATGCGGTAACGAACTATTACGACAGGCGCGCAACCTGGTCCGAAGCCAGTCAAGCGCGTTATCAAAAACTAGTGTCCAAAGTGGACGCTGCAGGAGGAAAGAAGAGATGAAAGCAATAATACTAATCTATGGCCTTTGTGGTTATGTCGTTGGCGTAATCGGGCTTACATGCTTGATAGGCGCCATAGCAGGGTTTTTACCCTTCGGATTCTTTGAATCGACTTATGGTTCAAGCGTAAATCCGTGGCTATGGAATCTTGGTCTTGTCAGCGTCTGGGGTTTTATCCACTCAATGACTGCGCGACCCAGGTACAAGAAAGTTCTGTGTAGTTTCATACCTGAGCCCGCTGAGCGCGCTACTTACATTCTCATCTCGGGAGTTACGAGCGCCGCGCTGGTAGGTTTTTGGCAGGTAATACCCGGGTATGTATGGGAACTGGAACAGACATCGCTGATTTATGCGCTTTGGGCATTGTTTGTTTTCGGTTGGTGCTTTCTGCTGGCTTCTACTTTTGCGATCAATCACTTTGACCTTTTTGGACTGCGTCAGGTTTATCTAAATTTCCGCGACATGGATAGACCACCGCTTCCGTTCACCGAAAAGCTTATGTACAAGTACATTCGTCACCCCATTCAGACCGGCGTTCTGATTGGTGTATGGGCGACACCGTCGATGAGCCTCACGCAGGTGGGATTGAGCCTTGGGTTCACCGCCTACATAGTGGTAGGACTATGGTTTGAGGAGCGCGATCTGGTTTCTGAGCATGGTGATGATTATCGCAACTACCGGCAGAGAACCGGCGCGGTCTTGCCAAGACTGGGTGGCAGGGCGGAAGAGTACTCGGAAGCGAGCTCCTAAGCTCTATC
The DNA here is from genome assembly GCF_045689245.1 of Congregibacter brevis. Lineage (GTDB taxonomy): Bacteria > Pseudomonadota > Gammaproteobacteria > Pseudomonadales > Halieaceae > Congregibacter > Congregibacter brevis. The sequence goes on along the minus strand of NZ_CP136865.1, from coordinate 162,730 downwards.
GTTTAAAAGCGATGAGTCGATTGGTAATCACAAGCACGGTGGGCCAAAACACCGTGTTCACAAAGTCATGTGCGCTGGCTCCCCAGCGCAGGTAACCAAAAGATCGCGAGTCATCGTGCAAATCGAGGGCCTCCATAATGATTGCTATCGCAACAACAGGTAAAAGACTTAGCCATGAAATACGGCCTCTCTGCCAAACAACGATCGCAACCAAAAAAACTGCCAGCCCAACGTAAATGTGGATGGCGTCCTTCGATAGATCCACAGCGTTCAAAATATGGATCTTCATTAACTGGTAGGAGCTTGTTTCTACCCTAGGCATTGCCAATCTTCGCTGCGTGTTTACTCATCTGCAGGTAGTGGCGGTCCCACAAACCGAATTTTGAACTCTTTAGCCACTTCGTTTATGCGTTCCATATCTTGAGGAATTTTTAGGCCTTCCGCAGCCATGCGTGCAAAGAAGTGCTCGAAGCCGGCGGGCGCAAGAATAGTGAGTTGCTGGCCGCCCTTGGGGTCAAGTACACGATAGGTATGGGCTGCGCCCTTTGGGACAAAAGCTACTCCGCCTTCTTCTACGATGACATCTTTTCCTTCGACAACGAACTTCGTTTTACCCTTGAGCACATAAAATGTTTCCGTGGCGTCATCGTGTACATGCAGAGGTGGGCCTGACGGTTTTTCAGTCTCAGAATAAAAGATACTGATTTGCCCGCTAGTCGTTTCTCCATCGAGGAGGACTTCGTACACGGTCTCGTTCCAAGTCACGGGGTCGTGAGCTGCGGCGGTTCCGCTTGCTATCGCGGCTGAAACAAAAATACCTGTGATGAACATTGCTCGTAGCATGGTTTTCCCCAGAAATTGTTGAGTGTGAGTGTTAGATAGTAGACCGCACCGCCCCTGATCGCCCACTTTTTCTATAAGCCGTAGCTCTAACCGAATCCGCGCTTTTTGGATACGGGCGGAGCAAAAAAAAGCGCCCTCACCAAGTGAGGACGCTTTCGAGTTGTGGCCTGCTAGCTACAAGCCTTGTGCCATGGTACTGCTTAGTTAGCCGCGACCATGCTGTCGCCACCTTTCAGATCGAAGCGGTCCAGCTTCATGACTTTGCTCCATGCCTCTACGAAGTCATGCACGAAGACTTCTTCGGCACCATCATAGGCATAGACTTCAGCGATGGCGCGGAGCTCTGAGTTGGAGCCGAACACCAGGTCTACCTCGGTTGCTGACCAGCGCATTTCACCTGTCACACGATCCCGGCCTTCATAGACGTAAGGATTGTCTTTGGTTGGACGCCAGACGTTGCGCATATCCAACAGGTTGGTGAAGAAGTCGTTGTCCAGCGCTTCGGTCTCGTCCGTGAGTACTCCATGCTCTGATCCGCCGGCATTAGCATTCAGTGTGCGCATACCGCCTACTAGCACTGTCATCTCAGCTACCGACAGATCAAGAAGATCCGCCTTGTCGAGAAGTGCTTCCGCCGGCTTACGGTAGGCCGCATCGCTGTAGTAATTACGGAAGCCATCGGCCTTGGGCTCCAAAACAGCAAAGCTGTTGACGTCGGTCTGCTTCTGGCTCGCATCGGTGCGTCCCGGTGTAAAGGGAACCTCCACATCGTAGCCTGCAGATTCGGCAGCTCGCTCTACCGCCGCGGCGCCCGCCAGTACGATTACGTCAGCGAGGGAGACTTGCTTGTCGCCACGCTGGGACTTGTTGAAGTCCTTCTGGATACGCTCAAGGCGCTTGAGTACTCGTGCCAACTCTTTGGGATCGTTCGCAGCCCAATCCTTCTGGGGGGCCAGACGGATTCGGGCACCGTTTGCACCACCGCGCATGTCGCTGTCGCGATACGTCGATGCCGAGGCCCATGCTGTTCGTACCAGCTCTGCTGTGGTGAATTCCGAAGATAGGATTGTCGCCTTGAGTTCAGTAATATCACCAGAATCGATGAGATCGTGATCCACTGCGGGCACTGGATCCATCCACATCAACACCTCGTCTGGAACGTCCGATCCCACGTAACGAGCGCGTGGCCCCATGTCACGGTGCGTTAGCTTGAACCAGGCTTTCGCAAACGCCATCTCAAATTCCTCGGGGTTCTTGAGGAAACGCTGGGTGATTTCGCGATAGGCTGGATCTTCTTTCAATGCCAGATCCGTGGTGAACATGATCGGCTGATGACGTTTGCCGTCGATATGTGCGTCAGGGACCGTGTTAGCGCCACCGCCATCTTTGGGTACCCATTGGGTAGCTCCGGCAGGGCTCTCGGTCATCTCCCAATCGTAGGAGTACAGGTTAGACAGGTACATCATTGACCATTGTGTTGGAGCGGCAGTCCATGCGCCCTCCAGCCCGCTGGTGATCGTGTCTTCGGCATTACCCTTGCCACAGCTGTTGTTCCAGCCCATGCCCTGAGTATCAACACCTTCACCGGCAGGTTCGGGTGCGAGGCAGCCGTCGGGCTTTTTCGCGCCATGGGCCTTACCAAAGGTATGTCCGCCCGCAATGAGGGCGACGGTTTCTTCGTCGTTCATCGCCATTCGTCCAAAGGTCTCGCGGATGTCATGGGCAGCAAGCTTTGGATCTGGCTTGCCATTAGGGCCTTCCGGGTTCACGTAGATGAGGCCCATTTGTACCGCTGCCAGAGGCTTTTGCAGATTGCGCTCTCCGGTGTAACGCTCGTCCGCGAGCATTACGGACTCCGGGCCCCAGTAAACTAGATCGGGTTCCCAATCGTCTTCGCGGCCGCCGGCAAAGCCGAAGGTCTTAAAGCCCATGGTTTCCAGAGCTACGTTGCCTGTCAGGACCATGAGGTCCGCCCAGGAAAGCGCGTGGCCGTACTTTTGCTTCACAGGCCACAAGAGGCGACGAGCCTTGTCGAGGTTGGTGTTGTCCGGCCAGCTGTTAAGCGGCTCAAAGCGTTGTTGACCGCCGCCAGCGCCGCCACGACCGTCCATGGTGCGGTAGGTGCCTGCGCTGTGCCAGGCCATACGGATAAAGAACGGGCCGTAGTTACCGTAATCGGCCGGCCACCAGTCCTGCGAATTAGTCATGATGGCTTCGATGTCTGCTTTAACCTCTGCGAGGTCAAGTTTCGCAAACGCTGCTGCGTAATCGAAGTTAGCGCCCATGGGGTTAGCGGTATTTTCGTTCTGGTGCAGCGGGCGCAGGTTTAGCGCCTGGGGCCACCAGTCTTGAACTGACTTGGGTTCGCCGTGCAGGTCTCCAGCGCTTGCGGGCGCTGTAGCGGATAGCGTTGCCGCCATTGCCACACAAAGAGACAGTTTTTTCTTGAGCATATTCATAAGATCCTCGTCGTCTGTCTTGATTGTCAAAATCAGGCCGTGCGCCCGACAGACCCTCAGCGTAGAAGATCACTTATAAACAGTAAAATGAATTAAAAATTAAAATACGATCTAAAAATACGATCAATAGCGCGATGTGTTAATCGCTTTTGTCGGACTCGCGCGCGCTTGGATGGAGAACGTTCGCGGCCGACACCAGAAGAATCTCGCAAGCGCCTGGCCCGGTGTCAGTTCGTGTGAGGCTTGTAGGAATGACCCTTTGATCCGGAAACTGCACATCGACGAGTTCTCCTTTGAGCTGTATCACTGCGCCAAGTGGGATTTCCGAAATTTGCCGCAAAATAGCGTCGTTAGCGGGAATTAAGTGCACATTTGACGATGATTGGTTCACGACATTGATATCTAAAGGTGAATCGTAAAGGTGCCAGAACATAAATCTATCGCCTTGGGCCACCTTTATGGGTCGTAGTGTGGCCTCATCAGAGAGCGCTCCCCATCCAAGAGCAAAGTCCCACTGAGCAACTTCCGCCAGATCATCCCAACGATACTTGCGCTTGCTAAGAAGTTTTGCAGTGATGTTATAGCTCGCTCGGGGAAATAGGCGAAAGTCTCCTACTGTTGTTGCGGGCGATCCGGTGTCCCACTGTTTGGGTGCGGCGGGCGCCAGCACGCCGTCGCCAAGAATCAAGCGCTCGCCGCACGCGGTCATGATTGTGCTGATCGCGACGGTAAGAAGGACTCGCACTGTCCCGCCCCCAAACGTCATGATTGTTCCGCTGTCCCCACGTCTTTAGCTGCCGGTATCAGTTCAAGGTAAGGGTTGTGTGCTCGAAGTAATGTCGCGGTAGATGCGCCACAGGCCCTCAGCGTTTTGCCGCCATAGGACTAGATAGTCTCCGGCGTCGCTTATGGGCTCCTCTGAATCAGCACCCAAACTCAGCTCATAGCGACCAACCTCTAGGGCAAACTCGCCTGAATGCGTGACTTCCTCGGTTGTGAGGCGAATGCTGCTCTCTCCCAGAGATAGCTCTTCTTCCAGAGATGCCTCCAGTTTGGCAATTCCGACAACACGCTCGCGGTGAGAGCTCATGAAAACAACGTCGTCGGTATGTAGGGCGAGTAAAGCGGGGATATCCTGCGCCTTAAAGGCTGCCTCATATTCGTTGTTTCTGCTTTGAATGATCGCTTTCAAAGACTTGGGTTCTGAGCTTATATCAAAAAAGCCGGAGACGGCGAGTTGACGGGCGACAGACAGCATATCGGTTTGCTTGGCGCTGAAGTCCAGTCCGGTGCCATACCATGCGACGACGAGATCACGGGCAGGATCGACATAGAGCCCCTGGCCCAAGTATCCACCCTTAAAGGCCCCACCGTCGTCCCATACCTGATCCCATTGCCAGCCCGCCCTAAGAGGGAGGTCATCGCCATGATCCCTGGCCAGCCACTTCAATTCTTCTTTGCTACGGCTGATCCCTACGCCGGACCTTAAGTCAGCCATCATGGTATTTGCGATACCCGGAAAGCGTTCGCTGTCGGTGAACACCAAGCCAAATCGCGCGAGGTCTCGAAGCCTTGCCATCAAGCCTCCCGACGCATAGGCGTGCCCCTCTTTACTCACTGCCATGAGCGCGTCTGACTCTGCGCCCATACGCTGCCAGATTCTCTCTTCTACTGCGTCGGCGTAGCTCTGCCCCGTGACCCTTTCGATAACTAACATCAGAACGTTAGTGTTGGCAGAGACGTACTCGTTGCGTTCGCCGGCGGGGCGAAGGCGCTTCATATCGTGGATCAACGAGAGGAAAGACTCATCGCGACCGGTGGATGCCACGATTCCCAGAGACTCTTCCATGCGGTACACGCAGGTGGTGTTGTCCTGATAACCGTCACTGTCGCGGCAATCGATGCCCGACGCCATATTCGCGATATTGTAAACAGTGGTGCCATCCCAGGCCGTGCCACTCAGTTCAGGGAGGTAGTCCTCTATCGTTGCATCCATTCTCACTTTGCCTTCTGCGACGAGTGTCGCCAAAGTCGCGGAAGTGAGTACTTTGGTGACCGACCAGCCAAAGTGCCGGTCCTCTGGGGTCATGCGGGGGTAGGCCTCAAATACTATCTGGCCACCCTGTAAGACGAGAACGCTATCAAGCAGAGGGTCATTGGCAACATACGCTGCAAAGGAGCTTGGTTGACCGGCAACAACAATGCTTTGTTCGTTCAGCCCAGGTAGGGTTACGGTATTGAGTAGGTACTGTTTATCGCCACGGGCAATGGTGGTGCTACGAAGATAAGACTCTGCGTTGAGGTGAAACTGCAGGCTTTCGTCTCCGCCAGCGTCGAAGTTTTTGGGCGTAACTTGCGTAAATGCTTGAAGAGGGTCCTCTGCAGCAGAAGCGAGTAGTGGCAGGCTGGCCAAAATTATCCCCAAGGGTTTCAGCATTGTGAATCTCCGAAGTGCAAACTTCTATCTTATGCTGTCTAGCCGTGCATAGGCTATTAGACCTACAATCCCGCGCTCTCTAAGTCAGCATTTATTTTCTTATGTACAAAATCCGCACTTACAACACGATCTCAGTGAAGGGTCTGAACCGTTTTAGCCGTGAAGACTACGAAGTAGCCGGCGAGCTACCCCATCCAGACGCCTTTTTGATTCGCAGTCAGAAGCTCCACGATATGGAGTTTCCCGAGTCGCTCAAGGCCATTGGCCGGGCCGGTGCGGGAGTCAACAACGTTCCCCTGGAACGTTGTAGCGAAGAGGGAGTCGTTGTTTTTAATGCCCCGGGCGCTAATGCCAACGCAGTAAAAGAGCTCGTGCTTGCGGGCATGTTGCTGGGCTCCAGAGATATTTATGAGGGTATAAAGTTTGTAGAGTCCCTCGAGAAGCAGGATGGCTTGGACCCTCTGCTGGAAAAAGAGAAGAAACGTTTTGCGGGCACAGAGCTCATTGGTAAGACACTGGGAGTGGTGGGCTTGGGCAACATTGGTTCATTGGTAGCCAATATGGGCCTCGCTCTGGGGATGAAGGTTATCGGCTACGACCCGGCGATCAGCGTAGAAGCCGCCTGGCGTCTCTCCAGTGACGTAGAGAAAATGGATAATCTGAACAGTCTCTTTGGGCGGGCCGATTACATCAGCCTGCATCTACCGGTATTGGAATCCACCCGAGGACTGGTGAGCGATAACTTGCTCGCTAACGTGAATCCTTCTTTAGTGCTGCTAAATTTCGCTCGGGGTGAGATTGTCGACAATGAAGCGGTAATGCGTGCCTTGAATGAGCAGCGTATGCATCGTTATGTGTCTGATTTCCCCGCGAACGAGACGCTCCGACATCCGGGAATGCTGCAAATGCCCCACATCGGCGCGAGCACCGGTGAAGCAGAAGAAAACTGCGCGATCATGGTGGCAGATCAGCTCATGGATTTTTTGGAGAACGGCAACATCAGTAACTCTGTGAACTTCCCAAATATTTCTCTGCCGCGAACTACTCCGGTGCGGGTCACCGTCAGCAACCGGAACGTGCCAAAGGTCCTGAATCAAATTACCGCGATTATCGCCGACCACGACATCAACATTGTAGATATGCTCAACAAGAGTCGCGCGGATATTGCGTACAACATCATCGACTTGGAGGCCTGTCCGAGTGACAGCTCTCTGGAGGCTCTGCGATCCATTGAGGAAGTGGTCAATGTCCGTGTGTTAGGGTCGTGCAATTACTCCTGATACAGGTTCCTCCGCTTGGCTGACGCTCTAGCTTACGACGCTGACTCTCGAACGCCTGTGGATCCTGCGCAGGCGGTGAGCGGAATGCAGATTGGTATCGTGCTGATAGGTATATCCATTACCTTGCCGCTGATGTACAGCGCCGGCGAGCTTGCCCAGGGCATGGGTCTTCGATCTGCTTTGACCGCCACGCTTCTCGGAGCGCTAGCGTTGAGCCTGATGTCTATTCCTGCCGCCGTCGTGGGTGCTAGAACACGGCTCTCCAGCTACATGATCATCGAGCACACTTTTGGTTACGCGGGCGCCAAGTTCGTCAATTTTGGTTTTGGTGTTTTTCTCCTTGGTTGGTACGCGGTTACCGCAGAGCTGTTTGGGCGCACCTTGTTTTTGGCAGCCGCGGAGCTCTCTACCCTGGCTTTGCCTGAGTGGTCCTACACTGTGCTGTCTAGCCTTATCGTAACAGTCACCACTATCTATGGTTTTAAAGCGATTGACAGACTGGCACTCATTGCCGTGCCCTTTTTGCTCCTGTCTCTGGCGGGTGTTGTGGTCCTTTCTTTACGGCAGGTCGCTTTTGCTGAGCTTTTGAATATGCCCGGCACAGGCGATATCGATATGCCCACAGGAGTCTCAGCGGTGATCGGCGCCGCCATCGTCGGCGTGGTACTCACGCCGGATCTGACCCGCTATGCGCGAACGACTCGCGACTGCGTGGTAGCTTCTTTCGTGGGGCAAGGCGGGGGGATGTGCATCGCCTATATCGTGGGAATGATCCCTGTGCTGGTTTGGGGAGAGCTAGAACCCATGACCTACATGATTCTCATGGGCTTCGGTGGTATCGCGCTTGCGGTGCTCGTGTTTGCTACCTGGACGACCAACGTAATCAATCTTTACTCCACAGCATTGGCATCCCGTGCTTCCGTTCCTCTAGGTGATTATCGATCGGTAGTTATTGTTATGGGGGTCGTGGGTACTGTGGCCGCCATCGTGGGCATTTCGGACCAGCTCATCGATTTTTTGATTCTCATGGGCTTGCTGGTTCCTCCCATCGCCGGCATTTACTTTGCGGACTTCTACATTTTTGGTAGACGGGACTTTTCCGAAGAGCACCTCGCTGACCGTCCCGCGATTAAAGTGAGCGCGGTGTTGATCGCTCTGGGTTCGGGTCTTGTTTCGGCTTGGCTATATTATGCGGGAGCGTCGATTACGACCATTGGCGCCCTTGATGCGCTGATCTTATCGATGTTGGCTTACAGTTCTTTAGAATTCGTACTGGGCAAAAGAGCGAAGCAGCGGAGCTAGTTTTTGATCAGTAGTATGAGTTTGGCGACGTATCCGGATTGATCTCGCCGGCGACCTCATCGGGATCTATGCCCTGTTCTAAAAGGCATGCGCGCACTAGCTCCACTTGCTCCAGTACCCGCTCATAGCGATCTCCATATTCGTACTTTGTGACTTCTATAGCTTGGGGCATAAAGGTAAATGCAGTTTTCAGTGCCATGATTTCGCTGTCGGTCATGATTTTTTTCCAGTCGAGTTCAGTCTGTGCGTTCAGGGTGTAAGCTTCGCACAGAATCGAAGTCCTGCAAGCTTGAGGTGTAGTAATGCGAATTGGTATCGACGTGGGTGGTACTCACACGGACGCCGTTATTCTTGATGGGCACAGGGTTGTTGCCTCTACGAAGTTTCTGACTTCCGAGAACGTCAGAGACGGCGTACTGGGTGCTCTGGATGTAATACTGGAGGGCAGCGGCGCTGCCCACGATGCGATTGAAGCGGTCATGATCGGTACCACGCAATTCACAAACGCTGTGATTGAGCGTCGCGAGCTAGCGGCTACGGCGGTGATCAGAATTGCTCTACCGTCGGGAGAGATGATCCCACCTATGACGGACTGGCCCGATGATATAGCAGATGCCATTGGGCGTCATTGCTACATGGTGCATGGAGGCCTGACCTACGACGGCTTCTCTATTGGAGAACTTGATGACGCGGAGCTGGATAGCGTTATCGATGACATTGCTGCCAAGGGTATTAAGCTGGTCGCGATATCGGGCGTTTTCTCTCCTTCGAATCCGGAGCAGGAGTTGATCGTTGCTGAGCGTCTCGCTAGGAAAATCCCGGGAGTCGGAGTAACGCTGTCGCACAAGATTGGGGGGATGGGACTCTTGGAACGCGAGAATGCCGCGATTCTCAATACGAGTCTGCGACCCTTAGCTGAAAATGTCGTGCAGGCTTTTAGAGATGCACTGGCTGCTCGCGATATCAGTTGCCCGTTTTACATCAGTCAAAACGATGGCACCTTGATGTCCGCGGAGTTTGCGGCGGAGTTCCCTGCGCTAACCTTTGCTTCCGGCCCCACCAATTCTCTCCGCGGAGCCAGCCTGTTGACGCAGCTCAGCGATGCGGTGGTCGTGGATATCGGTGGTACGACTTCCGACATCGGTGTACTTCAGGGCGGCTTTCCCAGGCAGTCTAACGTCGCCATCAAGGTAGGTGGTGTGCGTACCAACTTTCGTATGCCGGACATTCAGGCGATAGGACTCGGTGGTGGAAGCCTTGTTAGCGCTGATGGCGGTACGATCGGTCCCCAAAGTGTGGGTTATCGGCTCGTCACTGAGGGTTTGGTGTTTGGTGGCGACACTCTAACCACGACAGATATAGCCGTAGCCGCTGGTGTGGTGGACATCGGCAGTACAGAGAATGTCTCTGAGATCGCCTCTACCGTGATTGAGACAGCGATGGGGCGCATGCACACCATCGTTGACGACGGTATCGATCAGATGAAATCCAGTCGCGACCCGGTGCCGGTCATTCTTGTCGGTGGTGGCGCTGTACTCGTATCCCGTGATCTGGATAACGCCTCAGAGCTCCTGCGGCCAGAACATGCGGGAGTGGCCAATGCTATTGGCGCCGCTAACGCGCAGGTGGGTCGAGAGATGGAGCGCATCGTCTCGTATCGCGAGCATCCCCGAGAGGGAGTGCTGGCTGAGTTACAGGCGATTCTAAGCGAAGAGCTTCTCGCCGCAGGCGCCCGGAAGAGCAGTATCAAACTCGCGGACGTCGAGGAAACTGCGATCGCGTACATGGCGGACGAATCAACGCGTTTGCGAGTCAAAATGATCGGTGACTTAGATTTTACGGGGAGTAAACCATGAGCGTAACGATCACTCATGAGGACATTGAAGAGCTTTGCATGGGCTCGGTATTCCTAGCTACCGGGGGAGGGGGAGATCCCTATATTGGCCAGCTGCTGGTGACCGAGGCTCTCAAAAAACATGGACCGGTCACTCTCTTTCCTCTGGAGAATCTTCCCGATGAATCTCTGGTGGTTGCCGTGGGCGAGGTGGGTGCTCCTTCGATCAGCCTCGAGCACCTACCCATCGGCAATGAGTGTCTGGAGGTTGTTGATCGCTTGCAGGAGTGGATGGGGAAGCCTATCACTCATCTTGTTTCCTTTGAGGTAGGCGGTGCGAATTCCGTTATTCCGTTACTGGCTGCGGCCGCCAAAGGCATCCCGTTGATAGATGGCGATGGAATGGCTCGAGCCTTGCCGGAAGCTCAGATGATGACCTTTGCCATTGAGGGCGTGAAGCCGAGTCCTGCTGTGGCGGTAGATTACAGCGGCGGAGCGGTGTACTTCGATGTTCGAGACGCGGAGCTCTACGAGCGCCAGATACGGAATTTATCGATGGCCATGGGAGGCATGGTCTTTACCGCTGAGCATCCTATGAATAGTGAGGAGGCCCGTCGCGCAATCATCCCCGGAACCATCAGCTTCGCCCTGCAGTTGGGCCGAACACTCAAGCGGCACTCCGGAAACGCGGGGCAAATCGAAGCGCCGCTGCGGGAGCTGTTTGAGGCATCGGACTACGGTCAGTTCAAGCATCTCTACACTGGGAAAGTTGTGGACATTAATCGCAAGACTGTCGGAGGATTCGATGTCGGTGAGGCTATTCTGGAATCTACCATCGATGACTCACCACCCCTGCGTCTTGCCATAAAGAACGAATTCCTCCTCGCTGAGATGGGCGATCGCGTGGTCGCCAGCGTACCCGACCTGATTACTATGGTGGATCATGAGACATCCGCGCCCATCAACGCTGAGCGTGTTCATTATGGTCAGAGGGTGAGTGTTTTTGGCATCGGCTGCCCTCCACACTACCGCAGTGAGAAGGCCCTCAAAGTGGTTGAACCGCGGGCGTTTGGTTTCGACATCGACTACGTGCCTATCGAAGACCTTTAGGGGTATGGCCCATGAAGCTTTAGGCTGCTTCCGGCTAAGGGCGGTCAACGGCCCAAGGCTGTCTCAATAGCATTAACAAGCTGTTGCTGTGTTGCTCCGCTAACGTTTGGAGCTCCTCCCTCGGCGTCAGGCCAGCTGGAGAGCATCGCGATCACCGTGTTAGATTCAGGAGCAACGTGTATCAGTTGCCCGTGCACACCTCGCGCCTGAATGGATCCTCGACCATCGCCCAAGCCCCACATAAAGGAGCGGTAGTAAGGGCGAATGCCCGTCGGAGCTTCGTAGGGCCAGCTTCGACTGCCGTTTCTGGATACGATGTCATCTATCCATGCCGCTGGAAGCACTTGATCGTCGCCGTTTTTACCGCGGTTTAGTATGAGTTGTCCGACGCGGCCCACATCTCTGAGTGTTGCGTGCATTCCTCCGGAGGCTAGCGTGAAGCCTCCGGTGTCTACGGTGATGCCCGCGTCCTGTTCGGCGCCGATGCGCTGCCATATTCTCTCGGCTACTAGGTCGGCGAAGCGCTTTCCAGTCGCGGCCTCCAGTACCCAGGCTATAACATCGGTGGTACCCGACTTATAAACAAAGCTTCCTTGTCGTCCGGGCATCCGGCCGACGGCGGGGAGGAACAGATAGTTACCTATGACCGGAACACCCTCGCAGTCCGGCCCCGTTAAAAGGCCATCAGAACAGTCCTGCCGACGCACTGTGCTGTCTGCGGCGGCGTAGTCCTCGTTCCACTCTGATCCGTCCCGCATGTCGAGGAGGTCCCGCAGCGTGTCCGGCCCCCATCCGCTATCTTTGAGCGCCGGTACGTAGTCCGCTACCGTCTTGTCTAGATCAATGAGCCCATCTGCGGCGACACTCGCTGCAGTGAGGCCGGTAATGGTTTTACTCACAGACCAGAGAAGGTGGGTTCGCTCAGGTGTAAGCGTGCCGGCGTAGCCCTCGAAGACGACAGTGCCATCTTTGATAACCAATAGGCCGTCAACATATTGATCCTGCATGAGCGTAGAAAGCTTGGCGGGGGACCCTTCCCAACTCACCATCATGTCCGTCGCCGCGGTGTCCAGGCCTGAAAGGGGGGTAGGGCTGCCGACGCTCCGACGGATGGGTTTGCTGGGGAGCACTTCGCTCATGTGCGTGTAAGCCCAGCGATTGAGAGGGCCAAACTGCCAGCTGGCGCCATTCAGTCCCACAGGTCGTTGATCCTCTGCGCCAATCGCCGCTCCTGCCAAGGAGAGCAGGCTTAGGCAGCTAAGTGTTTTTGCTAGAGGAGCCAGGGTTCGCGTGCACAAGGTCATAGTCTTCAGACATCCGGTTGAGAGTTAGGCTGAGTAAACAACTCATTCAGCGGTGGAGGATTACACAAGGATTGCATCGCATCATCCGGCACTGCCTGCGATAAGCCAAGATCGGCATAGAGAGTGTCCAGTTCCCGCAAGGTTTGGCAGGCTTCATACAACTCATAAACCATGCTGGACACAACGACGGCGGCTCCAATATACGGCAACGACTCGGCGGGGATGGCGGCAATACCTCTTGCGGCGACGCGTTTGGTTCTGGCCGTCAGGCTTTTGCCAAAGCCGCGTACTGAGTCACTTCGACGGATCTGTGAGCTTTTTAGCGCACTCAGCTGTCGTTCACTACCTGCGAGTTTGGAGGAGAGTGCTGCACTTGCTGTACGAATCCCTAGCGTTGTTGCCAACGCCGTAGAGACGGCCGCGTTGAATGCAGTGCTACTTAATAGCAGTAAGTTACTGCTAACAAGCGCCAGTAGGGTGATCAGAACGGCGCTGTGCCGAATCAATCGCAGCATCAGGGTGAACTCCGCGCGTAGTGCCCCAAGGGGCGATCTGCGAAGAATACGCCGCTGCGATCTGTAACTGAACACTGGCCCGAGCGGAGCCCCGACCAGTTGTGGTGCTGATGCTTAGTCGATGCTGTCAGTTATTAGCGCGAAGCTTTCGGAGTGGGGCACTACCGAGGACCAGCTTCGAAGGTTGTCGGGAGCGATCTCCCCCATCATGTTGATGAAAACCAGTTCTTCCTGGTCAACGGCAACAATTGCCAAGCCCTGAAGTATTCCACTGTGTTCTTTGACGAAGACGTGTACGCGAGAGCCATCCTCGACTACCCGCACAATCGGGCTCCAGTCCTTATCAAAGGCGTTTGCCGTGGCCACGCCTATGTCCATGTCCAGCGCTTCGTAATCGACTTCCTCTGACATTTTGTGAACGCTGATCTGAATACCGTCCAGGGATTCCATAAGCGCTCGGGCTTGAGGATCGTTGTCCGTATGCTTTGCGGCAAAGCGCAGGACACTAGCGCCAAGAGAAATAGACGTACCGTGTTTGAGGCCCGTGTGTTCTGGTGTTTCAAACTGCACATAACCCGGATTTTCCGAGGATGCAGTGAGTCCGCATCCTGCGAGTACCAGGGTCAGTGCTACTACTGCGAGTGTTCTCATGATCTACGGTGCCAAATCGAGGTCGACATCAAGACCGTCTACGACGTCGATGCTGGAGACCACTTGATTGATGTGCGCCGGATCAATATCTCCCAGTACGTTCACAAACACAGCTTCCTCGTCGTTGACCGCCATAATCATCAGGCCGTGAATTCGATCATCGCTGTGTTTGACGTAAACGTTCACTCGATCGTCGGGTTCTCGAACGCGAACTATCTGTTCCCATTCAAGATCCGCGAGCTTGTCGCTCACGTTTTCCATGCGATCTGCGGCTGCGGTGGTGTCTCCTTCTGTGTCGTAAACGTGGACACGTACTGAATCCAGGTTTTTGAGCGTCTCCTCAGCGATGGGGTCGTCGTGCTTCATGGATCCAACCAGCTTCAGAAGAGATCCACCCAGATTGATCATGACGCGTGGCTCGCCGTAGTTTTGCGATAAGGTGGAAAAATCGACGTAGCCCGGCAGTTGGGTTGTGGCCTCGTCGGCGGACCACACGACTTGGCTGGTGAATACTAGGGACAGTAACAACGCAATTGATTTCATGGCGATAACCTCTCTCGCGACTCTGAGTAAACAGAGTGCGCAAGGTTTGAGCAAAGGTCACGGCATTAGCGATGAAGTGAAGTGTTGGCGGGTTCAGCCGCTATGTGGGCCCGAAACTTAGGGTTCCAAGACCGCTTAGGCTTCAAAGACTGCTTGCCCATCGAGATAGGTCGCGACAATAGGGATGTCCTTGAGCGCATTCGGGTCTGTCTTTAGTGGGTCCTGGCCCAGGAGGACGAAGTCTGCCAGCTTGCCCGGAGTCAGCGTTCCTTTGTCATGTTCCTCAAAGGATGCGTAAGCGCCATTAACGGTGCACACCTGCATGGCTTCGGCAGCGGTGATGCGCTGATTGTCACCCCAAATCCGACCCTGGGAGTCCTGGCGAGTGACCATACTTTGCAAGGCCATCATGGGCTCATAGGGGCCTGGCGTGAAGTCCGAGGCCGGTGCCACCATGATGCCTTCATCGATGAAAGACCGATGGGCGAACATGCTACGCATCTTCTCGGAGCCGTAATCCACCCACTTGTTTCCGTGGTAATACGCGTAGGTATAAAAAGGAGTCGGAATGGTGCCCGTTGCTTTGATGCGTTTGAGCAGTAGCGGGTTCACCAGTGAGCAGTGCTCGATTCGAAAACGCGGATTTACACCCTCCCAATCCTTGAGGACACGCTCATAGGCTTGAAGCACCATATCGATGGTGACATCACCATTGGCGTGAATGCCAATGCGAAAGTCGTTGGCGACGGCATCGTCCACCGCGGCATCAATCTGCTCCTGAGACATAGTGAGAATACCGTAGTCGTCCGTACCCTCGAAGGGAGTACTCATGCGCATGGTGCGTTCGGAGGCACTGCCATCTGCAGCGTACTTCACTGCGCCTACGCGGAGCATTGGGTTACCAAATCCCGAACGCATGCCCGCTCTCTTCATCGTCTGGTACGCCTCCGTATTACCTCCGGGCATATACGCGATGCGGGTGTAGAGTTCGCCAGCATCCAAGGCGTCCATGTAAGAAACCCAACCCTCTAGATCACCAAAAGCATCCGTGGTGCTGGTGAGCCCTGATGCAGCCATGCGCTTGGTCATCAGGCTGGCGCCTTTACGGTTGGTTTCCCTGTCGACTACTGGCCACTCGCCTACGTCGTTGAATATAAACATGGCTAGTTCGGCCACCTTGCCCGTCAGCTGACCGTCCTCTCTGAAGAACCGTCCTCCCTCCGGGTCAGGCGTGTCGTTATCGATACCCGCTATGGCGAAGGCCTGGGAGTTTACGACTGCAGTGTGCCCCCCGCGATGCCGCACCATCACCGGCTGAGAGGGTACGACCGCATCAATATCTTGTCGCGTTAAAGGGCGTCCTTCGTTAAATTTAGTGTCGTCATACATATGGGCAAGAACCCATTGCCCCGGTGGGGTGCGCTGAGCCTGCTGTTGGAGCAAGCTCTGTACTTTAGAAATTTGGCGGACGTTGACATCAACGCTAATGGCTTCGTTGGCCATAAGTGGATGAGAGTGTGCGTCGATAAAGCCTGGCGTTACCGTAAGGCCTCGAGCGTCGATACGTCGAGTACCCGGGCCTGCCAAGTCGTTGATATCTGCGATGGAGCCCACCGCTAGTATTCGATTGCCTCGCACCGCCATGGCTTGCGCGTTCGAGGTGGCGATGTCCATAGTATGAAATGTGCCGCCGGTAACGATGAGGTCAGCTTTGCCCAGGGCCATGTTCGCCCAGCTTGGGCCGCTTACCGACGCTGCTGCGGACGCAGTTGCCAGTGCTTTGAGTAGATGTCGGCGTTTTTCATTGATCGGTGCATGGCGCATGGGCGAGGACCTTCTAACCGGGAATCTGGTTTTTAGGTTACGTGGGTGCGTTTACGGTGACAAGCAAGGGCCAGTCGTAAACAGCCTCCACTATCGGTAAGCTCTTGCCGGGGATGGTAGCTTCATCTCGATTAAGTCTAGGTCTGTGCGCTGAACGCCATACGGCCATTATTACTGTGGGCGTATGTCACATGAGCAACCCTTTTTTCGAGCCTTTGGCTGACAACGGTATTCCTAACTTCCCCGCGATTCGTTTTGAACACTACCGCGAGGCGTTCGATCAGGGTTTTGCGGAGCAACTTGCGGAAATAGACGACATCGTTGGAAATCCGGAGGCGGCCACTTTCGAGAACACCCTAGAGCTTCTTGAAGAAAGTGGCGCTTTGTTGCGCCGTGTGGAAGACGTTTTTTGGAATCTCACGTCTTCGGACACAGATGCAAAGCTCCA
Organism: Congregibacter brevis; assembly: GCF_045689245.1. Classification (GTDB taxonomy): domain Bacteria; phylum Pseudomonadota; class Gammaproteobacteria; order Pseudomonadales; family Halieaceae; genus Congregibacter; species Congregibacter brevis. The sequence goes on along the minus strand of NZ_CP136865.1, from coordinate 146,180 downwards.
GGCACTCGAGTGCGACGTCGCACCGGAGTGTAGCGCGCACCGAAGTAGCATTTATGCGAGGCCAGAGTTGTTCGCGAGGGTGCAGGCGGTGTACGAGTCTGCGGAATCTTTGAGCGCTGAGCAGAAGCAACTTCTTGAAGAAACCCGGCGGACTTTTGTGCGAGCAGGTGCCGAGCTCGGAGACGAGGAGCGACGCCGCGTGAGTGCAATTACCGAGAAGCTAGCGGTGCTCTGCACGCAGTTTGGACAGAACGTGCTCAAAGACAGTAATGACTATGCGCTGACGCTAACTTCCGAGAGCGATCTCGCAGGTTTGCCTGAGTACGTGCGTGAGATGGGCCGTGATGAGGCGCTCAACCGAGGTGAGGAGCAGGGGTATGTCTTCACGCTATCGCGCTCTTCTATCACTCCGTTTTTACAGTACGCCGAGAATCGATTGCTCCGTGAAGAGATTTATTCCGCCTACAGAAGTTGCGGTACTCGTAGTGTCGACAATCGACCTTTGATTCAAGAGATTGTTGCCTTGCGCCAAGAGCGGGCGCAGTTACTTGGTTTTGGCACTCACGCGGACTTTATGCTCGATGATCGTATGGCGAGGACCACCGTTGCCGTGCGCGAACTCCTGGATCAGGTGTGGCAGCCCTGTCTGCAGCAGGTGAGTCGCGAGGCTGACGCTCTGGCAGTTTGTGCGAGTTCTGAGGCAGAGGAGGCCCTCGCTCCCTGGGATTGGTGGTACTACACCGAGAAACTTCGCCGTCAGCGTTTTGATCTGGATCCGGATGAGCTTAAGCAGTACTTCAAGCTGGAGAATGTGCGTGACGGTGTTTTTGCCGTCGCGAACAAGCTCTACGGGCTGGTCTTCACGGAGCGCCCGGACTTACCGGTCTACCATCCTGAGGTGGTCACCTATGAGGTTAGCGAATCCAATGGCACGCTTGTTGGTCATTTTCTCTTTGATTTTTATTCTCGTCCGTCCAAGCGCAGCGGTGCGTGGATGTCAGAGTTTCGTGCACAGGGTCATAATGGGTCTCGCGTGACCCCCGTGATTGTTAATTGCTGCAACTTTCCAAAATCCACACCCTGTTTGCTAGGTGTTGATGAAGTGAGGACGCTCTTTCACGAGTTTGGCCATGGTCTCCACGGACTTTTGAGTAACGTACGTTATTCAAGTCTTGGGGGTACGAACGTAAAGCAGGACTTTGTCGAGTTACCATCGCAGATTATGGAGCATTGGGCTATGGAGCCTGAGGTGCTCACCTCTTACGCTCTGCACGTGGATACCGGCGAACCTATACCTAACGCTTTGATTAGCAAGTTGAAAGACTCTGAGCATTTCAATCAGGGATTTGCCACTACAGAGTATCTCGCCGCCTGCTACCTGGATTTAGCTTGGCACAGCGCTGCGGATGCGTCGGAGTACGATGTCGACGAGTTCGAAGCCACGGCAATGGCGGCGATTGCCAAGAGTGCGCTCATCGATCCACGCTATAAGTCGACGTACTTTCAACACATCTTCAGTGATGACTCTTATTCCGCCGGCTATTACGTGTATATCTGGGCAGAGGTGCTCGATGCCGACGGGTACGAGGCCTTCAAGGAAAATGGGCTCTTCGATCAGGCAACGGCTTCGGCTTTTCGAGGCAATGTTCTTGAGCGCGGCGGTACCGTAGACCCTATGACGCTCTATCGCAATTTTCGTGGTCGAGACCCTAAAGTGGAGCCTTTACTGCGCAATCGCGGATTACTCTAAAAACCGGCGGGAGCGGTGGTCTAGAAGGTGTTGGATTTAGAGGTGTTGTGGTTAGAGGTGTTGGATTTAGAGGTGTTGCAGAAAATGGCGCGCCCGGAGAGATTCGAACTCCCGACCAACTGGTTCGAAGCCAGTTACTCTATCCAGCTGAGCTACGGGCGCAATGTGTAATGAAGTGCCTATACATTACGAGGTCTTAGTGTACCGCTAAATGTGGCAAAGATTCTTGTGTTTTTGCCTCGTTTACACGAAAGCGCTGCTATTTAGGCAGCGGCTTCCTGTTCTACCTCAGTTTCGCTCACATCACTGTCTTTTGGCTCTAGTTCTTCTAGCTTGGCCTCCAGTGCTTTGAGCTGTGCCTTCAGTTCGGCGTTTTCGTTTTTCGTCTGCTTGTAAGATTTTTGCAGCAGATCGTTCGCTGAAGTCTTCTCGGCGAGTTTCTTCTTGCTTGCATCCAGGTTTTTCTTCATCTTCGCCGGATCAAACTGCTTGAGTGTCGCGATCTCTTCGCGGACCTCGGAAAGGTCAGACTGGAGAGTTTTGGCGCGGGTTTTTTGCTTGGCAACATCTTCAAGAAGGTTCTCGCAACGCTGATGAAGCTCGCGGTTACGCTGCTCAACTTTCTTGTTTTTAGACGCATCTACGGACAGTGCCGAGATTTGCTCTAACTGCTTGGCGATCACGGCTTTCTGATCTTCCGTGGCCTTTTCAAGTTTGGTGATTTCTTCTGATTTCGCATCAAGTTGCACCTGATATTCGGTGCGGAGCTTGTCTTCCAGCTCCATGATCTTTTCTAGGTTTCGTGCAGTAAGCATTCAGTATGTCCGTTGATATCCGTAATGTTATTCGCAGATCGTGCTGGCGGATTAGGCCTGTGAGCTCTTATCTACAGCGACTTGGCTTCAAGTATCTGCGAATAAGACATCTGTACAACGATCGCTTTCGGCCCGCTACGGACCGTCGGTTTCATTGGCTGGATTGTGAGCCAGGAGGGCAAAATATTGAGTGCAATTTGGCCAGTCAAATATTAGCGCGCAAAGAGTATCCGTAGAAGGGCTTGAGTGCAAGAATTCACTGAAAAAAAGTGTGGGAAATGTGCGGTAGCTCAAAGACACTCAGAACGCTGCAAGTTCCGTGTACTATGCCTGCATGTTTGTAAGCACTCTATCAATCGCTGCCGTTTTGGCCGCCCTCATTGCCCTATCTGAATGGTTGGCGACACGTACCTGGCTTCGTCACTTTGGCGCGGCACTTTTGGTGATTGTTTTAACCGCCATCGTCGCGAACCTCGGCGTGATACCCACCTACGGTCCTGAGACGCCGCTCTATGGAGCGATTTTCACCTACGTCGCACCGCTGGGCATTTTTTGGCTGCTTTTGCTCGTTGATTTACGGAGCCTGGGGCAGGTCGGCGGCCCCACGCTCTTGCTGTTTCTTCTGGGGTCTTTGGGCACTGCGTTAGGTGCCGCAACGGGTCATTGGGTCGTTGGTGGTGCCGATGCCCTGGGAGACCAGCATGCAGCTTTAGCGGGAATGTTTACCGGTACTTATATCGGCGGCAGCGTTAACTACAACGCCGTGGCTTTGGAATACGGGGTGATGGAAGACGCAGCTCTCTATGCGGGTGCCGCTGCTGTCGATAATGCCATGACCACCGTGTGGATGGTGGTTTGTGTAACCCTTCCCCGCCTCTTGGTAGGGTTTTGGCCCAAGAGCAATGACCAAAGCGATGATGTTCAAAGAGAGCCGGTTGCGGATGATGGAGAGGTCGCGCGGATTTTTGATCTTGCCGCGGTAATTGCCCTTGGCATTGCGGCTGTGGGGCTATCTGAACTTCTTGCAAACCTGCTGAAACAGTACGCGGGACTTGATGTCCCTTCGGTACTGATGTTATCGACGCTGGCATTGGTTCTTGCTCAGCTACCGGTGGTGCAGCGACTAAAGGGTGCTCGATTGCTCGGACTGCTTGCGGTGTATCTGTTTCTCGCGGTCATCGGTTCTTTGTGCGATGCAGAAGCGCTGATGCGGATGGGAGAGCTGGCGCCAGTGCTGGGGGTTTTTGTGGTGGTGCTTGTGAGTATCCACGGCACGGTAGTTTTTGGCGCTGCCCGTCTGCTCAAAGCTGACCTGGAAACTGCGGCGGTAGCTTCTCAGGCAAACATCGGTGGCGGCACGTCTGCTTTGGCTCTTGCCCGGAGCCTCGGGCGCGGTGATCTTGAGCTCCCCGCTATTCTAGTGGGCTCCGCGGGTTTGGCCCTCGGTAACTATATGGGTTTCACGATGGTGGGCCTGCTGGGCGGTTGAATCAGGGCGTGTATCGTTACAGCGTGTAAAGCGCAATCAGCAGTACAAAGCCGTAGCGCAGAGCTTTGCCTATTCCCACTAAGACCAGAAACGTTGGCAAACGGACCTTCATGACGCCCGCGATCAAGGTCAGTGCGTCACCGCCTATCGGTAGCCACGCAAACAGTAGTGACCATACACCTCGCCTCTGAAACCAGCGCTGCGCCCGGGTTATTTGTGCGGGGGTGAAGTAAAACCAGCGTTTGTCCTGAAATCGGAGCAGTTGCCGTCCTATTGCCCAGTTCACCACGGCGCCTAGTGTATTGCCCAAGGTCGCTGTGATTAAAAGCAATGCGGGATCCGCTCCCTCCTGTAGTCCCAAGACCAGAATAATTTCCGAGTAGAACGGCAGAATCGTGGCCGCAAGAAACGCGGAGCCAAATAGCAGTAGGTAGTCTTCCACAGTGCTTCCTGGGGGCTCCAAATTTATTGCTGATGTGACGTTTAGAATTACGACGGGCCTGATGACAATACGCTATGCTTAAACAAAAGTACGGAGGAATATCCATGATCGAATTTAGGCTCAACGGTAAGCGAGTATCTACCGAATCTCCCGACGACACGCCTTTGCTGTGGGTGATTCGCGATGAGCAGAAGCTCAAGGGGACGAAGTTTGGTTGTGGTATCGCTCAATGTGGGGCGTGCACTGTCCAGCGTGACGGCGTGCCTGTCCGCTCATGTGTGCTCCCCGTTAGTGCGGTGGCCGGTGCTGAGATCACCACTATCGAAGGTCTCGCGAGTCCCGAGGGTACAGCGCTTCAGGAGGCTTGGGTCGAAGCTCAGGTGCCGCAGTGCGGATACTGTCAGTCGGGACAGATTGTCACCGCAGAAGCGTTTTTGAAAGACAACCCCAATCCAACGGAAGCCGAGATTACTCAGGCAATGACCGGCAACCTTTGTCGTTGCATGTCCTACACGCGGATTCGCAAGGCCATTAAGTCTGCTGCGGACGGGGAGATGAACTCATGAAAAATCTCAAAACAGGCGTCAGCCGCCGCAGTTTTCTGGCGGGTAGCCTAGGCACAGGCTTGATGATGGGGCTGGGTGTCGTGTTGCCCGGTTGTTCAAAAGAAGAGGCGGTCAGCGAAATTGCCGCGACCGGCGGTAGCCGAATGTTTTCGCCCGCTGTCTGGTTTGAGATCAGCGAAGCGGGTGAGGTTCTGGTGAACATCGCCAAGGCGGAAATGGGGCAGCACGTGGGCACGGCACTTGCGCGTATTGTTGCCGAAGAGCTGGGCGCAGATTGGGAAAGCGTGAGCCTGGCCCATGTGGATACTGATCCGAAATGGGGCTATATGGTGACCGGTGGTTCCTGGTCGGTAGTGACAAGTTTTGAAATGCTCTCTCGGGCGGGAGCAGCTGGGCGCACGGTGCTTATAGATGCAGCGGCAAAGCTGTTGGGCGTCGATGCGTCGGGACTGAGCGCTGAGAATGGCCTTGTATCTGGTGCCGGACAGTCGCTGAGTTTTGCCGAGATTGTATCCCGCGGTGACATAAGCCGTACTTTCAGTGACGATGAGTTGGCTGTTATGCCAATCAAACCAGCGGCATCGAGAACGCTCATTGGCAAAGCAGCATCCGCGCTTGATGTTCCCGCAAAGTCTAAAGGCGCCGCTGTATATGGACTCGATGCAGAGCTGCCGGGAATGGTTTACGCCCATCCCATCGTGGCGCCAACGCGATATGGCAGCGTGATTAAGTCCATCGACGATAGTGCAGCCAAGCAGATTGCCGGGTATCAACAGACCATGGCGATTGAGGATTCTTCAGGATTTGTTCAGGGCATGGCGCTGGTGATTGCGGATAGTTTTCCGGCTGCCATGAAAGCGACTGAGGCGATCACGGTGGAGTGGGATGCGGGTGAAACTGCAAGTGTCAGCGAGGACGATATTCTCTCTGAAGGGAAAAACCTGGTTGACGACCCAGAAGCCGGTGTTCTGTTTGTAAATGCTGGAGACGCGGTCTCGGCAATGTCGTCTGCCAGCGATACTTTATCCGCAACTTACAGAACCAGTACGGCACTTCATTTTACTTTGGAGCCGCAGAACGCCCTCGTGGAGTTCCGCGACGGTCAGTGTCATGTGCATGCGGGAAACCAGTGGCAGTCGCTGATCATTCCGGTGCTCGCTCAGTCATTGGATATGAAAGAAGAAGACATCGTGCTGCACACCTACTACCTGGGAGGAGGATTTGGTCGTCGTCTGTTTGGCGATCAAATGATTCCCGCGGCCCATGCTGCCCGAGCATTGGGTAAGCCAGTGAAGCTAGTTATGACGCGGCCGGTCGATAGTCTGTTTGATTGCGCACGCTCACCCTCGGTGGCCCGCTTGGATGCCGCCTTTGCAGAGGACGGCACTCTGAGTGCTATTGATCACGCAGCAGCAGCTGGCTGGCCAACGCTGTCCATGGCGCCCGGATTTTTGGGCGAAGGTGTTGATGGTAACGGCAAGTTTGACGGATTCTCGATTAATGGTGCCGATCATTGGTATTCCGTCGACAATCATCGTGTACGCGCCATCAATAATACCCTTGCGCAGGAGACCTTCTTGCCGGGCTGGTTGCGTTCTGTGGGGCCAGGTTGGATAGGCTGGGGTGTCGAGTCTTTCATGGATGAAATTGCCACGAAACTCGGCATGGATCCCCTGGAGTATCGTCTTTCCCTGCTTGATGCAGTGGGACGGCAGGCTGGAAGTGCACCCATGCAGGTGGGCGGAGCCTCTCGCTTGGCAGCCGTATTGAAAGACGTACAGCAGCGCTCGGGTTGGGGTTCATCGCTCCCCGAGGGAGAAGCTCTGGGCGTCGCTGTCGCTCATGGTCAGGAGCGAGCAATGCCGACCTGGAGTGCCTGCGTCGCGCATGTTGCCGTCGACGGTACGAACGTCACGGTGAAAAAGCTTTGGCAGACTCTGGATTGTGGCACTGTTGTGCATCCGGACGGTGCCCTCGCGCAGGCGGAAGGAGCAACACTCTGGGGTCTCAGCCTAGCGCTCCACGAAGGCACTGCTTTTGAAAATGGACAGGTGAGAGACCGGAACTTGGACAGCTATACGCCTCTTCGCATGGCGGATGTTCCTGAGATGGACATCAAGTTCATAGAAAGCGATGAGTTTCCCACGGGCTTGGGAGAGCCGCCATTTATTGCCGTCGCTCCCGCCATTGGGAACGCGATCTTCGCGGCTACGGGTCAACGAGTTAGAGACTTGCCGATCAAGCTGTAAGCGTTGACGGTGTTAAGAGCGTTATCGGTTTGTAGACCACAGCGCTCTCGCCATTACAAAGCGGACGGCGTTTGTCGGTATAGCTTTGGAGTCAATCCGGTCCAGCGTTTGAAAGCTTTTCTGAAAGCAGCGGCATCGTGATAGCCCAGCGATGCTGCTACAGCTTCCACAGTTTGCCGAGGTTCCATTAGATAGCGCCGCGCCAGTTCTGCAAGAAACTGGTCTTTTAGCTGCCGGAAGCTCGTGCCCTCGACTTCGAGGCGTCTCCCCAAGGTGCGCTTTGATACAAACAGTGCCTGAGCGATGTCTGGCTCCGCGATAGAGTCTATGGGGCGCAGCAACATGAGCGTTCTCACTCGGTCGGCCATAGAGCTGCTGGATCTTGGCGTTTGTTCCAAAAGAGAGATGCATAACTGCTGGGTAAGTCGAAATGAAGCGTTGTCACTGGTGGCGTTTGCGGCGCTGGCCAGCTCACCGGGAAGAATGTAACTGTTTTGCGCGGCTTCAAAACGGTAGGGCGCATGCAGAAACTGGTCATAGTAATGAGCATGAGTTGGTTCGTGATGGGCAAAGTTGATCATCGCCTCGGTCGCTGGGCGTCGTAGCACCGCCTCCACAAAAGACTGCATCAACATGGCGAAGCATTCAGTTACCGTAACTTGCGCAAAAGAATCGTCGTCGACGGACATGTGAAAACGCAGTTCACAATGAATGCACTCCTGGGACACGTTGATGTCGATGGCGACCCAGGGAAGCCGGAGGGGTAGATAGTCCCGCAGCGAAAGTAAAGCACTCATAAGATCTGGACTGCATAGGGCGAGATACCCCAGAGGACCGTGGGCGGAAGGGTGCAGTTGCTCCCCAAGGCGCAGGCCGAAGTCTGGAGAACCCAGTAGCTCACGGCCATTTTGCATAATCGCAAGTTGCTGATCCCCGGAGATAAAGGTTTCATCGCCGGGCATGAGAATATCTTCGGGAAGCCCCGTGCCCAGCAAGAGCTTACTGAGATCGCGCTCCTGAAGCTTTGCGACACGAGCGATGATCCGAGAGTAGGTGCTGGGTAGCTGGAAGTCGCTTGCTTCGGAGTAAATTGCTCTGCTGGTCATTATGGCAAATTATAACCCTTTATTGGCAAATAATAACCCTTCTGGCCGGCGGCTTATTCGTTAGAGTGTTGCGCATAAATTCGTCACTGAGAATAAAACTATGCCAAAGATCACCCTCATCGAGCACAACGGCGAGAGCCACACCATTGAAGCCGAAGTCGGCAAGTCCCTAATGCTAAACGCCATGGACAACGATGTACCTGGTATTGATGCTGATTGTGGCGGCGCCTGCGCCTGCGGTACCTGCCATTGTTTTATTGAGGAGCCTTGGTCGTCGACCACGGGTGGAGTAGAGATGTTGGAAGAGTCGATGCTCGGCATGCGTCCTGACCGCGAAAAGAATTCCCGCCTAAGCTGTCAGATAGACGTGTCCGAGGACATGGACGGCTTGGTAGTTCGACTTCCCGAATATCAAATGTAAGCGAGAATAAAAAAATGAATATTGCTGAACAACTGCCGAACGCAGGCATGATGGCTTTGGAAGACATCGACGTGAGTGATTCACGACTTTATCAGCAGGATGCCTGGCGTCCTTACTTTGAACGCCTGAGAAACGAGGACCCCGTTCACTACGTTGCGGATAGCCAGTTTGGGCCATTTTGGTCGATCACCCGCTGGGAAGATATCGTTGCGGTTGATAGCAACTTTGAGGATTTTTCGTCAGAGCCCACCATCATTATTGGCGATTTGGGCGAAGATTTACCGATAAGGCAGTTTATCGCGATGGATCCGCCCAAGCATGACGTGCAGCGTCGTGCGGTCCAGGGCGTTGTGGCTCCCAAGAACCTCGCAGAGATGGAATCTTTGATCCGTTCTCGCGTCGTGGAAATTCTGGATAACCTTCCCGTTGGGGAGACCTTCAATTGGGTAGAGCATGTTTCGGTCAATCTAACGACGCAGATGCTCGCTACGCTCTTCGATTTCCCCTTTGATGAGCGATCGAAACTCACTTATTGGTCCGACTTAGGTGCCGGCTCTCCGGAGATTGCAGGCGGTGATGTGGACCCCGAAGAGCGAGTGGCGGGTCTGCAGGAATGCCTTGAGACGTTTACGCGGATTTGGCGAGAGCGTAAGGACGATGGCGTAGAGACTCTCGATCTTATTCGTATGCTTCAGCGGGACCCCAACACTGAAAATATGGTCGATGACCCCATGGAATTTTTAGGGAATCTGCTATTACTGATAATCGGAGGAAACGATACGACCCGAAATTCTGCGAGTGCGGGTGTTCTGGCGCTTAATCAGTACCCGGCGGAGTATGACAAGCTGCGTGCAAACCCTGATCTGATTCCGTCAATGGTCTCGGAGGTGATTCGATGGCAAACGCCGCTCATGCACATGCGCCGCACCGCGAATAAGGATGTGGAGTTTCAGGGTAAGACGATTCGCAAAGGCGAAAAAGTCGTAATGTGGTACATCTCCGGCAATCATGATGAAACCGCGATCGAGAATGCCAACAGCTTCATTATCGACCGGGAAAATCCGCGCAAGCACATGTCCTTTGGTTTTGGCGTCCACCGTTGCATGGGTAACCGCTTGGCAGAAATGCAATTACGCGTTCTCTGGGAAGAGATCATGCAGCGCTTCAGCAAAATCGAAGTCGTCGCTGAGCCCGAGCGCGTGCAGTCTAACTTTGTACGTGGCATCAGTGATCTGCAGGTTAGAGTCCATCCTCTTTAAGCCTGTCGCCACCGCGCGACATTAAGCTTGGCTGTCGAATCAGAGCCCTGCCACTGTCAAAGTGGTCGGGCTTTTCCTGTCTGTTGCGGTCCGTTTTTGGACCGGGCAGCGGTACCGGATAGCGCTGAGAAGCTTATGCGTTCTCGTTACAGCGCCTTTGTTGCTTGCGATGAAACTTACCTCTTAGCTACCTGGCATCCCAAAACCCGGCCTAGTCGCGTTCGCTTCGATAAAGAGCAGCGGTGGCTTGGCTTACGCATCAAGGAAGCATCGCTGGTCGCGCCACATGACTCAGAAGCGACCGTTGAGTTTGTCGCGCGCTTTAAGATTGCCGGTAAAGGTCATCGACTTCATGAAGTGAGCCGCTTCGAAAAGATTGCGGGGCGTTGGTACTACCTCGATGGCAAGCATCTGTAATTTGCTTATGGCCTACTTAGTGTTGAGGAGCTGTTTCATCGCTTGCTCAGCCAGATCGTCGGTATCAAGACTGACATCGTTACACATCATTATCAGAGAGAGATGCCTATCTGGCACGCGCGCATAATAGGTACTGGTACCCAGCCAGCCGCCCGAGTGCTCAAAAATCACATCATCGCCGGACCTGCGTATGTTCTGACCATTGGCATATACCCTTCCATCCGTTAGGTGGTTGCTGTTCGGAGTATTCATGAGCGCCAGGAGTTGTGCAGGCTTTCGCCCGAGCTTTGGTGCGTAGAAGTGTGCATCCCAAAGCAGCATATCGTCCAAATTTGTGTGCAAGCCCCCATCGCCCACCCAAAAAAGATTGGTCATGTCGGTGATGTATTCACCGTCTTTAGTCTTTGCGTAGCCGTCTGCACGATTATGGACAATCTCCACGGGATCATCGCTAAAAAAACTGCTATCCATTCCCAGCGGATGAAAGATACGCCGCTCGGCGTATTCACGAAGACTTTCACCGGAAACTTCTTCTACTAGTATCGATAACAGGAAGTAGGCGAGATTGCTGTAACGAAAGCTCTCGTTGGGGCTTTGAGCCAGGGGCAGGGGAGCGACTACCTCATAGAACTCGTCAATGGTCAGATAATCTTTATTTCCCAATCGAAACTCTCCGCCCGCCGCCGACATGAGATTGCCGGCATTGGTAGCCTTGGGGCCTTCGTAGGAGCCTGCGATCAAATCGTAGTCACCCATGCCTGACACATGTCCGAGCATCGCGTTGATTGTTACCGTTGCGCCGTAGGACCGCAGCTCAGGCAGATATTCCCGAATGTCTGCATTCAGATCAATTTTTCCTTCGTCGGCGAGGAGCAACACGGCCATGGCGGTGAACTGCTTTGATACCGAGGCCATGCGGTGCACCTGACTCCCATCCAAGGGAACATTCAACTCCATATTTGCCAGACCGTAGCCCGTTTTATGAATCCATGCGCCGTCTTTTGCTGCACCCACGCTGCAGCCGGGGGAGTCGTCACTAATGCCGGAAAAGATTGCGTCGATAGTCGGTGAGATTTGCGCTTGGGCGAAAGCCGGAAGCAGTGATAAAACAAAAAAGCAGGCTTTCAGCCCGGATCGAGAATCATTAAGCACGCCTGCAGTCCTGTTTATTGCCGGAGAGCTTTCTCTTTTACACAGCGCATGCTCTGGGGTAAAGCCTCGCCGATTGTTTAGCGGCCTATTAGCTTTGCCAGGTGTGCAACAACCTTGGCTTGCGGCATGCCCTGAGTATGTTTCGCAAGATCCTTGGCCCCGGGTCGCTTGGATACCACGCGCGCGTGATCCTTTGAATAGTAGAAACACATTGGGCTCTCCAGATTCGAAAACCGAATTTTCAAAGGATCTAAAACACGATCCGGCCCACCCCAGGCAAACCAGGCCCATGGAAAGTCCCGATGCTCTTCGGGACAACAGGGTGGTGCACGTCTGACAGTCGAAAGGGATCTTTTGGCCTGACTCAAGTCTCGATCGCAAAGATAGAATAGATTCAGGACCTGTATGTAGCCGCCGGGCGGAACAGCCTTCCCCGCTTTAGCATAGGATTGCCGAAGCACAGAAAGCACCGTGGGCAGGAACTTGTCCCCGGACAGCGCCATGGGCATGAGCTCGACACTTCGTTTGCTCGGGATGGCCGAGCCGGGGTTCTTGCCAATAATGCAACCTAATGCGTGATCTCCGGGTTGAGGGCTGGGGTTGGCTTGCAGGTAAATGCGAGTATCAAAGCGGAAGCGACTTCCGCCGATGGTTCTAAACCGTGCCCAGTAGTGACTCAACTCTCTTCAGGTATCTCTTTGGCTGCGGTGTCGCTGTGTTTTTCTCGACACTCGAGATGCACTTCCTCGATACACGCGGATTTGTTGGCGCGGCGATTACAGCGTCGCTCTTCAACAAGCACCTGATACTCACAAGCTTCTATGGCTTCATTTTTTTCTTCTGTACTTATCTTGCCACCGTAGTAGCTATAAGGCTCTGTCTGGGCGAAAAGCGAACCCGAAAACAAACTGCCCAGCACGGAGACGAGCAGCAAGGACTTAAGGGATTGGAGATGACGCCCCGGGAGGACGTCATCCCTCAGAGGCTTGTTCAATCCGAAGCCACCGCAATCATGTCCATACCCTGGGCTTTTATTTGCTCGTTAAGGGCGGGAACGCCTTCTTCCCAAACAGCTTCAAGGATTGCGAGCTGTGCTTCGATGGTTTCGGTGATCTCTGCCTTGAATGCCACCGCTTGGCTTGTGGGCGCGGCATCGCCTGTCGCGACCATCCCCATGAGGCTCACTAGCTTGTTGTTCAAGCGGATTGGGAAGTTCAGCGGATCCTGTCGGCTTTGATTCTTAGTTTGATACAAAGCCTCTTCCACGCCAGTGATGGACTCACCCATAGCGAGGATTTCGCTGAGTAGTGCCGACGGCTCGTCTGCACTGTCGCCCTCGCTGACCAGACGTGCCTCAAGAGCATCTAGCTGAGCGCGGAAGCTGCGAATTTCGCCGATTTCCCTATGCATGCGTGAAAGCAGGTCGCGGGTCTCCAGCACAAAGTCGAACTGTGCTGCCAAGTCTTCGGGCGTGGCGCTTGAGCGTGGATCAGGGATCACCTCGAATGCAACACTCTGGCGCTCACCATCAACCAAGAGTTCGGCGCGGTATGCTCCGGGAACGGCGCGAGGACCGGTTTTCATGTCGGACCAGAGGATGAGACCGTCAAAGCGCTCCATGCCCGGATAATTAAGATTCCAGATATGGCGGTTCAGGCCTGCATCCGCGCTCAGTACTCGCGTATCAGGCTCGTCGCCAGCGCCCGCTTCATCATCGGCGCCGGGCTCTCTTGTCCAAGTCCAGATGGCGCTATCGTCACCTTCCTTGTAAACAGACATCTCGACAGATGCATCGGACGCAAGATTTTCCGGAAGGCTGTAATAAATCGCTACACCTTCTTTGGGGTTTGTGCCGGCGGGCCCTTTCGATCGATCCCAGCCCTTGGAAAGTATGCGATAGGACGGTCGTGGGGTGTAAAGATGCACGGACTCTGAATGGTCTTTATCCAGCTGACGTAACGTGCTCAGGTCGTCCATGATCCAGAAGCCACGGCCCTGTGTTGCCGCGATCAAGTCACCATCCTTAATCTGCATGTCCGTCACGGGAACAATAGGAAGATTCAGTTGTATCGGTTCCCAGCTGCCACCGTTGTTCAAAGAGTAGTAAGCACCGCGCTCCGTACCGGCAAACAGCAGTCCTTCTCTTTCGGTATCTGCGCGCACAACGCGGGTGAAGTGGTCGTCGGGAATATTGCCGCTGATTCGCTTCCAGCTCTTGCCCCAGTTATCGGTATAAAACAGATAGGGCTTGAAATCGTCCATCTTGTAGCGGGTGGCTGCCAGATAGGCACCGCCTTCATTGAAGGGATCGATATCTATACTGTTGACCATTGCCCAATCAGGAAGCGCGGAAGGGGTGACGTCTTTCCAGTTCTCGCCACCATCGCGGGTTACGTGAACCTTTCCATCGTCACTGCCCGCCCAGAGGACGCCGGCTTCGTGATGGGATTCTGTCAGGACAAAGACGGTACCGTAGTACTCAACGCCGGTATCGTCCTTGGTGATGGGGCCGCCTGATTTGCCCATGCGGCTCTTATCATTAACCGTTAGGTCTGGACTGATCTGGGTCCAGTTGTAGCCCAGGTCATCACTGCGGAAAACGGCGTTTGCCGAAACAAACAGCACATCAGGATCGTGCTTGGAGAAGGCAATTGGGTAGTTCCACTGAAAGCGATACTTAACTTCTGCGGCACCCCAACCCATGGGGTTGTCCGGCCATACGTCCAGTGCCCGACGCTCACCTGTTCGGTGATTGACCAGACGCATCAGGCCGCCATAGGAACCGCCAACGACGACGTCCGGATCATCTGGCTTCGCGGCGATGTGGCCGCTCTCGCCGCCCGCTGTCGGCTCCCAGTCACGGATACCGATGGACGAACCCATGGCAGACCGTGAGCGAATACGTACAGCAGAATTGTCCTGCTGCCCACCGAGCAGTCGGTAGGGGAAGTCATTGTCCGTAGCGACACGATAAAACTGTACGGTTGGCTGATTGGCTTGGGTTGACCAAGTCTCGCCGCGGTCGTAGGACACGTTCGCGCCGCCATCATTGGACTGAATCATGCGCATGGGGTCCGTGGGGTCTATCCACAGGTCGTGGTTGTCGCCGTGGGGTGTGTCGATCTCGCTGAAGGTTTTGCCGCCGTCTTTGGAAAAGTGGAAACGCACGTTGGCTACGTAAACGGCCTCTTCATCCATGGGGTCCGCAAAGATGCGCGTGTAGTACCAGGCCCTTTGGCGAAGATTGCGGTTCTCGCTGGTCTTGGCCCAGGTTTTTCCGCCATCGCGCGAACGGAAGACGCCGCCGTCCTCTGCTTCGATGATGGCATAGACGTTTTTATTGTTGCTGGGGGACACGGTGATACCGCTGATACCGATCGTGCCTCGAGGTAGCCCTTCCTTGCGAGTTAGCTCCGTCCAGCTGTCACCGCCGTCGACACTCTTATAAAGGCCCGAGCCTTCACCGCCACTCTCAAGAGAGTAAGGCGTGCGTTTTACGCGCCAGAAGCTGGCGTACAGAATCCGTGGGTTACTGGGGTCCATGGCCAGATCTACCGCACCCACTTCATCGTTAACAAACAGTACTTTTTCCCAGTTGGCTCCGCCGTCTGTTGTACGAAACACGCCACGCTGCTCATTGGGACCGAAAAGGTGACCCATCACGGCGGCGTAGGCGGTGTCAGGGTCTGTGGGATGGATACGGATTCGGGAAATGTGTTGGGAGTCTTCCAGACCTATCCGCGACCAGGTATCACCTGCGTCCATGGACTTCCACATACCGTCGCCGGGAGAAACATTCCCGCGTACGGTTTTCTCTCCGGTGCCCACGTAAATTACATTGGAATCCCATTCGGATACGGCGACTGCACCAATGGAACCGCCAAAATAGCCGTCGGAAATATTGTCCCAGGATGTGCCGCCATTCTCGGTCATCCAGACGCCGCCACCGGTAGAACCAAAGTAGTATTTGTCTCTGTTTCCGGGAAGGCCGGCTACCGCAGCGGAGCGTCCGCCGCGAAAGGGCCCTACTTCGCGCCATTCCATAGCGCGGATCTCAGGAGCAAAGCTGTCTGGATCAATGTCGGCATTAACATTAAAGATGCTGAGCGATGTGGCAACTGCGAGGCTGGCAGCGGCCAAAAACGGGCTGCGCAACCATGGAAGATGAAGTGACGGCATGAAATCTCCTGTCTGCTTATCGGGGACGAATATTTTGTCGGACGGAGACCCTACCACAGCTGTGGTGGGAACTTTACTATGCACATAGAGCAACAGGGGCACGTACAGGCCGTACGGTAAGTACGCGTCCCCCACACGATAAAAAGGAGTGCTTTTGAATGTCCGAAACAGCAGTAAATATGCAAGCGCCGCTAACGGAGAGAAACGGTAACAACGTACGTTGGATTACTCTGGATCGCGAAAAGCAGCGTAACCCTCTCTCTTTGCACATGCTCAACTCACTTATCGATGCGCTGGAGCGCGCAAATGAGGATCCCGCTGTGCGTGCGATCGTTATCGCTGCAAACGGCCCTGTGTTTTCTGCGGGGCATGATCTGCGGGAGATGAGTCAGCGAGAGGGTGAGAGCCGCGACTCTCAGCTTCAGCGCATGCGGCTAATACTCGACACCTGTTCCCGCATGATGCTGGGCATAGTGAACTCGCCAAAGGCCATCATTGCCTGTGTTCAGGGAACTGCCACCGCGGCAGGGTGCCAACTGGTATCCGCCTGCGATTTGGCGATCGCGGTTGAAACGGCTTCCTTTTGTACTCCTGGGGTCAATATGGGCGGGTTCTGCACAACCCCCTTGGTCGGCATCGGTCGCAATGTTCATCGTAAGCACGCCATGGCCATGGCACTCACGGGCGACAGTTTCAGTGCTGAGGACGCCGTGCGATTTGGTCTGATCAACGAGTGCGTACCCGTTGATCAGCTAGTGGAACGCACAGCAGCACTAGCTGAGCGAATTGCCGCCAAATCAGCGCAGGGTATTCGCCATGGCAAAGCCGACTTCTATCGACAGGTGGATATGCCCATTGAAGACGCCTTCGCCTACGCCAATGACGCTATGGTTCGTGCAATGACGTCTCCCGACGCTGAAGAGGGTAAAGCTGCCTTTTTTGAAAAGCGTCCCCCAGTTTGGGGTGATGCCTAAGCCAATGCCATTAAATGACGATGCGCAGATTGCAGGTGTTCTGCGTTCGGTGAAGACCATCGCTCTGCTTGGTGCGAGTCCCAAGCCCGAGCGCCCTAGTAATGAAGTGATGAGGTTTTTGTTGGAAAAAGGGTACTCGGTGTATCCGGTGAACCCGGGTTTGGCGGGTTCGGAATTAATGGGGCAGCAGGTCTACGGATCCCTCGAGGATGTTCCAGTGGTGATCGATATGGTCGATGTGTTTCGCAACGCGAGCTTTCTTCCACAGATTGTTGAGGACGTTATTGCCTGTCATGCCAAAGTTCTATGGACACAGCTTGATGTGGTCGATCAGGAAGCTGCGTTGCGGGCAGAAGCGCAGGGCGTTCTCGTTGTCATGGATCGCTGTCCGGCTATTGAATGGCCTCGCCTGAAGTCGCTGGGGTTTCTGTAGTAGCGAGACCAAAGTAGCGAGACCAAAGTACCGAGACCAAAGTAGCGAGACCAAAGCACCAACACCAAAGTACCAATATTCCCCTGAATGAGACTAACTGATCCTTATATCGGATAGGGCCCATAGCGGGCGTTTCTGCCTCGCCCTAAGATGTGCAGATGTTTTTAGGCTCACATTGCCGTCGATCTGGCTTCAGTATTGCCAGTAGGTTTCTCGGGGGAATCCTGCTGCTTTGCGCAGTTTCGTTGTCCTTCGCAGATACCCAGCACCAGCTCGATCTCATGCTGGAAGAGGAGTCCTTTCCCGGCATTGCTTGGTCTGTGATTGGCGAAGACGGGCCGCTGGCCGGTGGGAATGGCTACGCTGATCTGACCACTGCGCGGACCATGAGCGCCCATACGCGGGTGCACGTTGGATCGGTAACGAAAGTGCTAGTTGCGATGGGGATACTGCATCTTGTTTCCGAGGGGCAGCTAAGCTTGGACAGCACCGTTGAAGACATGCTCCCGGCGCTTAACTGGGAAAACCCCTGGCGCAATGAGGCGCCCATAACCGTAAGACATTTACTGGAGCATACGGCGGGGCTTGATAATCTGCGCATCTGGCAGTTTCTGAACTCGGAGGTGACTGGCAATACACCGCTCAGTGATGCTTTTCCGCAGTCTCATGAACAGCTCCTGCAGCTGCGCACGCGGCCCGGAAGCCAGTATTCCTACTCGAACATGGGCTACGCACTGCTCGGTCTTGTGATCGAAAAAGTCACTTCGACGCGCTACGAGGACTATTTGGGGCGGGAGCTCCTGATGACCTTGGGCATGCACGACAGTAGTTTTTTCTTTGTTACTCAAGCGCAAGATTCGAGACTCGCTATGGGGTACATAGACGGGGGCGTCCCCCAAAGCGCCGTCGCAATGTTCTTGCGCCCAGCCGGTCAGTTCACGACCACGGCAGCTGATATGCAGATCCTCCTTAATTTTTTACTGGGTAACGGAGTCCTGAATGGCGAGGTGTTTATAGCAACTGAACACATGGATTCTTTGGGCACACCGTCTACCACCGACGCTTATCGAGCCGGCTTGTCATTGGGCCATGGTTTGGCATTGGCATCTCGAGATAGACACGGTGTTTTGGGTGAATGCCACCCGGGTGAAACCTTTGGTTTCCGCGCGCGGATCTGCTTGTTTCGACAAGACGGGAAGGCATTCTTTTATGCAATAAATGCGGACTTTGAGGGCGCCGACTATGAGCGTTTTACCAAACACTTTATTGAACGAATTGATATTGAACCGTTACTCGTGGCCCCAGCAACCGCCAATGTAGATCTCGAGAAACACACTGGGTTGTATCGGCTAGCGCCAGCCATCATGGCGGAGTTCGCCTGGCTTGACTGGATGTTCAACTCTATTTGGCTAAGCGTAGACTCAGAGCGCAATGGTCTTGTTATGCACTCATTGCAGGGGGAGCAGCGGCTTCTTTTGCCTTTGGAGAATGGCTTGTTTCGAGATGCCGAGAGAAACATGGCGTCATTTGTTTTTCTTGGCGATCAAGCAGAGGTATTGAGCAACGGGCTTATAAGCTGGAAGAGATCATCACTCTTCTCCCTTGGCCTCGGTTGGCTTAGCTTGCTTACCGGTGTGTTCGGATTGCTTTACCTTTTGGTGCGCGGATTCTGGTCATTGCTCCACGGCCCTACCGCTGACGGTCGCCCGCTTTTAATACCTTGGCTGTGCCTCCTGGCATTCGCACTACCTGTCTATTTGTATACGAAGCAGTCCTATCTTCAATTCGGCGAATTCACTTTGGCTAGTGCAACACTCGCTGCGCTGAGCTGCTTACTGCCGGTTTGCTTGGTGTTTGCGGCTTATCGGATGTGGTCGCATCAAGGGCGAAGTAACTTTGATCAGGTCGCAGTGCTTTTTAGCCTGCAACTATGTCTGGTGATGTTTCAGCAGGGCGCACTACCACTTGTATTCTGGCAATAAAAAACTACGCGGATTGGGAGGCACGGTGTGCCTTCAACTGCATCTACTAACGATGGTGTGCGTAGTTTTGAACGATCTCCGACAAAAGACATCGGGTAGCACGTCTATTTTTTTATCTTTGAAATAAGGTCCACCAGCTCATTGAATTTCACTCGCTGGTCTTTGGGGTCGCCTGACGCGATCGCGCGCTCAACGCAGCTGGCAGCATGGTCTTTGAGCACGGCATCCTCAACCTTGGCCAGCGCCGATTGTATTGCAGTGAGTTGCTGCAGCACCTCAATGCAATATCGATCAGATTCGATCATTGCGACCACGCCCCTGACTTGGCCCTCTATTCGAGCCAAGCGTTTAAGTGTTTTGTCTCGTTCTTGATCCATATTCAAACCTTGACGTATACCCCTAGGGGGTATGTAGTATATGGCTATGACAGGGAATAGTGTTAATCGACGGGGCTTTCTCCGCAAGGGTGCGTTTGTCGCAGCCGCTGCTGGTCTGAACCTGGCGTTACCCCCTTGGGCTCGAGGGGGGTTAGCGTCAAGCCTCGAGGGTATGCGGCCCCAGTTGGGTAACATCTTTGATCTTAACGTCGATCAGGCCCTGTGTACCATCGATGGTCGTGAAGGCGCGGGCGTTCTCGTTAATGGGCAGTTACCTGCTCCGCTGCTGCGGTGGAGAGAAGGCGACACCGTGACGATGCGAGTTACCAACAATCTGGCCTCAGACACTTCCATTCACTGGCACGGAATTCTTCTGCCTTTTCAGATGGATGGCGTTCCAAGGGTCACTTTTCCTGGCATAAAGCCCGGAGAAACTTTCGTTTACGAATTCCCCCTTCAGCAGGCGGGTACCTATTGGTATCACAGTCATTCTGGTCTGCAAGAGCAGAGGGGGCACTACGGGCCGTTGATTATCGACCCCAAGGGAAGCGATCCGGATTCTGTAGAGCGAGAGTATGTCGTCCTGCTTTCAGATTGGACCTTTGAAGATCCTCATCGCGTTTTTGCAAAGCTCAAGAAGATGTCGGACAACTATAACTTTCAACAACGCACCGTCGGTGAGTTCTATCGTGACAGTCGTACGCGGGGGCTCAAAAACACGTTTGATGAACGTTTGATGTGGGGCGAAATGCGTATGAACGCGGCTGACATCGCTGACGTTACTGGTTCGACTTATACATATCTGATTAATGGACATGGCCCCCAAGACAATTGGACTGGTCTTTTTAGTCCTGGGGAGCGCGTACGCTTACGGTTCATCAATGCCTCAGCAATGAGTATCTTCAACGTTAGAATTCCCGGGCTCCCGTTGAACGTTGTTCAGGCTGATGGACTTCCGGTCAACCCGGTAGAGGTTGATGAATTTCAGATAGGGATCGCCGAGACATTTGATGTCGTTGTCGAGCCTAAAAATCAGGCCTACACACTGATGGCAGAGAGCAACGACCGATACGGTTATGCTCGAGGCACACTCTCGCCTCAGGAAGGACTCAGCGCGGATATCCCGCAGCTAAGACCTCGCCCCACGCTGACCATGAAAGACATGGCGATGGATCACGGCGAGATGAATCACGTCGCCATGAACCATAAGCCAATGGGCCACGGCGAAATGAATCACGCATCAATGGATCATGAGCAAATGGACCATGGTAAGACTGACGCGATGGAGATGGACCATAGCGCTATGAACCATGGGGGAATGGATCATGCGGCGATGGGGCACGAGCCCAATAATGCAGGGTCAACGCAAGAGCATAAGCACGCAAAAGGCCCGGGCGTAGTTGGGCTCGCAATGAATCCGGTCAATCGGCTTGGCGAGCGGCCCTTGGGTCTCGAGGATGTGGCTCACCGCGTTTTGGTTTACACAGACCTGCAATCCAGAGAGAAAAACCCTGATTCCCGCTCCCCACAGCGAGAACTTGAGCTTCATCTCACGAGCAATATGGAGCGCTATATGTGGTCTTTCGATGGGCTGAAGTTCTCTGAGGTCGATGAACCCATCACCCTCTACAAGGACGAACGCGTGCGTCTCACCATGGTGAACGACACGATGATGCCGCATCCAATACATTTGCATGGAATGTTTTTTGACGTCGTGACCAACGATGGTGACTTCAAACCCCGAAAGCACACAATTGTCGTAAAGCCCGGGGAGAAAATGTCGGTGGATATTACGGCGGATGCTGTTGGAGACTGGGCTTTTCATTGTCATCTGCTCTACCACATGCATGCTGGAATGATGCGTGTGGTGTCGGTAGTTGATAGACCGAAACTCGCATGATTTATCGGACAGTGTTCGTCGCTATGGGAGGCATCTTCCTCTCCCAGGTCGCTCATGGACAAACCGCTGCCGACGCGTTCTATGATCCCGCGGCAATGGCTGAGGCCCGCGCTGCATTGAAAGCAGGGCATGGTAACCAGTGGAACAGCCTACTCATCGCGGAGCGTCTGGAGTTCAGCTCGAGCGACAGTGAGGACGCGTTAGTGTGGGAAGCACAAGGCTGGCTTGGCACCGACACGGATAAGCTATGGATCAAAACAGAGGGAGAGTGTGTCAGTGGCGCGGGACTGGAGGAGGCTGAGTTACAGCTTCTTTATAGCAAAGCAGTGAGCGCTTTTTGGGACATCCGAGCGGGCGTTCGACATGATATCGAGCCCTCGCCCAGCCGGAGCTATCTTGTAATTGGCGCTCAGGGGCTAGCTCCCTATTGGTTTGAGCTGGATACAGCAATCTTCTTAAGCGATGAGGGAGATTTTTCCCTTCGCTTTGAAGCGGAGTACGAACTGTTTCTTACGCAGCGCTTGATTCTTCAACCCCGAGTTGAACTTAACATTGCGGCGTCCGCTGATGAGGCAATCGGGATCGGTAAGGGCTTCAACGACTCGGTCGCTGAGCTCAGGTTGCGTTACGAGATCCGTCGTGAATTTGCGCCCTATGTGGGTGTCAGCTGGGGTGGCGACTTTAACGACACTGCCGAAATCATGACGGCCGAGGGTAACGACTCAAGAGAGTTTGCGTTGGTTGCCGGATTTCGGATTTGGTTTTGACGGCAATTATCAGCTCGCGGGATTTGTCGCTGAGATAGGAAAAGCTCCTCAAACTTCTTCACCAGGCAGAGTAGAAGACGGGGAAGTTATTCGCGTTTTTTCGCCCGAAAACGCCTCGAACATTTCTACATGCGCCTGCCTTGAACAGCTGTCATCTCGCTCGGGATAGGCCCTGATCCAATCTACCAGCATCTCCAGGTTGGCATCCTGCGCTTCTTTCGTTGGGTACTTGTGAGGTTCCCAGGGGCGGGCATGGGCGTGAGCAATGCAGTCCTCTGCGGAGATGTCGAGAAAAATCAGCTCTTCAGCGAGGGGGGACGCTATGGCGATAAGATCGGCATAGCAGCCTTCAATTACCCAATTTGAGTGCTCACTCGTAAAGGCGTGGATGGCGGCTGCGGATAGTGCCAGAGGTTTGCGCTCTGGTGGCGTGGTGGGCTCCCAGGCGAGAGTATCCAAGTCCAGGTGGGCTAGATCAGCGTCTTTGCACAAGCGTTTTGCGAGGGTGGACTTACCCGATCCTGAGTTGCCGAAGATAAGGGCTTTGGTCATTGGGGAGCTCCCGGGGCGGTGTTATCGATAGCGTCCGCTTCAATTTCGACCAAGTATTCATTGCCTACGAGATCCGCTCGCACCAGAGTGTTTGCCGGTTGTATGTGCCCGAAGCGTTGCCCATGAACTTTGGAGACCGCTTCCCAGTCGTCCATGTTGCGAATGAATATACGCGTACGAACAACGCTCTCAAGTGTCACTCCCAATGACTGAAGGGCCCCCTCCAATTTGTCGATAACAAAGTGGGTTTGGGCCGTGGGGTCGCCCGCACCAATGACACGGTCACCGTGGGTCGCCGTGGTACCTGATACGCAGATGGTGTTGCCTTTGCGCACCGCACGGGAAAATCCCGCGAGGTCTTCCCAGATGGTTCCGCTGAGGGCCAGTGTCTGTCCATCGGAACCGGAAACCGTAGGGTAGGGCGCAGGCAGTGTTTCGATGTGATGGCTAAGGTCCCCGGAGGCGGTTAGGAATGGCGGCTTGCGGTATTCGTCGCCGCAATCCCCATGAATCGCGTCTAGTGCGCCTAGCGCATCCTGAATAGCGCTTTGCGCCTTCGCGCTGAGCGAAAAGTTGAGAAGTTGCTTGTTGTTTTCTATGTGTTCGCTCTGTCCTAATCGAGCGCCAATAATCACTGCTCCCACGCCGTTCTTCTCAAGAATGAAACGACTGGCAACGTTGGCTAGCGACACCTCATGTTCTTTCGCTATCGTATCTAGCAGGCTAAGTAGATTTTGAAATCGCAGCCAGCCACCGGCCTCATCGATGTACCGCTTGTATTTCATTTGTGACCAGGTGCTGAGCGCTGTGGGGTCGGGCTCGGACGTGTTGAGCCATCGCTCTGAGAGAAAACCGCCGGCGAGGGTGCCAAAAGCCAGTAGCTTCACATTCCTCTCTCCACACAGCTCGAGCATGGCACCCGCTGCGCGTTGATCAAGGAGGGAAAAACACACTTGATTGGATACGACATCAATGCCCGACTCGAGTACCACCCGCAGATGGGCCGTATCAAAGTTAGTTAATCCCAGGTGGCCGATAAGACCTTCATCCTGAAGTTCTTTTAGATAGCTGAGGTCGTCGAGATAACTCGGATCAGCGTAGTTCCAAGCGTGATACTGCAGCAACTGAAGCTGATCGGCCTGCAGTCGCTGCAGAGCACGCTCTACTGCTTCGCGGACCGTGTCGCGACTGGAGCCGCCAGGCTTTGGGACCCATTTTGTGAGCAGCTGAACGTCCTGTCTATCGACGTGGTTCTGTGCGAAGCGACCGGCTATCTCCTCGGAAGACCCGTAGTGGTCCGCCATATCAAAGGTGCTGAGTCCGGCATCGGTATAGGCTTGCATGCTGCGCGCAGCAGCATCTATATCTACCGCGCCACCATCGCGCTCCATATCGGCAATCTGCCATAGGCCGGTTATTACGGGGGAGATTCGCAGATCGGCTGCCAGTTCTGTGTGGCGTTCCTGCATTCTTGTTCCTACTCCGGGGGTAATTGGCTAAAAACTTTAGGGAGATCCACGCCGCTTCGCTGCAATTTGCGGCGCTCCAAGAAGTACACGGCACTTCCAATGGTCATAACGATGAGCCAGATCGGCGTTGAGTGAAAGTACCAGTTCGATAAATCAGCACTGAGATCTTTGCGTACATGAATGACCAGAAAGCCTGCGAGCAGAAGCATGCCCAGCCAAGCGAGTAGCAGTTGGCTTGGTCGGTGGCTTAGCACGGTAACTTTGCTTGCGAGTACCGGATTACGCTTGGGAAGGGTGATCACAGTCAGACACATGAGCATGAAGTTAACCAACATGGAGGTCACCATGATGTCTATCCCGAGGAAAAAGTCGCTGGCGAAGTGGCTGCCCAAAATACCCAGAGTAGCCATAACGCCGCTGACGATGATGGCTGTTTGAGGGGTGTGCCGTTTTGGGTGAACTCTGCCAAGAGCCTTAGGGAAAATCCCATCTTGTGCCCAGGCAAACATCAGTCGCGATACTGCCAGCAGCATGGCGGGAAGATCGTTAAGCAGAGCAATGGCAGCGCCCGCGATGATAGCGACCGCCCAGGCCCCTGGCAGGACATAACTGAGTAATCCAGGCGCGGTCACGTCTCGCTGAAGGGACTCGCTTGCGACAAACTGCCAGGGCACCGTGTGATAGACGGCAGCGGTAAAGAGAAAGTAGAAAGAACCGACGCTGAACATCGCTATACCGATAGCCAGAGGCAGGTTGCGCCTGGGGTTGCGAGCCTCGCCACCTGCCTGGGCAATAGAGTCAAAGCCAATGAAGCTCGAAAACAAGATCGCTGCGGCAGCCAAAAAAGTGCCCAAGTCGAATTTTGAATCTGTGCTGGCACCCAAGACTCTTTGATCTCTGCTCAACAGACCGGCGGCGAAATCCGCTGCGTCATGAGAAAAGCCCGCTACTACAACAATAGCGCCCAAGGTGAACATCAGCAGCATCAACGGGATGAGTGTACGGGTGTAAAGACGCGAACCAAGGAGGTTGGTGCACACAAAGGTCCAAAGCATGGCTAATGCCAAACCTACGCGGACGGCCCCAGTCTCTAAAACAGAGGCTAATTGGTTCCATTCCAGCGCCAGGGCAACATCGCGCAAAAATGGCACGATAATGTAGGCGATAACGCCGATGACAATAGACAGGCCAAACCACTGAGAAAAGCTGGCGACAAATCCGAGATAGGGGCTTAAACCCCTGCTAGCGTAAAGATAGCTGCCGCCGGCCCTAGGCATGGCCGATGCCAGAATGGCATAAGCCAGTGCTGCAAGTACGGCGGGCAGCGCAGCGAACAAAAATGCCGGCAGCACCCAGGCCCCAATACCCGGCACATTGCGCTGGATCATGAAGGGCACGACATACACCGATGCGCCGAGCATGGAGCAGATGCCGGTGGCGGCCAGTGCACCTAAGCCGAGTTCCCGGCGGAGACCGCGTTCATCGCTAGATCTTTTGATGTCGTTCGCGGTCATGGCTAGAGCGCTTTGGTCCTTCGCTGGCTCGCTCGGAATAGTGGGTCTGCTGCCTGAAGAATCTTCATGCGCAACTGGGGATTATAGTCAGGACGATTCTCCAGAAACTCTCTGACAGTGGACGCTAGTTTGGGTGCGCTATGGGGGCCGAGGCTTCGGTTGAGCCAGGCGCTGGGGAAAAAGATATCGCCTGTCACCTGAATCTCTTCAAGGAGCTCCAGGCTGGGTAAGACATAAGCCGCTGAGTGATCAAGACGGGTAGGATCATGAAGACGTCGCAGTGCATCACTTACCCACACTTCGGTAGCGCGGTTCTCTGGAGTCTTTAGTGACTCAAAAAAACTGTTTCGGATTTCCGGATCATTCGATAGGGCCGGTGCCAAGAAGTCGAGACGGCGAAGACGATCCGGGTTTGTCGTTTCTTGTCGTTGTTTGCTGATGACCTCTTCAGCGCGATCAGGGAGCCGCACTGCGATGATCTCGGCAAGGCGAATGCGCTCGGCCTCCTGGAGATGTAGTGAAGGTATGGCCTCTTTGCCGCTCCACACATTGTGAACATGTTCCAATGCTTCAGTCGACAGGGCGATATCAGTGAACAGCTCAAAGAACATCTTCGTTTTACTCGGCGTTTCCTGCGCCTGCATCGTCAGCCATAGGTCGCTCTCTGTGCGTGGTATTCGTTCGCTGCGCTCTTGGGTGTTAAGAAGGCTGAAGTAAACGTAATGCAATTGCTTGGCTGCTAGTTCAATAAGTAGGTCATTACTTTCGGCCAACACAATCCGAGTCAGAGTATCGAAGTATGCAGCGGCACTTTCCTCTGAATCAGACAGGAGCTCCTCAAAGCCCGAAACGAGGAGAACGCCTCGCTGCAGTGGTGTGAGCGAATCCCAGGCGTTTAAGAGAGCAGTATCGACAGGAAAGCGGCCATATCCCAGTCCATCAGCATTAAACAGAAGGTTCTGAAGAGACTCACCGTCGCCCTTCTCAGGCAGGGTGGCTTCAGCTGCCGCCAACATGGAAGTTTCAGTCGCGTCGCTCAAAGATAATAGCGAGAATTGCTGCGACCACTCACGTCCCGCTCCCGTCGGATCAATTTGCCGGAGAACGGTTTTTCCGGTGTCTCCCGCTCCGCCGCTTGAGATGCTTAGGGAAAAAACGGGCATGCCGGCACTGTTAACCCAAACCTCACTCCAGCTGGCCAGATCAATCTGAGTTTTCGCGTCGAGAATGTCGATGAGGGCGGGCCAAGTGGCGTTGGCGTAGGAGTAGCGACTGAGATACGTCTGAAGACCTTCTTGAAAAGCCTTCTCTCCCAGCAAGA
Source organism: Congregibacter brevis (assembly GCF_045689245.1). Classification (GTDB taxonomy): domain Bacteria; phylum Pseudomonadota; class Gammaproteobacteria; order Pseudomonadales; family Halieaceae; genus Congregibacter; species Congregibacter brevis. The sequence continues at coordinate 119,046 of NZ_CP136865.1, read as the reverse complement.
GTTCGAGCTGGCGCATCATGATCGGCGCCTTGTGATAAATGATAGGGCCGTACATTTGCCCCGCGAGATTCAGATTGTCCAATCGCTGGCGGATAGGGTTGGCGCCCTCGGTACGGTCAACGCCGTAAGCCTGAGGGTAGTGGCTCACCAAAAAGTTGAGCTCATGATCCGTTTCGGGAAATTGCGGGTTTACGATTTTGTCCGCCATGAAGTTAGCAAACACTTCTTTGGTCCATACGTCGTCAAACCAACGCATGGTCACGAGATTTCCGAACCACATATGGGCGGTCTCGTGAGCGATGAGCTGTGCCCGGTTTAACAGCTGACTCTCTGAGGGTGCGTCCTCCAGCAAAAGGGATGAAGCTCGGTACTGAATCGCACCGACATGCTCCATACCTCCGTAGGGGAAGTCTGGAATCAGCGCAAAAGCAAACTTCTCGAAGGGGTAATCGATCGCCGTGTAATCTTCCAGCCACTCCAGTGAGTCGCTGTGAATTTCAAAGATCGCATCGATGTTACGGTCTAGCTTCTCGGTGTCGGTCTCCCGGTGGAGCATAGTGATATCCCGCCCACCCATGGAGCGCGTGACAGTCTCGAATTTGCCCGCGACAAAGGAGAATAAGTAGGAAGGCAGAGGATCGGTATTTGCGAAGCGAAACACCTGTCGTCCATTTTTTGTCGCAATACTTTGCCGGGAGCCGTTACCCAGTGCGGTCCAATCCGCGGGTGTTTCCAGCGTTAGCCGGTAGCGTGCCTTGAGGTCAGGCTGATCAAAGAGAGGGAAGGCACGACGCGCGCGATCGGGTACAAAAAGCGTAAAGAGATAGTCCGGGTTTCGGTTGACTGCGTCTTGCGGTGCCAAAAAGTCCAACGTGAGCTGGTTGCGCCCCATGCGGAGTGCCGAGCTTGGAATAAGGATGTGTTCATTTTCGAAGCTGTGAGCGATGAGTTTCCCTTCAGCAGTGACGGTAGTGATGCTATCGGCGCTTTGGGCAAAGTCGATCTGTAGCGGGTTTTCGATGCTGGAAAGATCGAAGCTAATGACAATACGCCCATTGAGGGGTAAGGCTGGATCACTCGGTACAGAGAAGCTTAAGTCGTAGCTCAGTTCAGCGATTCGCTGAGCGCGATCTTTCGCCAGCGATGCAGACACGCCCGGCTCTACAACCATGTTGATTCCTTTGTTATCGAGCCCCTGAGTTTGGCTGCTACCGTCACAGCCAATAAGAATCGCACAGGAGAGTGCGGCCGACAGCTTGAATAGTCGTTTCACAAACAAGGCCCATGATAAGTAAAAGATTGAAGATACCTGATTGGCACCCTGCTGTGGTGTTCATGGGTGGCACTCCCCAAGACCCCATCGCATCTGGTAACCTTCGCCGCTGTTTTTTCCCTACGGTTTAATGATTTTATTATGCGTTATCGCTTAATTCTCCCGGCAATCGGGTTTGTCTTGGCGGGTCTAGCCCCTCTATCTCTTTCGGTAAGTGCTCAGGATGTGATCGGCTCTGGCGCGAACGCTTTTGCGCAGCTCGGGCAGGAGCTACCTTCGCCTAACGTTTACCGCACGGCGTCCGGCGCGCCGGGGCATGCTTACTGGCAGCAGCAGGCAGATTACGACATCGATGCCCGACTTGATGAAGACGCGCGGCGTATTGATGCCAGCGCTCGTATTGTTTACACCAATAATTCTCCCGATGCGCTGCGTTACCTGTGGCTGCAACTGGATCAAAACCGATTCAAGAAGGACTCTCTGGATCGGCGTTCACGCACGGTGAGCTCAGATCGAGTCTCCTACCGGAACCTTCGTGATCATCAGGCTGTGTCAGTGGGTGACTACGGTTACCGCAATTTGAGCTTTACCGGCGAGTCTGGCGAAGAGATGCCTTTCGTCGTTGTCGATACCATGGTGCGCGTTGATTTGCCCAAGCCTTTGGCTTCCGGCGAGTATGTGAGCTTCAATGTTGAATGGACGTTTGACATTATCGAGCGCGATACCGTGCGCAGTCGCGGTGGCTACGAACAGTTCTACGAGTCCGATACCCAGATTTTCTTTCTCTCTCAGTGGTTCCCGCGCCTGGCAGCCTACAGCGATTACGATGGCTGGCATAACAAGGCGTTTCTTGGGAGTGGAGAGTTCACCCTCGAATTCGGTGATTACGACGTCTCACTGACGGTACCGGATAATCACATTGTCTCCTCGACGGGAGCCCTGGCTAACGCCGGTGACGTGCTTACTAGTGAGCAGCAGGAACGACTCGCCAGCGCCGGCTCCGATAAGCCTCGCTTTGTAGTTACACCAGAAGAAGCTCTGGCGAACGAGAAGACGGAGGCTACAGGCACGCGTACCTGGCGCTTTGAAGCAGAAAACGTGAGAGATTTTGCCTGGGCAAGTTCCAGCAAGTTTATTTGGGACGCCATGGCTCATGAGCAGCCGGGTGCGAAGCATGAGCGTGTTCTCGCAATGTCCTTCTATCCCAACGAAGCTGAACCGGTCTGGTCCAAGTACTCCACGCAGGCAGTCGTCCACACCATGGACGTCTACAGCCGTTTCTCTTTTGACTATCCCTATCCCACGGCGCAGTCCGTAAATACCTGGGAAGGTGGTGGTATGGAGTACCCGATGATTACCTTCAATGGTTATCGTCCAGATCCTCCTCGTGCAAAGGAAGATGATCCTGAGTCTGCTGAGTCGCGCGCGGCAGCGGAGCTAGCGTATTCCCGACGTATCAAGTACGGCCTGATCGGTGTTGTTATTCACGAAGTGGGGCATATTTATTTTCCCATGGTCGTGAACTCCGACGAGCGTCAGTGGACCTGGATGGACGAAGGCCTGAACACGTTTTTGGAGTACGTTGCTGAGCTTGAGTGGGAGGAGGACTTCCCCGCATTCCGGCGCATCTCTAACTCCCTGATTAACGAGACTAACGTACTGGATATGATTCCCGAGTACATGATGTCGCCCAATCAGGTTCCTGTAATGACGCAGTCGGATTCTGTTTTGCGACTGGGGCCTAATGCTTACAGCAAACCTGCCGCGGCGCTGACCGTTCTTCGCGAGACGGTAATGGGTCGAGAGCTCTTCGACTTTGCTTTTCGTGAGTACGCTCAACGCTGGAAGTTCAAGCGGCCCACACCATCGGATTTCTTCCGCACCATGGAAGACGCGTCGGGTGTTGATCTGGATTGGTTCTGGAGAGCTTGGTTTTACACCACGGACTACGTTGACATGGCGATCACCGATGTTCGCGCCTACCAACTCAAGTCGGGTGACCCGGATGTCGATTACCCCCTCGACCGTGATGAGCACAATCGAGACAATCCGGTACCAGTAAATGTTGAACGCAATCAGGCGGAAGGCATTGTGCCGCGCGAAGAGCGCTTTGAAGCTTTAAAAGATCTGTATAGCGAGAATGACCGCTACACAGTGACTAACAAAGATCGTAACTCTGCGGCTGATAAGTTCAAGAAGCTTGAGCCCTGGGAGCAAAGAGCGTTTAACCAGGCGATCGAAGACGATGACTATTTCTACTTCGTAGACTTCGAAAACCTTGGTGGAGTACCGTCACCGTTGATGCTTCACATCCAGTACGAAGATGGCAGTAGCCGTGAACTGGAGTTGGCTGCAGAGATTTGGCGCAAGAATTCGATCAAGGTGACGCACAGGCTCATCGAAGATAAGCCCATTGCGTACATTGAAGTGGACCGAAGACATCAAACTGCTGACGCGGATTACAGCAATAATCGCTTCCCATCCGCGATTCATCAGTCACGCCTGTCGGCTTACAAGTCGGATTCCAAAAAGCGCAATCTGATGGCCGATATGCTGCACGAACTCAAGGACAGCGCCAAAGTAAATGCGGACGATGGCAAATCGGCGCCGCTGAAACCAGCGAATGGCGGCTGAAGCGAAAGACACCTCTACCGCCGCTACTTCCAAAACTCTGCGCTGGATTCTCAGCGCAGTTCTCGTCCTTTGTATTATGCCGGCTGGCGCTCACCGCGGTCACGCGGTCTGGACGGATATCGTCTGGTCTGGCGAGAGCTTTGAGATTGTGCATCGTATGCATCTGGCTGACGCCATCGTGGTGAATCGCTACATGGGCGGAACAGAGCCCATCGAGGAGCTTCGCAGCTTGGCGCTTGTCGCATTGTACGTAGACGAGCGTTTTACGCTTCTTTCGACGGAAGGACAGGACGAGGCTATCAAGCTTGATACGATCGGTGCAGAGATCGAAGACGATTTTCTACTGGTTTATCAGGAGTGGGTGACAGCGTTGCCGGATCGTTTCCCTGTGATCGACAACTTCGTCCTGCTGGACGTGGAGCCCGAGGCCCAGGCGTTTATCAAGATAAAAGCGCCGGGCCTCGATGAAGAGCGGGAGCGTTAAGCCCGCTCTTACCTTTTGGTTGTGGCGCTATTTCTGGCGGGGGATCAGAGTTATTTCAGTTTGCCGCCCATCCAGGTAACGCACCGTTTTACCATCGAAAAAAGCGTCCTCTTCGGTCATGAAACGAACAAGTTGTCCGTCCCATTCGGGTACGGCAGCCTCAGCATTGAGTTCGATGGACCAGGCTGTGTTTGGTCTAAGGGCATAGGTCCCTCGGGCGCCCGGCATGGGCCCCTGGTTGTCCCACATCCCTATGGTCGGGCCGGCGCCGTGTCCGTGGAGGCCTAAAGGGTGGGTGTAAATCGTGCCCTTTATGCCCTGTGCTTCAATCGCCTTTCGGGCGGCCGCCAGCATCTCATTTCCCGAGCGACCGGTCTTAAAGCTGGCTAGCAGCGCGTCCTGCACTTTGTTAGCGGCCGCCAATCCATCTCTCAGGCCTTTGGGTGCTTCGGTCTCACCCGGGCGTAAAACATAGGCATGTTGCTGCGTGTCCGTGTTAAGTCGGAGGTAAGTGATGCCAAAATCTACATGAAGAAAATCGCCGGGCATGATGATGTCGCCCTCATCCAAACTCATGTTGGCGATGGAAAACGCGGATTGTGAGGCTCTTTGCACATGCACGCTCGGATGAAACCAGGTGCCTAGGCCAAGATCCGAGACATGCTGTCTCAGATGCCAGCGAAGATCTTCGGTTGTCGTGATTCCCGGCGTGATCGTGGCTTCGGAAAACATTTGCGCAATGATTGAGTGAGCGATCCGCACCAACGTAGGGTAGGCGGCCATCTCGGCCTCGGTGCGTGTTTCGAGCCAGCCTACGGCGAGATTGTGATTCTCGACGAGTTTTTCGGTCAAAGGGCCGAGCGCTCGCTCTAACTTCCGTCGCATGCCGGCGCTCAGGCCATCCGCGAGGGGGTAGTCCTCGGAGGTGTTAATAGCGATGGTAGCTGGATTGCGCTCACGGATGACTTCTGCCACTCGCTCCCATTGATCGCCTTGCTCTTCGGGGTTCCATGCTGAGGGGAAGAGATCCGCGACGGGGTAGCGCGCTACCGCCAGACGTTCTACACCTTCGTTACCGCCGCGATCGTGAAAAATCATGATGGTGGTACGCCGCGCTGCGAGCCAGGTGGCGGGGAGCATGGTTTTTACCACGGGGTCTTCGTCGTATTCACCGGCGACGAGGATCCACATATCGACGCCTTCTTTGCGCATTAACGGTTGGACCAGCGTATCCAGTCGCTCTTTTAGCCAGCGATCAACAGTGGCTGCCCGTGCCTCGAGGTCGAGAATGTCGGGCATTACAGGATCGCTGATAAGTTGACTGTGCGCCGGGCTGCTCCCAAGGGTGCTTAGTGTGCCCAGAGACAGTGCTACAGCCAGGGGTAGTACCCCAGTGAGAGTGCGAAGTTTTTCCGTAAGGATCGTAAGGGGGGTCATGGTTTAGTCTCTTTGCCAGCCGTAGTCTTTTGCCATGCGCGTAAAGCGCTCTATGTTGTCCAGAATTTGCTGCTCGGTTTGTTCTGAACAGTCACCGATGATAGGTAGTGTTCGGAGAATTTTACTCTCGGGATCGACGATTACCCGAGCATTGTCGGGTAGAGACAGGCTCTGAGGTCCCGAGGACATGTCCACTACCGTGATTTCACCGTCAATACTGACGTCAATGGGCATGGGGAAGTCTCGATCGCCCGGGACGTTCCAGGATAGCGACAGCTGACCATTGTCACGGCTTGTGACAAGTTCTGGCATGCCTGCTTCGCGAAGGTAGGTCTGCACTAGCCAGCTGACGTCTTCCCCCGCTTCATCAGACATAATGTCTATAAAGTCTTCCGTAGAGCGATAGCGCGATTGAATGGGGTAGCTCAGATCCCAGGGTTCTGCAGTGTCGTAGATCAGCCGCCGGGTGCCTGCCCAAAAGGCTTCCTCGCCAATGTGTCGACGAAGGCTGTGGAGCATCCATGAGCCCTTGGTGTAGATATCACGGTTATCAAAGGCTTCCCCCGCATCTTCTACCTCCGGATTGGCCACAGGAAGACAGTGCTCGTTGTTTGTATAGGCCCCATACATGTGGTCGAAGTACCCCATCGCACCAACTGTTTCTTCGGAGTAGACCGCCTGCATATAGGCACCATACCCTTCGTGAAGCCAGGCGTCCTCGGGGCGGGCGTGGGTCATGACGTTGCCAAACCATTCGTGGGCTAGTTCATGGTGCAAGAGCCAGTCATAACCATAGCGGCCACGCCTGTACTGCTCTCCGTAGCCGTTAATAGTTTGGTGTTCCATGCCAAGGTGTGGGGTCTCAACAAAACCGGCCTTCTCATCACCCCAAGGGTAGGGTCCCAGGATACGCTCGAAAAATTCGAGGTCGGGGATAACGTCTGAGTTGATAAGCGCGCGAGCTTTGTCGGCGTTTTCTTCAAGTGCCCAGAACTGTATCGGATAGCGGCTACCGTTGATCCCCTCATACTCGTCCTCGACTAACTCGAAGGGACCGCCGTTGATTGCAACGGCATACCCGGAGTATGGATGTCTTGAGCTCCAGTGCCAGGTATCGAAACCATCATCGCCCTCGTCTACAGATCGAAGTACGCCAACAGAGGCGACTTTGACGCCTTTGGGTGCGGAGATCGCAAGATCAATCCCCTGGTCAGGTTTGTCGGCGAAGTTATCTTTACAGGGCCACCACAAATCACAGCCGTCACCTTGTACAGCGGTAGCGAACCACGGAGTGCCGTTTACTTCGGACCACACAAAGCCGCCAAACCACGGGGGTGCCAATGCTACGTGCGGCTTGCCACCGTAGGCGACAATTATTGTGGCACTGTCACCTTCCGCCAGCCTGTCGGGCAGGCTGACCATGAATGAACCTTCTTCGCGGCGCACATTGAGCGATGTTTCCCCCATCGTTACGCCTTCAATCGCAAGCCGTGGATCAAGATCAAGCTGCACGGTATCCAGTGACTCAAGGGCATCAAATCGGACTGCGACGCTACCTTGAATAGAGCGGCTCTCGGGCAAAACTTTGAGTGTCAGAGCATAGTGCTGTACATCAAAGGCGGCTTGCATGGGGGTCATTGCTTTACCGGACTTTACGGTGTCCGGGTGCAGGTCGTCGGGGTGGGCCTCGCCACGCGCTGCCGCCTCGAGCGCAGCGATTACTGAGGCGGGTGCCATAGCGCCGTCGTCGGATTGCTGATTGCTGCAGCCTGCTACGGCCGTGGCGAGCAGGCAGCCACTTAGCAGCGAGCGGGCTAGGATCATAGACGAAATCGATTGAGTCACTCGGAGATACTCCTTAAGCAAACACGGATAAAAGCCTTCACGCGGGCAGTTGAGGCAAGGCCTGCGATCAGGGGCGATACGGCATCTCAGTGTAACGTCTTAGAGAGATCTTGTTCCCGTCATTTAGACGCAGCCGCTTCGGGCAGGAGGTAGCGATCAAAGTGCGTCAGCATCTTCCCAAAGAGGTAGCGGGAGTAATGAGCTTCCCGGCTCCAGCTGTGAGTAGCACCCGGCGCAAAGGCAAAGTCAAAGTCTTTGCCTTTCTTAATCAAGAGATCGGCCAGAGCGGCGGTAGTTTTGAAGGGCACCACCTGATCCTGCATACCATGAATAATCAGTAAGTGGTCTTCGAGGTTCTCGGCGTAACGGGCCGCGGTGTTGAGAAATACCTCCGGGTGCGTGTCGGGGCGACGAACGATGGCCACATCGTCGGTACCGAAAAAATGCGGATCTACCGCTGCGGCAGCGGCAACACCTGCACGAAAGAGGCCAGGCTTCTTTAGCAGGGTATAGATCGAAAGCGTCCCACCGTAACTGCTTCCCCAAATTCCCATCCGTTCGATATCCATGTGTGGTTGGGATTTCAGGTAATCCACTGCGCTTACGATGTCTTCAATGTCATCACCGGCAAAGTCCACCAGAAATTCTTCGCGAAAATCCCGTCCATAACCAGTGCTACCTCGCATATCAACTTGCACAACGATATAGCCCTTCTGCACCAGTAGCTGCTGGATTCGGCTGTATCGGCCGCTCCAGCGGTTGCGCACGGTGTTTGAGTACATGGGGCCAAAGAGCACGGGATACTTTTTACCGGGCTCCAAATTGGGTGGCTCTAATATTCGTGCGTGCAGAGTGTAGTCATCAATGTGGCTCGGAAAGCTCACGTAGCGACTTCGGGCCCAGTCCTGCTTCTCAAAACGCTCCGATGGAGAATGAGTGACGCGGTGCGACACTTGCCCGGGCGCGGTAAGCGTATAGATCTCAGGTGGAAGGCTTGCTTCACTGTGTATAAAGGCTAGCTGCGCGCCATCGGGAGACGGATGCGCGCTGTTGTATCCCGGAAGCCGTGTGAGCTGTTCTGGGGGTCCTCCATTTGCGCCTATGCGCAATACATGACGCTCCGCCGGCGATGGTAGGTTAGCCGTGTAAAAGATCTCCCCGGATGTTGTGACATGGGGAGCGCTTAATACATCGGTGTTTGCGTTGCTGATGCGCTTTGGGAATTCCTCTGGGGTGAATGCATTGATCTGGTAGAGCCCGTAGCGATTATCAAGGTCACTGAGAAAAACAATCCGTTCATTGTCGGAATGCCAAGCAGACGCAAAGGCCGTATAAATGCGGCTTGGCCTGTTACTGTGCCACACGAGTATCAGTTCGTTCTGCTCGTCTACCCGATAAAGCCAGCGGTCCTCTGCAGTGTCCGAAGCGATGTCCAGTAGCAATACGCCTTTTCCCGACCAGGAAAAGCCAATGACTTGTCGGGCATCTGGTTTCTCAAGCGGTAGACGCTCTAACCGGCCATCGCTAAGGTCGATAATGCCTACCTGACGGGATTCGTTGGCGTCTCCGGGATAGCCTCTGCGTATCTCGTTGGGAGTGGTCTCTGCTGCAAGGTAATCTGGAAAGGGTACTTTGCGCATGCTTTGACGATCCACAAGGTGAACGGCAATACGCTTACTGTCCGGCGACCACGCATAGGTGGGTCCGCCCCAAATCCCCGGGCCTATTTCGCGCTCGGCTCTGTTGTAGCGTCCGATCGTCAGATTAGATAAGGGCGGTATTCCCAGATCTGAAAGTGGCCTGAGAGTCTTCTTCTCCAGGTCGAATATCCAGAGGTCACCCCCTTTGAGGAACGCTAGCTGTCGACCGTCGGGAGCCATAGTGAGTGTGGATACGCCATCACCGAGGATTCCCAAATGCTCTGCGGATCCATCGCTGGTGGCGATTTGCCAAAGTTCACCACCCTGAAGGACCAGCAGGGATTGCCCATCCCCTCGCCAGACGAAATCACGCAGCGAGGTAGAAGTGTCGGGGAGAGGAATCTGTCGCAGCTGTTTTCCATCGGCCGAAGAAAGCCACAAACCACGATCAGGCAGCCCCTTGTCGTTCCAGGTGAAGGCAAAGCTTCGACTATCGGGAGCCCACTTTGGTGCTGAAGGTGGTGTACCAAAGAGGCTCGGCGAGGCAAACACATCGTCCAGAGTGAGAGGTATAGCGGCTCTTGCGACAACTGATTGAGTGAGCAAGACAAGGGCTAAGGCCTTTAGAAACGTGGCTACGACCCGCCTAGCGGAGCGTTTTTGGGAATATGGGCTTGGAGAAAAACAACGACTCGCTGACATGGATCTTTATCCTTAGGCGGTGGGTCAGATGCTACGGGGTTCATCGAGATTGATTCTGACATATACTTTTGACATTACGGTATTGCCACAATAACGGACACATTTTAAGGGTTAATCATGAAGCCAACGCTGTTTCTAGCTTTTTTGGGCCTTGTTCTGTCTTCGATATCGACCGCCGTTTTCAGCGCGGATGAGGATCGAAGTTTCTTTGATGGTATCGAGGCGCGCAATGTTGGGCCTTTTCGTGGAGGGCGTGCCACGGTAGCGGTGGGCGTTCGCGAAAACCCCCACGTTTACTACATGGGCACCACGGGAGGTGTTTGGAAAACCGAGAATGCCGGTGCTAGCTGGAATCCTGTCTCCGATGACGACTTTGGTTCCTCTGCGGTAGGCGCGATCGCCGTAGCGGCATCAGACCCCAATGTTGTGGTTGTGGGCATGGGAGAGTCACCGTTTAGGAACATTGCCTCCTCACAAGGGGACGGTGTCTACAAATCCACTGATGCAGGAAAGAGCTGGACTCACATCGGCTTTGAGAACGTGCGTCAGGTTGGTGAAATCCGTATTCATCCAACAGACCCGGACACTATCTGGGTTGCTGCGCAGGGGAATACCTACGCGCCGGCAGATGACGCAGGCGTATTCAAGACGACCGATGGTGGTGCAACCTGGCGCCGTGTACTGGAGCCTCTCAACGAGACCACCGGTGCTGTCGACCTGGCTATCGATCCCAGTAATCCGCGCATCCTCTTTGCTGCAATGTGGGACAACCAGCGTACTCCCTGGAAGCTGCGCTCGGGAGGCGAGGGCAGTGGACTTTGGCGCTCGACCGATGGCGGAGAGAGCTGGGAACGTCTGGTTGATGATCTGCCCGACGGTATGGGTAAGTTGGGTGTTGCTGTATCCGGCGCTAAGTCGGGTAGGGTTTGGACGATCGTCGAAGCCGAAGGGGACGAAGGAGGCCTTTACCGATCTGATGACGGTGGTGATAGCTGGACTCAGGTGAACAAGGAACGAGTACTTCGGGCGCGCTCCTGGTACTACATGCATATTTTTGCTGATCCAAATGATGAAAACACGGTGTACGTGCTGAATGCACCGTTTATGAAGTCCATTGATGGCGGTAAGACTTTCAATCAGGTGCAAACGCCTCACGGTGATAACCATTACCTGTGGATCAATCCCGACAATTCAGACTGGATGGTTAACGCAAATGACGGTGGTGCCAATGTGTCTTTTGACGGAGCGGACACCTGGTCGCGTCAGGACAATCAACCGACGGCACAGTTTTATCGCGTGAATACGGACAACGCATTTGAGTACCGCATTTACGGAGGGCAACAGGACAATTCCACGGTGGCGATACGTAGCCGATCCCGGGATGGTCAAATTGGCCGGGATGACTGGGAAGTGCATGGCGGTTGTGAGAGCGCTTATGTGGCTATGGATCCCAACGATCCGCGTTATACCTATGCCGGCTGCTATCTCGGTCTAATCGACGAGTTCGACACAGAGACGCGCACCAGTCGCTCCATAAAGGCCTATGCGGAAACAGGTTTGGGTCAGTTAGCAAGTGATTCCAAGTATCGCTTTAACTGGAACTCACCGATCCATGTTTCTCTTCACGACCCCAAGGTGGTGTATCACGGTAGCAATGTGTTGCTGAAGTCGGTGAATCGCGGTTTTGATTGGATGGAGGCGAGTCCCGACCTTACCCGTAATGAATTAGACAAACAGGGTGAGGGCATGGGTCCCTACACCAACGAGAACATCGAGCAATACAATACGATTTTCTCTTTTGCAGAGAGTCCCCATGATCCCGATACCCTTTGGGTGGGCAGCGATGATGGTCTTGTTCACGTAACGCGAGACGGCGGAGAGAACTGGAATAACGTCACGCCCAAGAACGCGGGACGAGGCTTGATTAATGCCATTGAAGTGTCCCCCCATGACCCTTCCGTCGCGTATGTCGTGGTGATGAAGTACAAGGAAGGTGACAACGAGCCCTACGTGTACCGCACTTCTAACTACGGCCGCAGCTGGTCATCTATCACTGATGGACTGCCCGAGGCGCATTTTGTGAGGGTAGTGCGCGAGGATCCCGAGCGTGCGGGGCTTCTCTTTGCCGGCATGGAGCGTGGCCTTTACATCTCTTTCAACAGTGGCAAGGACTGGCAGGCATTTCAGACGAATCTGCCGATTGTTCCCATTACGGACCTGATGGTTCGTCGCAACGATCTCGTACTCGCGACTCAGGGACGTGCCTTCTGGGTGATTGATGACATCGTGCCACTGCGGCAGTTTGACGATGAACATGAATCAGCGACCGCGCACCTTTACGCACCCACCCCTGCGATTCGTTTGACGCCCACAAAGGGTAGAGCGGGGGGTGGCGAGAGCGTGGCACCCAGTGCTCCCGATGGTGCGGTTCTGTATTACGCGCTTTCTGATGAACTTGATCTGGAAGAGCAGTCTCTCTCTTTGGAGATTCTGAATGACGCGGGAGACGTCATTCGTAGCTTCGAGACAGACGCAAAGAAAGGTGTCGAGGGCGGCAGGGGAGCTATCCCTGCGGAGAAAGGCCTCAATCGATTTGTCTGGAATCTTCGAACGGATTCAAGCGAGACCCTCAACTATGATGTCGTATACGGCGCTCGTGCAGACAAGGCTATCGCGGGTTACGCCGTAGCGCCGGGAGACTACACCGTGCGTCTGACACTAGGCGAAGAAGTGCAGGAACAAACCGTGATGGTGAGCTGGGATCCCATCAACAACTACGAAGCGGATGCCATAGCAGAGCAGCAGGCCTTTGTTGATGAAGCCTTTAGCATGCTCGATGCAATCTATGCACGTGTCGCCAGTCTGCAGAGTATTCAAAAGCAGGTGAAATTGCGTCAGTCGCTGGCAAAAGAAGCGGGGGATGACATTGTCTCTGAAGCAGCTGAGTCGCTGTTGTCCTCATTGGAGGATTGGCAAAAGTCAGTGACCACGCCGCAGCGGGAAACTTTTCAGGATGTGCTGAATTTCCATCCGCGCATAGATGCGTTCCTCATTGATGTTTATCAGCAAGCAGATAACGCGGTGTTGGGTCTGACACGTGGTCAAAGAGATCGTCTGGATGATCTGCGGCCTCAATGGCAGGAAGCGATGTCGGCGTGGGAGTCTCTGGTCAGTGACGATGTCGCGGCGTTTAACGCAGTCGCGGGTCCTGCGGTGGCGGCGCCTGACTGGGAGTAGATCTTTTAGCTACACCATTTCTAGTCTTCGAGTTCGAGGCTAAGACTGAGAAGCGATGAAAGGAGGATGGTATGTTGAAGGCAGTTGCTCCCTATCTCTGTGTGCGCGATGGCGCCGCGGCGATAGAGTTTTACAAGACAGCTTTTGCTGCTAAGGAAGTACAGCGCTACGAATATGAAGGCAAACTGCGCGACCCTTTCGGTCATGTCTGGAGTGTTGTGACTCAGAGTGAGGCCAACTGAGTGATCAGTTGGATCTACCCAACAAATAGAGACACCTTAGAAACTAAACTCCACGCCGACTAGTGGGCCGTAGTAGGTGAAGGAGTTTGTCTGATCGCCCTCTGTGAACTCTGCCTCTTTGTATTGATAGCCCACGACGGCGGCATTTTGCCCTGACTTGCCAAAGTTGTAGGCGAAGCTTCCGCGGATGACGAAGACACCCTCGGAATCACCAAAAGCGTAGTCAGCATAGGTGCGGATATCCCATCGATCGGAAATGGGAGTGTGATAGCGAAGGCCCAAGAGGAGATCGTTGTAATCGGTATCTGACACTCTCTCCGCCGGTGGTATCTCTGTATTGGTAGCTGTAAATCCAAAACTATTGTCAAAACTCGAGTGGCGAACACCGCCAAAAACGCTGAGTGCCGAGCCAAAGCCCTGAGGCCAATAAGCTACTGCGCCATCGGCAAAAATTTGGGTGCTATCCACATCGACGCTGATTCGGTCTCGTATATCGGTGCTTGCGATCTTGAGGTAGGTAACATCAGCAAATACGCTCCAGTAGCCAGCACCGATCTCGGTTTGGAACATGAAGGCGCCATCCAGCGTGTCTACCAGATCTTTGAAACTGAGTTCGTCTGGACTGACACTGGCATCTCGAAAAGTAAGATCCAGCTCCGTCGTCGATCCCCAAAGGTAGGGCATTACTGACCACTGCAAGCCCTGGTCTTCTTGAGCTGAGGTGCCAACAGAGCTCAGACCCGCTATGAGTAAAGTCAGGGCGATGAGTGAAGACGCGAAGGATCGTTGTGGCATAAATGTTCTACCTCTAGTTTTATTGTCGGAACGGCGTGCATGCGAAATGCGTCGTCTGTTCACTTGTTATGTATTGAAGAATAGCTCTTAAGAGGCTTATAAATCCACTGGCCCGAAGCTTCCTTGGGCTCAGTCACTGTCAGCGGCCAATAAGCTGGCGTTGCCCCCCGCGGCTGTGGTGTCGATGCAGGTGTGACGTTCATGCACGCAGTAGCCCTCCAGGTCGTCGGCGGTCACCAGTGGTACGAGCGCACCGTCGCGCGCAGCCAGAGCCTGCCGGGCTTTGCGAAGGTCCTGCTCGTCACTCCAAAGTGCCACCACGGCGATTCCCGACAAACTTTTGAGCGCCTCTCTCGGCAGCCAACCGTCAATACCTTGAGAGCCATCAACGCCCGGAGCAATCATCAGCGCAGGACAGCCCATACGCCTCGCCGTTCCTGCCTGTATTGCGGCATCTTGGGCCGTGGGACCAAGACAAACTACCAGGCCCCGTGGCCAAAGCGCCAAACGATTTGCTTCTCCCGTGGGCCCCGGCATTTCCTGTTCCTCAAGCGCTTGGGCTTCATGCCAGTTGAGCGCGGTAATAGCCGATTGCACGACATCCACTCCTACAACGCTAAGATCCGCGTCAGCAACACACGAACTTTGGGCTTCCTGGGGCGATTGAAAACGTTGCACATAGCGCGGTCCTCCAGCTTTTGGACCTGTGCCGGACAATCCCTCACCGCCGAAAGGTTGTGATTCGACAACCGCACCGATTTGATTGCGATTGACGTAAAGGTTACCTGCATGCACTGCGGTGGAGACTTCTTTGACGCGCTCGTCGATGCGGGTGTGCAGACCAAAGGTCAAGCCATAGCCACTGTGGTTGATATTGTCGAGCACCTCCTCAAAATCTGCAGCGGCAAACCGAGCTACGTGCAGCACGGGCCCAAAGATTTCCGCCGCCAGATCCTTTATGCCAGTGACCTCTATCACCGCGGGGCCCACAAAGTGTCCACTGCTGGGCACCGCTAACTGCTTCAACAAACGACCTTCCCGTTTTGCAGTTTGAATGTAGGCCTGAATTGACGCTTGGGCCTCAGGACTGATGACCGGGCCTATGTCCGTAGCAAGGGACCAGGGGTCGCCGATATCCAACTCATCCATTGCACCGTGAAGCATGTCCAGAAGGACGTCAGCGACGTCTTCCTGAATGTAGAGAATACGCAGGGCAGAGCAGCGTTGTCCTGCTGACTGGAATGCAGAGGCAAGGGCATCGCGGATTGCCTGCTCTGGCAGTGCGGTGGAATCCACAATTCCCGCATTGATGCCCCCGGTTTCTGCAATGAGCGGTGCCGACGGAGAGAGATTTTCTGCCATGGCTCGATTAATGATCTTTGCCGTAGCGGTGGAGCCGGTAAAGCAAACTCCCGCGATGCGTGGTGATGAGGTTAGTGCCTGTCCCGTTATCAAGCCATCACCCGGGAGAAACTGCAAAACCTCGCGAGGAACACCGGCTGCGTGAACCAGCCGCACGGCCGCCGCCGCGACAAGAGGTGTGGACTCCGCGGGTTTAGCCAGTACAGCGTTGCCAGCGGCCAGCGCGGCGGCGATTTGTCCGGTGAATATCGCGAGGGGGAAGTTCCATGGCGAGATGCAGGTAATGATTCCTCGGGGAGCCTGCCCGGACAGCTCCTCTCCCCGGTCAGCGTAATAGCGCAGAAAATCTACCGCCTCGCGCAGCTCTGCCACCGCATCGAGGGTACATTTGCCGGATTCTCGTGCCAGTAAAGCCAAGAGTTCTCCGGCGTTGGCTTCGAAGAGATCTGCCGCTTGTCGCAAAGCTATCGCGCGCTGTTGAGCGGTTGCGTCCTGCCAGTCCTTTGCAGCCGAAATGGCGCTTTCGCAATCGCTAAGCGATGCGTCCACACAAGCTCCCACAGCGTCTTCGGGGTTGCTGGGGTTAGCGATTACCCGGTGTGCTTGAGACTCGGTCCCCCCATTGTCTTTTGCCAGGATGGGATCGGCCCGCCATCGGTGCTTCAAAAATGGGTCTCTCGCCAGGTCTAGCTCCCTGACGACGTTGTCATTGTTAAGGTCCCAGCCGCGAGCGGCTTTTCTCTTTGGTGCGTAGATGTTTGCCGGATCGCAAAGCGCTGCTGGCCGAGCGCTGCGAATCTTGTCCAGAGCGTTGAAGGGGTCCGCTGCCAATGACAGAGGCGTATATGCTGGATCGACTACTTTGTGGACGAAGGAGGAGTTTGCGCCGTTCTCCAGCAGTCTGCGAACTAGGTACGCGAGTAGATCTTTGTGCGGGCCTACGGGTGCATAGATACGACAGTTCGCACCGTCGGCAATAAGCTGATTAAACAGCGTTTCACCCATGCCATGGAGGCGCTGGAACTCATAGTCTTTGCGGCCTGTTGCCAGTTCGACAATCGTCGCTGCGGTTTGCGCATTATGTGTAGCGAACTGGGGATACAGTCGATCGGTCATGCTCAGAAGTTTGGATGCGCAGCAGATGTAAGACACATCTGTTGCACTGCGTCGGGTAAACACCGGGTAGTCGGCGACACCCTCGACTTGCGCCTGCTTTACCTCTGAGTCCCAGTAGGCCCCTTTCACGAGGCGCACCATGATTTTCCTATCAAGCCCTGTGGCGAGCTGATACAACCAATCTATGACGGCCCCGGCGCGTTTTTGATAAGCCTGGACCACCACGCCAAAGCCATTCCACTGAGCAAGATCCTCATCAGACAGTGCAGCTTCGACAATATGTAGAAAAGGCTCGAGTCGCTGAGATTCCTCTGCGTCGACATTGAGTCCGAGGTTTGCATCTTTGGCTAGACGCGCAAGTGCGTTGAGCCTGGGTGCCAGCTCTTTGAGTAGACGATCTCGTTTTGCATACTCAAACCGTGGATGCAGAGCGGAGAGCTTTACAGAAATTCCCGGACGCTCATGCATGGCACCATCGGGAGACGATTGCCCTATCGCACGAATGGCATCCGCATAAGCTTCGAAGTAGTTGTCCGCGTCGGCCTGGGTGAGCGCAGCCTCACCCAACATATCGAAGGAGTAACGAAAGCCTCGTCGGGTCTCATCCTCAGCGCGTTTGAGAGCCTCCTGAATCGTTTGTCCTAAAACAAACTGGTTCCCCATTTCGCGCATGGCACGTTTTACTGCAAGACGAACGACGGGTTCGCCCAATCGTTTTACGGTGCGATTAAGGAGCCCGGACACACTGGCTGAATTGTCGTCGTCCAGCACCCTACCAGTCATCATCAGCGCAATTGTTGAGGCGTTCACTAAAGAAGAGCCAGACTTCCCGCTGTGCTCACTCCAGTCATAAGGCGTGATTTTGTCTTCGATAAGGGCGTCGATTGTTCCCGGGTCAGGTACTCGCAACAGAGCTTCCGCCAGGCACATCAAAGCAATGCCCTCGTTAGTTGATAGCCCGTACTCGGCCAAAAACATCTCCATGAGACCGGGTTGGCCTGCACTTCGAATCCGCTCTATGAGATCGACGGCCCGGGATTGCGCACGCTGCCGCGTGTCTAAATCAATGCCCGTGCCTTTGATTAAGGCGTTGAGTATCTCCGCTTCGTCAGCCGTATGGAGTGCACGAATATCGTTGAACGTGACTTCGCGGTTGTTATCCATGAGCACACTCCTTGGAAACATTCAGTCGTTTAGTGTGGCGCTGGCACTTATCCGATTCAAGACGTAAGTCGCCAGTTTCCGAGGAGCCGCAAAACGTACCGCACACGGCTTAGGTGGCGCCGCTGCGGCCAGGTAGGACTTCGCGCTGCCTTATTAGTAGCGCGGCCAGTAGTAGAGCTAAAAGCATGCCCAAGCAAATCTGGGCTGCGGCGTTGTAGCTGCCCAAATGGTCTACCGCCAGACTGAAGGCGGCCGGTCCAATAGCGCTGGCAAACACCGAGATAGAGGCATTAAATCCGCTCACTGCGCCGAGGTGTAGAGGACCGAAAAAGCGAATGAATGCCAGATTAGATACCACGCCCCAAAGGCCACCACCCACACCAAAGCCCGCTGCGAGCACCCAGTAACCCCAGACATGCTCCAGGTTAATTAGACCGATTGCTCCGATGCTCAGTACGCATAGCATGCAGACAAGAAAAGGTTTAAGTCGGTAGCGATCGACAAAGCTACTGGCGATGAGGTTGCTTGCCGTTGAGAACACAGCGGCAGGCAGAAAATAGCCAAAGGCGACACCGGCAGATAAGCCGCTTTCCCCAAACACCGCGACCACGTGAAAGACTAGAGCAGTCCCAAACAGCGCGTGCATGCCAAGACTGAGAGAGTAAATCCAAAAAATAGGACTTCGCCTCGCTTGATCAAGGGTCTTTGACGGTGCTTCCACCGGTGCGTCATCTTGATCCGAGGGGTCGACCCCATCAGCTTGAAGGCTACAGGAGGCAGGGTTGTCACGGATAAAGACGAGTGCCATGAGTGCAAAGCCCAAACCCACAGTGAGTCCCATAAACCACAGGGCACCGCGCCAGCCAAAGCTAGTGATCAGAAAGGCGATCGCCAAAGGAGCGATGGCGAAACCAAAGGACACGAAGACGCTACGAATACCGCTGACGAGGCCTCGCCGTTTGACGAACCACAGTAGTAAGACGTTCCGAGAACAGCTGGTGAGCACTCCTTGACCAAAAAAGCGTACTCCAAAGAAAGCGAAGAGAAGTAGAGCAAAGGTGACGACCGTTGAGCCGCCAAGTAGTTGGCTCAATACATCTACCCCGCTGATCACCAACACCATTGCGCCCAAGGCCGCAGCAGAGCCCGCAATCATGATGCGTCCACCATAGAGGTCATACCAGCGCCCTGCGCGGGTGAGAAACAAGGAGGACGCGACGGTACCGACAAGATAGGCCATGGATACCTGGGTGCGGGTTAGGTCCAGCACCTCAATGAAGGTGTCGGTAAACACCGCCATGCCCATAGTTTGTCCGGGGATGCTGAACAGAAAACCAGCGGTAGAAAATAACCAAATGACCCAGCCATAAAAAATCGGCGAGCGCCGCGGGTCAAAAGGCCAATTAACAGGGATCAAAATAACAGCACGCCCAAAGGTGGCGAATTATAGACGCGCGGGTTCTACTCGAACACCTTTTATCAGTGATTTGCTATGAGCGGTTGGCCGCCCAGCTTAGCTGGGCGCGTTCTCAATATCCTGACGAATGTTTTTGGCTGCAAGCCAATAGTGAATAGCCGACCAGGTCATTACCGGCGGCAATGCATAGAGCATGGCGTAACGCAGGGACTCGGTGCCGAGGCTGTCCGAGAGTATGTCGCTCAACACACCGACAACCCAAGGGCCGCCACCTAGGCCGATGATGTTGATAATGAGAAATAAAACAGCCGATGCGGTAGCTCGCATTCTCGGACCAACTATCGCGTGGGTTGTGGCAATGGTGTTGCCAAGATAAACCTGAAACAACAAGCCGGGGATAATAGAAAGCGATAGAGCCACATACGGATTGTCGACGATATAAATGCTCACCATGAACGGCACGATTGCGAATCCGCAGATGCTGGGTAACCAGACGTACCAACGCTTGTCAGTCTTCGCTAGGCGATCTGCAAAGTAGCCGCCAAAGAACACGCCAATAGCGCCGCCCACGCCGATAATCATCGATAGCCAGGTTCCCAGCTCGCCTGTCGACATGGCGTGGGTTCTGATCATGAAAGATGCAGTCCAGTTCGCAGTCGCATAACCACAGAAGGCATTCAGGCCTGCACCTAGGGCGATATGGCGAAAGGTAGGTCGGCTCCACAGCACTCTGAGCACTTCACCGAAGGGTACGGCGTCAGTGGAACTGGGTACGCCATCGTGGAGTCCCCGGATGGGCTCCCTGAGAGTGAAGCGCAGGACGATGGCGAGTATGACACCGGGTACGCCAACCACCATAAAGGCGGTGCGCCAGCCAAAGAATTCGTTAAGCCACCCACCGGCTAAAAAGCCAAACAAAATGCCGATGCTCACGCCCATCGAGTAAAAGCCGATTGCTGTGGCTCTTCGGTCGGCTGGAAAGATATCTGAAATGATGGAATGCGATGGGGGGCTGCCTCCCGCTTCACCAATGCCGACACCGATGCGTGCCATGAGTAAGTGGAAATAGTTTTGAACGAAGCCGCTGAGAGCCGTCATGAAGCTCCAAATGAAAAGCGACCAGGACACGATGTTGCGCCGGTTCCCTCGATCGGCCCAGCGGGCAATGGGTATTCCTGCGGTGACATAAAAAATAGCGAAAGCAAAGCCGGTAAGCAGTCCCAGCTGACTATCCGAGAGACTCAGGTCAGCCTTGATGGACTCCTGGAGAATGGCCAGAAGCTGACGATCGATGAAGTTGAAGCTGTAAACAATGGTCAGCAGGCATAGCGCATACCAGCTCGCGCTCTTAGAGCGGTAAGGGTTATCCGGATGATCTTGCGCCGCGCTCGGTGTTGTTTCAGCGTCGTTCACGTGGGTACCTTGTTATCTTTATAGGCGAGTGGACTGAGGTTACACAATTTACCTTCAAGGCTCACGATGTTTTCTCAGTCTGACGATGTGGCATTATCGCTGCCTCTGCAAAAGCGAAGGGAAAGCGCTTATGAATACACGAATCATGGCTGCAGCACGAATCGCCGTTCTGTCGTCCGTAGCCGCTTACGTGGGCGTCGCTAATGTGTCGATGGCCATGGCGGCAGCAGAGATCATTGTTGTAAACGGCGACGTACGCACCGTGGATCCGGACACACCGCGAGTCGAAGCTTTTGCTATCGAGAACAAACGATTCACCGCTGTTGGAAGTAATGCAGATATACGCGCCCTTGCGGACAGCAACACCAAAATTATCGACGCGGCAGGCAGGACGGTCACCCCTGGCTTGATAGACAGCCACTCGCACATGGACGGCAACGCTCCCGTAGTCGCGGGCGTGGACTTGGCTTACGTTGTAGACAAGGAGGAGTGGCTGAGGCTAATCAAAGAGGCGGATGAACGCCTCGACGAAGGGGAGTGGCTCACGGGGGGCTACTGGGACCACACGCTATCTGATGGCGAATACCCCACGCGCCAAATGCTTGATTCGGTGGTATCTGATCGCCCTATATTTTTGTCACACATTGATGGCCACTACGGCTGGGTAAATTCGTTAGCGTTAGAGATGAACGGAGTAACAGCCGATACACCCGTGCCGGCCGGTGGTGAAATTGTTCTGGACCCAGAGTCGGGTGAACCTACAGGGATACTTCTGGAAGGAGCGATGCGCGTGGTGCGCGACCATATTCCTGCCCGTAGTGACGCGAAGCGCCGCGAGGGGCTCGCGCAAATGCAGCAGTACGCTAACAGTTTCGGTATTACCGGGCTCCATCAAATGAGAGGGCTTGATGATTATCTGCACATTGTTGAAAACGGTGACCCGACTATCCGGGTTTGGTACGGGCATTTTGGATTGAGCATGAATCCTGATACCTGGGATCAAACGCTGGATTCCGTGCTCGAAATAACCGATGACACCAACCGTCGTGTGAAGCTCAGTAATAAGGAGAGCGATACCGGGCCCCTACTGCAGGCAGGATTTGTGAAGCTGATAAACGATGGGGTGCTTTCCGCGCACACCGCTGTGCTAATGGAGGATTATCACGATCGTCCAAATTGGCGCGGAGAGTACATTACAAAGCCCCAGGATTTGGCTGAACTGGTGCGCCGCACAACAGAGAAGGGTATGCCAGTTGCTATTCACTCTATTGGTGATGCGGCGGTAAGCGCTTCGCTGGATGCCATTGAAGCGTCAAAAGATAATGCGGTGCCGGTTCCCAACCGTATCGAACATATCGAGATTCTGGATCCGGCAGACATTCCGCGATTCAAGGAGCTGGGCGTTGTTGCGTCCATGCAGCCCAACCACTGCACGAATGCCATTGGTTATGTACCTACTCGCGTGGGTGAGGCTCGAGAGAATCGCGCCTATGTTTGGCAGTCGATGCTTGATGGTGGGGCGCACCTCGTGTTTGGCGCGGACTATCCGACTTCACCCCTAAGTCCGCTCATGCAAATCAATGATGCGGTATTTAGAGAAAGCCCTTTTGGCTTCAACGAGGGCATGTCTTGGCACCCTGAAGAGTCCGTGAAGTTTGATGACGCCTTGCATGCTTATACGCAAGCGGGTGCTGATATCACTCCCTGGAAAGATGAGATTGGGTCTATCAGCGTGGGTAAGTGGGCGGACTTTGTTGTTTTGAGCGGAAAGGTGCCCGAGCCTATGAACGAAAGCTTTAGGTCATTGGTTGTGGATCACACGTACTTTGCGGGGCGTGAGGTTTACAAAAGACCCTAGGGGCAGGTGGTTACTCTTGGGCAAGCTGTCGCTCGTAGTCTTCGGCATCGAAGCTACCGATAGAATCCTGGATCAAGCCCTCGGCGTTAAAAATCCAAGATTCAAACCCGCTAAAATTGACGGCGTTGCCGGTGCCTTCGGGCCCCGTGTTTGTGCCCACAAAAGTCCAATGGTAATTCACACGCCCATCAACGATGGCATTGTTGTCATTACTTAGAACAAGGTCGGGAAACGCAGTCATAAAGTCTGCCACGACTTGCTCGACCGCAGCGCGACCTGCCGCCGGTTCACCACCATTAATAGTAAGAGCCCCGTTGCTAGCGTAGAAAGCTGCGACTTCCTTTGGCTTATCACTGTTCCACGCCGCTGTGTACGCGGCAGCAAATTTAGCAATGTCTTCCTCTTGTTTCATCAAAGTGTCGCTCCAAGTGTCAAAAGACAGCGCCCAAAAGCCTGTTAGGCTAAGCGCCTTAAGGAAGTTCATAGTTACTCCGTCATCAGGTGCTCGTCAAAGAAGCGAGCTCGCATTGTATTGAGATGCAACTCGGTACCTGCGCCTTCACTATCGACAACAGCATGGGTACGGTTTGGGTAGGCCATAAAACGAAAGGGCTTGTTGAGTCGCACAAGTTCGTTGATTAGACGCTCGCTGCTTTGATAATGCACGTTGTCATCACCTGTGCCGTGCACCAGCAACAACTCACCTTCTAGATTCTTCGCGTGAGTAATGGGCGATGCCTCCAGGTATTCGTCGGCATACTCATCCAATAGCCCAGAATAGCGTTCCTGATAAATAGCGTCGTAAAGGCGTTGATCTGTGACGGGCGCCTGAGACACGCCTGCTTTGTACTGGCCGGGATAGCGAAACAACATGTTGAGTGTCATGGAGCCACCCCCAGAATGCCCCCAGATGCCCACGCGATCCTCATCTATGTAGGGCCAGCGTTCGGTCATCGCCTTCAGCGCGTCTGATTGATCGCGGGAGGCCAGGATGCCAATGCCGCCATAGACCGACTGCCGCCAGTCTCGGCCCCGGGGAGCCCTAGCCCCACGGCTATCTACTGATGCTACGAGATAACCCTGCTGCGCCATATACAGATGCCACAGATGGCGCTTACCGCCCCAAGCATCGCGGACTGTTTGTCCCGCGACCTCGCTGTAGACATAAAAGACGATTGGGTACTGTGCGCTGTCATCAAAGCTAGGCGGCCTGATGAGGTAACCGTCCAAGGGTAGGCCGTCGCGCGCGTCTACTCGGAAAAACTCGTGTCCTCCCAGATCCAACTCGGCAATCTTTGCAGTCAGCGCGGCGTTGTCTTCAAGCATTGAGATTTCACGGTGGTCCCCTAGAGAGATCAGGCGGTATTGCGGTGGCTGCACAAAGCTTTGGTGCGTGTGCACAGCAAAGCGGCCATCCTTGGAAATGTCGTAGCTATTTGTCCCTGCAAATTCAGTAGGCGTAATTTGCTGCATCTCTCCGCTACCATCGATAGAGGCGCGAAACAGGTAACGAGCTTCCATCGCCTCTGGAGAGGCTAAGAAATAGATCCAGCCGGAGGCTTCATCCACGTGCGCAACGTCTGTGATGTCAAAGTCACCAGGCGTCAGATCGACAACACTCTGGCCGTCGCTACTGGCTTTGTAAACATGCCACCAGCCGTCTCTTTCACTAAGCCAAAGGAAGTCACCGCTGTCTTTTAGCCAGTGCACGTCGTCTACGTCAAACAGGTAGTGGGGCGCTTGCTCTAGAAACAGGGGGTCGACGTCTCCGGTATTCGCATCTGCGTAGTAGACGGTATTTTGATCCTGGCGTCGGTTTACATGCTGCACAATGAGCTTGTCTGATTCCGGTGCCCAGTCCATGCGCGGAACATACATCTGACGCGGGTCGCCCGGTAAATTAGCCCAAACGGTTTTCCCGCCCGATGCGGAAACCGCGCCCACCTTGGCCGCCGATATGGTTTCGCCAACTTTGGGATAGGGAACCTCGGTAACTTTTGGGTAGAGGTCGTCCGTGTTGTTAATAAGCGAAAAGTTACGGACGCCGGACGTGTCGAACTGCCAATAGGCGATGCTTGTGCCGTCCGGACTCCAGCGGAATCCGTCGCGAATCGAAAACTCTTCTTCGTAAGCCCAGCTCATGATCCCGTTAATGATGTGATCTCCAGCGCGTTCCGTCAGCTGTGTGATCTCCTCAGTGCCAAGATCCTCGACAAAAACGTTGGCCTCCTTTACATAGGCGACACGCTGCCCATCCGGGGAAAACTTTGCGAATTGCAGCGTGGATGGCACATAGTCACCACCTAGCTGCTTGAGTTCCTGTGTTTTCAGGTCCAGAACCCAATAGTCGCCACGACTTTTGACGCGCCAAACTTTTTTGCTGTTGGTATAGATAAGCAGTTTGCTGTGGTCAAAGGACCAGTCGTAGTCGTCGATAGTCAGGGGTGCTTCAGTACCCTTTGGCGTTAGCGCATCAATGCCGACGAGTACCCGTCGCTCGCTGCTGGCAGGATCGTAAAATACGATTTCCTTGGGGGCAGCGCTTTTGTCATTTTCGGTCTCAGCGACTACCTCACGGCTATCGTAGTCCGCTGGCGTTTCCAGCATGGTGTACCCGCTGTTATCGCTTAACCACTGAATACCACCGGGTTGTTCCGCTTTGTAGGCGTCCTCGGCGAATATATCTTCAAGAGAGAGCTGGCCGGATTGCATCGGGTTCCCCGATGTTTGTGTCGGTGACGCTTGTGACGGTGAAGAGGGATTAACGTTCGTACAGGCCACTAAAGTTGCTCCAAAGAAGGTTGCTCCAAAGAGAGTTCGGAGGGCAAAGCGCAGTGCGCGGGTATCGCGGGTTTTGATAAGGGACATAGCAAGAGAGTGTCAAAGCCAAAAAGTGATTGTGTCGCCAATCAAGCCTTGACTGCAAATGTTCCCTTAGCCTTGATGGACTGACGTCTTGCTGTTAACAAGGCCCAACGTCCGCTAGTTTGAGCAACGCGCGATTCTCGTGGCGATAGATGCCGTCTTCCTGCCGACTGCATAAGGCCAACAAGGCCGCTCCCACAGTTGTCACCTCTATCCCTGCGTAACGATCCAGAGGCCCCTTTAGGAACAGTCGCGTCAGTGGGTCTGTGCGTCGCATGATTGTTTCTATGGGTCGGCTTTCCGAGCGGTTGCCCAGCAGTAATCCGGGCTGTGCTATGTCGAGACGTCGAAACCCTATGGCTGCAAGGTCTCGTTCCACTTCACCTTTCACTCGGGCATAAAAAACGCCCGCTTTGGGATTAGAGCCCGCGGAGCTCACCAGAATAAAGTGACTTACGTTTGCGGCCTTCGCTGCTTTGGCAAAGCTGAGTACAGCGTCGTAATCTACTGCGCGAAACGCTTCCTTTGATCCTGCACTTGCGATGGTTGTTCCGAGTGCGCAAATCGCGACATCCGAGGCCGGCAAGACTGGAGCGCTAAGGAAGTCCGTAAGAACCTCGTTGGATACTTGCCCGGTGGCCCGTCGACCCACGGTGGTAACGTGGAACTGTCCTTCGTCATACGCTTTGAGTACAGCTTGGCCGACGAGTCCCGTGGCGCCTGCTAAAAGCAAATCCTTCATTACTTAATGTCCCCGTCGATTAAGCAACGGAGTGTCCCACTCCCGGTTTTTCCGGACAAGGGCGGCAGGTCTTGTGCGATGTTTTTTCGGTAGCAAACTTTGCTAACCTTGCCGCTCCCTAAGAATAAGTGCGAGTTCCAGTAATGGACCAAAAAACCATACCCGTGAATAGAGTCTTGTTGTCAGGTCTGCTGCTGTTGACGGTTGCTTGCAGCAGCGATCATCAAGAAGAACCCATCGCTCAGTCGCCAGCGACCCCTGCTGCTTCTGCGACCGCGGTCACTGGAGAACGGATTGAGGCCGCAGATGAGACGCCCGGAGAGTGGTTAACGCATGGGCGTACCTACGGTGAGCAGCGCTTTAGTCCCCTCGCATCGATTAATGACGGTAACATCGAAGACCTTGGTCTTGCCTGGTATGCAGAGCTCCCTACCGACCGGGGTATTGAAACCACGCCCCTGATGGCTGATGGCAAGTTGTTTGCCACGGCGTCCTGGGGACATGTCCTGGCCTACGATGCAAAAACCGGCGAAGAACTTTGGCACTTTGACCCTGAGGTTCCCAAGGATTACGGAGTGCGAGCCTGCTGTGACGTGGTCAACCGAGGTGCGGCACTTTGGGGTGACAACGTTTACGCCGCGAGCCTGGACGGTCGCCTCCATGCGCTGGACAGAGACACAGGTGAAGTCGTTTGGCAGGTAGATACCCGAATCAACACCACTGATGCTTATACCGTTACGGGCGCCCCACGCATCGTGAACGGCAAAGTAGTTATTGGTAACGGTGGCGCCGAGATGTCGGTGCGCGGCTATGTCACCGCCTACGATGCGGTGACTGGTGAGCAGGCGTGGCGCTTCTTCACCGTACCAGGCAACCCCGCCGACGGATTTGAAGATGAGACGCAAAAACGTATTGCAGAAACCTGGACTGGAGAGTGGTGGGAGAACGGCAAAGGGGGCGGCACCGCCTGGGACTCTTTCGCCTTTGATCCTGAGCTGAACCTTTTGTACATCGGTGTCGGGAATGGCGCGAGCTGGAATCAAAAGATTCGTAGCCCGGAGGGCGGAGACAATTTGTTTATCTCGTCGATTGTCGCGGTGGACGCCGATACCGGCGAGTACGCCTGGCATTACCAAACCACCCCCGGCGATCACTGGGACTACACTGCTACGCAGCACATGATCCTTGCCGAATTGCCCATAGAGGGGGAGGAGCGCAAAGTCCTGATGCAGGCACCCAAGAACGGATTCTTTTACGTTGTAGATCGAGCAACCGGCGAGTTGCTGTCTGCAGATAAGTACATGCCGGTAACCTGGGCAACACATGTGGATATGGAAACTGGCCGACCGGTAGAAGCACCAGGTATGCGTGATGGCTCTGCTGACACAGTGGTGTCGCCGGGTCCTTCAGGCGCTCACAACTGGCATCCTATGACCTACAGCCCTGATACGGGCTTGGTTTACATTCCAGCTAAGTCCTCCTCAGCGATCTACGCTGATAACTTCCATACTCTGGAGCGTGACGCCGTCTGGCATATCAATTTTGATCCCGGCCTCATGGTAGGTATACCCGATGAAGTACCGGCCAGTGCTCGTGCTGCCATCGGAAAGCAGGCGCTTGCTGCGGAGCTGATCGCCTGGGATCCGATCAAGGGTGAAGCAGTCTGGACAAAACCCCGGGGCTACTACTCAGGTTCCGGTTTGCTGTCTACACACGGGAATCTACTGTTTCAGGGTGATCTGGCCGGGGCTTTCAGTGCTTTTGCTGCGGACTCCGGGGATGAGCTTTGGAGCTATCCCGTTCAGGGCGGGGTGATGGCGTCTCCGATTACTTACACTATTGACGATGAACAGTACGTGGCGGTCGCCCAGGGCTGGGGTGGAGAGACCGGTCTTCCCTTTGGCTCGGTGAGTGGGCCTCAAAATATGATCAACATTAGCCGCCTTCTTGTGTTCAAGCTGGGAGCGTCCGAAGAACTACCTGAAGTACCGGTAGCGGAGCAGATACTCGAAGCTGACGGGATTGAACTGGCGAGCAGTGAATTTGTGGAGAGTGGTCGCGGTCTCTTCAACCTGTATTGTGCGGTTTGCCATGGCGGTAACGCTATAAGCGCCGGGCTCATTCCAGACTTACGCTATCGGATCAAGGATGTTGAACCTGCATGGCAGGCCATCGTTATGGAAGGTGGTTTGGCGGCCAATGGCATGCCAGCATGGAAGGAATATCTGACCGCCGATGAAGCTGACTTAATCAAAGAGTATGTGAAGCACGAGGCGGTGCTGGGCGCGAAGCGCGGCGAGCGTCGCTTGGTTCGTGCAGAGTAAGCCCAACTTATCGCGGCTCCTGCTTTTGTTAGAAAAGAGAATTGTTCCAATCTAGGATCGTTCTAATCGAGGAGCCGCGGATTCATAAGCCACTTGAGCAGTGTGATGCTGCTCGCCAATACTATCGTCACTGCTGCTATGCCCCCGAGATTGGATAGCATACGTATTCCGTCGACCCCGGCGAAACTCACCATGGTCCAAGACACCACCCCGATCATGGCGCCCCACAATATTTTGGCACTGAGCCCTGTCTTTTCCCCTGATTCTGCAGTGACACCTTTCGCGCACAACCTGCCAATCGCATCGGTATTGGAATCTGCAGCAGTTACGAAGGACACGAATGCAATGAAAACTAGCAGCGGTACCGTAAGGCCGCTGAAGGGAAACTGGCTGAAAACAGCGTAGAGCATTTTACCGGGGCCCTGTTCCTGCAGTGCGACATTGAGCGAGCCCGGATCGCTCATATCCATGTGAATCGCGGTGCCAGAAAAGACAATAATCCAGACAATTGCGAACAGGGACGGATACAGAAAGTTGATCCTGATGTACTCCCGCACCGAGTATCCTCGGCCAAGCCGTCCCAGAAACAGCGCGCTTACCGGCGCCCAGGCAAACCAAATCGCCCAGTAAAAAACGCTCCACTGTAACGGCCAATCGTCTCCGGTAATGCTCCCCGTGAAGAGGCTCATCTCCAGAAAAGTACTCGCGTAGGTAGTGATACCCTCGGCGCCGAATGACAATAGGTAGAGTGTCGGGCCTGCAACAGCCGTAAAGAGGCCCAAAAGCAGCAGTAAAAGCGCGTTTAGGGAGGACAGCTTTGCGATGCCTTTGTGCAAACCACTGGCCGCCGACCAAACGAAAGTGACCACAATGAGAACTATAGCGATACCTAGAGACAAAGGCGTTGTGCTGACATCTATCACTTCGCCGGTGCCGCCAATGAGGCTCAGCGCGCCGGTACCAAGACTGGAGGCCATCCCTGTGACCAACGCGCTCAGTGCCAGCGTGTCGATAAAGTCGGCGGCCTTACCTTCAACCCAATGACCGAAAACGGGGCGCAGTGAACTACTGATCGAGAAGGGTAGCCGCCGGTTATAGAACGCCAGGGCGAAGGTCAGTGACGGAATGGTGTAAATCGCATAGGGCGTGAAACTCCAGTGAAGAAACATCGCCGATAGTGAAAAGGCAGCCGCTTCTGTCGTGGCGGGTACGATGCCTTTGCTGACAGGAGGCGCATTGAGGTGATAGATCGGCTCAGAAGTTGTCCAGAACAGAATCCCCACGGCAAGCGTTGTACACAGGGTGATGAAAAACCAACGGGGCTTGGAAAGCAGAGGCGTGGCTCCGGATCCTCCAATCACGACGTTTCCTAGCGGCGACAGATAAGCACCCGCGGTGAGCAATACGAGATAAAAACTGCCGTAGCTAAACAACCACCCGAACTGCTCCAGAATGGTGTCATTCATGGACCGGGTTATCTTTAAAAAATGCTCCAGATCCACGATGCTGAAAGCGACTGCGAGCATGAGAATCGTAAAGGTCGGCCAAAAAACCAGAGGCCGGAGACTCAGTGATTCGTACTTCAAGCGTAGCTTGTTGATAGGGGAAGGCTCCATGTTGTGGCAACACTATACAGGGGGAAGCGACGAGCTGAGTTGTAAGTGCGGTGGATGGCCCTGTGAGCCAATTGATCTCATGAGTGAATCATCGAATCATGGTCACTCATAACAACGCCGCTCCAAAATGTGTCGGCGGCGTTCATAAACACATCCCCTAATGAGGAAATATTCGTGAAATCTTTAGTTCAAATATCTCTGGTCGTACTGCTATCTATGGCTGCCAGCGGCTGTGTTTATATTGACGGCGAGCGAGTCACCTCCGATGACTGGCGCGAAGATCAGCGTGTTAACCGCGAGATGATTAGCCAACTGGACCTTGGTGTCTCTCGCAGCTCTGTTGTGGACAAGCTGGGAACGCCGACCGATTCCGAAGCGTTTACCCGCGATGGTGCAGAAGTACGTGTACTGTTTTATCGCACTCAGCGTAAGCACTCTGACGGACAAACGACGCGAGACGAGATGACGCCGGTGGTTTTCAAGAACGACATGCTCGTAGGCTGGGGTGACAGCGCCTATCGAGACTTTCGTTCTTGAATAGATGCAATGCCAGAGCCGACGCGGTTTCTCAGATGTGATTCGCACTTCGGCTAAAAAGCCTGCTAGGGTTTAGCTTCAATAATAGCGACGTCAATAGAGGCGAAACCCTATGCAGCTGATTCACGAGTTTACGATCCGAGCAAACCTTTATGAACCTAACCCCGTTGGCGCAGGTCCTATCGGTACGCGCATGCACTACGGCATCGCCAAAGGGACCGTAGAGGGCGAGCGCCTCAACGGTGAAGTGCTCAGCGGCGGAGAGTGGGCGCTGATAGACGCGCAGGGTTGCTTGAGAGTCGATGTTCGTATGCAAGTAAAAACCCACGACGACGCTCATATTTATGTGCAGTATGTGGGTCTGCTTGGTCTGAACGAAACGGTACAGAACGCCTTAGCTAACGGACTGGGCACTGAGTTCGAAGACCAGCATTTCTACGTTAATCCACGCTTGGAAACTGGCGACGAGCGCTATGCTTGGGTTAACTCAACGTTCTTCGTTGGCGAGGGACGTTTGCGACCCAATGCGGGAGTGGAGTATCGAGTCTGGCGGCCTGCCTGAGATTCGCGTTTTCTGGGAATCGTTTGAGCGGGGGGCGATAGTTAGACCTTAACCCGCTTTTAGTACGGTATCTGCCAGGTGCCCAAACAACGAATACTCCTGCTCGTAAATGTCTTCCAGCTTTTCCTGTGCCTGCTGCCAAAGCAGATCGTCTTTTGGCGTTGCGACAATACTCTGCATGATCGGTGAAAGCGCGTTCCACTCCCGAGCTGCGCTTTCAGCCAGGGCAACCGTTGTAGCTCCCACTAGATCTGGACGCTGAATAGCCGCCCAGCGCATAAATGCGGCGTAATGATCTCGAAAAAAGCCACCGCCGGTACCAAATTTGACGATGGCATTGTCGAGGTACTGAGCATGCAATACGGGATCTTCAAGCTCTGCCCAGCGGGGGAGTTGCTTGGCAAGGGTGCGAAGGCCTTGGAGGCCTACGGAGAGCTCGCCGTCACTGTCGCCGCGCAAGTTCCCCATGAGGTCTCGCTGGCTGGTGTCGAAGTTGAGCATGCGTCCTACGGTTTTACGCAGCGCGATGCCGCAGGCATCGGGCAAACTGTGACGCACTTGCGTCGAGTGAAACTTGCCCCAGGTGTTAAAGGTAGACATTCCACCCGGTGGGTTCCGGCTTAGCCGCACGCCTTCAGTGGAGCAGGTTTGCGTTTCTTCTTCGGTTCTATCGGCGACATAGACTTCATCTTTTTCGTCGTCAAAGCCCAGCAGCACAAAGCGATGTCCGGGGAAGTGAACTTTGAATTTTCGGTAATCCAGGTAGTAGATATCGCCGGAAAGCATTGTGGGTCTGCCGGCGATCACCTCCTGGCGTACGTCTTCCCAGGCCTGATCATTGTCGGGGTTAGGCGTCTCCCGGTAGTCGATACCGAGCGCGTCGGTAACATCTGTTTCAAAGGATGATCCGCGTCCGAAACACATATAGGGCGGATCGGCGTGGGGGTAGTCGAAGTAAACCGCGTCGAGTCCCGAGCCTAAGCCAAATATGACGCCTTCATCTAACTCCAGTCCCGTGTAATGAAAAATCAGATTACGCATGGAGCCACTGCCACAGTGACCAGCGGTGAGGTTGCGGTAGTTTTCGATAAGGGCGCGCATAGTTATTACCCGATGGCCTGTTTGATTGGGCCGTTTAGTCTTTGGAGGCAGGGGTGACACCCGCCACATAGAGCAATCCTGCCACGATGGCCATGTTTTTAACAAAGTTCTGCATTTCGTGAGCTCGTTGCAGGCCTTCTTCCATGACCCAAAAGTTGTGCATGTAGATACTGATTACCAAGGTCAGGCCCGCGAGGACAAAAGCCATTAACTGGGAGCGCCAGCCTGCGACAAGACTTGCTCCACAGCCTATTTGCAAAACAATAGTGAGTATCAGGAGTGGTTGTACCAGAGGGACATTATGATCCGTCATGTACTGCACCATGTTGGCAAACCCCGTGATCTTTGTGATACCGGGCACTATGAAGTACAGACCGAGGAGGGCGCGTCCGGTCAGCAGCGACGCGCGCTGGGCTGATACAACATTGCTGTTCATAGGTGTTTAGACCAGTTGCAGCTGCAGGGTTTCGGATCGGAACTCGATGATATCGCCATTGAGCATTTTGCGCCGTCTG
Organism: Congregibacter brevis; assembly: GCF_045689245.1. GTDB lineage: Bacteria > Pseudomonadota > Gammaproteobacteria > Pseudomonadales > Halieaceae > Congregibacter > Congregibacter brevis. Next base: position 86,165 of record NZ_CP136865.1, on the reverse strand, counting down.
CGCGTTTCGATCTCTCCATTGACTGACACCTGGCCGTCACCGATGAGCAACTTGGCTTCGCCGCCTGTGGTCACAAGACCTTCGAACTTGAGGATCTTGTAGAGTTCTACGGGTTCGCGGGTGATTTCAATGATTCGCATGCTAGTCCTACAGACGGGCAGATGTGGTGGCGAGAGTGTACCCATCGTCGAAGGCGATGACACTTTTTAGTGCCGTTGCTAAAACAGTTTATCTGGTGACTGGACGGGCCTTTTGCTAACGTAGCCCTAGTAAATTCAGAGATAGCACATGAGCTTATTCAGCGAGTTACATCGCAGGAACGTCGTCCGCGTAGGCATCGCCTATGCGGTAGTTGCGTGGCTGTTGCTGCAGGTAGCCGATGTGGTGATGGAGAACATCGGCGCTCCTGAGTGGGTGATGCAGGCTTTGCTGTTTTTACTGCTCCTGGGTTTGCTGCCCGCTTTGATCTTTGCCTGGGTTTTTGAGCTGACACCTGAGGGTCTCAAACGAGAGTCCGAGATCGAAGAAGGTGTGTCAGTGGTGCATCAAACCCGGCGAAAGCTAGATACTTTAATTATTGCGACCTTGGTGGTTGCAGTGGCCTATTTGTTTTGGGATGGCCGCTTGCGCGAGCCATCGGCGGACACACCGCAAGTTGCCGTAGGTGGCGAGGCGACAGAGGGAACCAAACTCACGGGCATGGATGCCCTGCGCCAGCAAACCGAGGCTGCAGCTCAGGCTAAACAGCAAAGCCCGTCCTCCGAAGATACCTCTAAAGATACCTCCATTGCAGTCCTCCCCTTTGTGAACCTCTCCTCGGATCCCGAGCAGGAATACTTTTCTGATGGCATCTCCGAGGAGCTGCTTAACGTGCTCGCGCAAATTCCGGCGCTGCGCGTTGCGGCGCGAACATCTTCTTTTCAATTCAAAGGAGATAACCGCGACATCGGCGAGATTGCGCAGCTGCTGAAGGTGGGCCATGTACTTGAAGGCTCCGTGCGCAAGGCCGGCACAAAGCTGCGCATCACTGCCCAGCTCATTGAGGCCGAAGGTGGCTTTCATCTGTGGTCTGAAACCTACGATCGTGAGCTTGAAGATATCTTTACCATTCAGGACGAGATCTCAGCGGCGATTGCAGACGCATTGCGTGCAGAGCTTGCGCTCGACGATGTAACCACGCCGGACGCCAGCAAGACGACTGCCAACACAGCCGCCTACGAAGCGTTTTTGAAAGGCCGTGGGCTGATTAACCAGCGCGGCAACCAGTCAATTACCGCTGGCGTGGTAGAGCTGGAGCGTTCGGTTCGACTAGACCCTAACTATGCACCGGCGCGGGCGCAGTTGGCGATTGGTATTGCCCTGTTAGCGGCAACCTCTGGAACCTATGGTGACCTCAGTATTGATGAGGTTAACGAAAGAGCAGGTGAGCAGTTAGCAGCGGCGGAGGCTGTTGATGATGATTTTGCGGAGCTGTGGGCTGCGCGGGCCATCCTGGCCAGAGTTAATTTTGATGATCAGGAGTATTTAAGAAATAGCGAGTTGGCGCTTGCTATACGGCCGAACTATGCAGATCCGCTCAACTGGCGCGTTAATGCGCTTAACGGGCTTGGCATGGCGGTACAGGCGGTAGATGCGCGAGAAGAGTTACTTCGACTTGACCCTTTGAGTGTTATCGGACGACTCAATGCGGTGACGTTCATTGCCAACGGTGGGGAGCCTGAACGTGCTCTAGCCATTGCGCGGTCTATCGCCTCGCAATCGCCGTGGGCAAGCCACGTGGCACAGGCTAGGGCTTATGGGAGCGAAGGTAAAACACAGCGGCAACTTGAGCAGTTGTTGCTCGCATACTCGTTGGATTCCCGCGATCTGCTGGTAAATTACGAGATTGCCTATGCTCTAGTAAGTAGCGGCTTGCTCGATGAGGCACTGCGTATCGATCGGACTGTTCGTCCCTGGGTGTTGCTGGGCGCCGGGCGTTTTGAGGAGGCGGAACAAGCATTTCGTCAGGCGGTTGCAGCAGACCCCGAGTCCTTGGAGAACATCTCAAGTCTCGCGGCCAGTGTTTATTTTCAGGGGCGCTTCGCTGAAGCTGTCGAACTTTGGCAGCAGGCGCTGGTTACCACTAACTTTGGTGAGGCTGTGTATTCCAACGGCGGTAATGGACCTACGGCACAATTGGTCTTCGCGCTTCAGAAGTTAGGTAAGGACAATGCGGCGGCTGAGCAGTTGGCGGTCCTCGAGGCGCTTACCGCGAATATCGGTCAAGCTGGGTTTACAAACTTTCGTGGCTGGAACTTTGGTCAAGCAGCTCAGGCGGTCCTAAAAGCTGAGAGTGGAGAAGCACTGGAGGCCTTACAAACTGCCGACAGTAACGGCTTTTCTCTTCCTAGTGCTCTTGAAGATCCTATTTTTGATGCTATTCGCGACGAACCCGCGTTCGAAATTGTTCGTCAGAACGTAGCGTCCCGGGCTATGGCAAATCGCGAAAAGGTTCTCACACTGATTTGCGAGAACAACCCTGTCCCCGATCATTGGCGGCCCCTGGAGGCCACCTGCTTGGAACTTTGATTAGTTGAGTCGACTTAGACCGGTGAGATCAGTCTTCTATTTGTTCCATCGCTTCGTCACGCTCGCGATGCTTGGGCGGTCCACCTTCAGGAGCGCAGGCTAGGGCCGCGTCTTCCTTGGGCGGCGCAAAGCAGATGCCGGTCATATCACCACGGCGTCCAGTGAACGCGCAGGCTTCGCCTTCGCTTAGGTTGGCGCAAGCTTCCAGTGCTTCAGGTGGAGGGCCGCGTCTTTTTCCCTGTCCACGATTTTCACTATCGTCTTCTTGTGCGGCTACGTTTACCGAGATGCCAGCTAAAGCGATGACGCTAGTAGCGATGATTCCCAAGGCAACTCGTCGAATACTGTTTCTGCTCATAAATATCTCCTCAATGTTTAACTGTCTTGCTGACGAGATCAGTATCTCGAAACACCGCGCAGCTAAAGAGGAGTAAACGTGGAGTTTTTGTGGAGTGCGCTGGGCTTAGTCTATTTTGTAGCCGACGCCATAGATGGAGTGAACCAAAACCCGATCTGCGCTGGGTTCGATCTTCTTGCGTAGATTTTTTATGTGCGTATCTATAGTTCTGTCGCTCACTACCCGCTCATCGGCGTAACAAATATCCATAAGCTGGTCTCGAGAGAAAACGCGGCCAGGACGTTCCATAAGGCCATGAAGCAACCTGAACTCTACCGGCGTTAGTTCGATACGTTGTTCTGACACGGTGCACTCGTACTTATCGATCTGCAATGTGACTTCGCGATAATGAACAATGTCGTCGGTTTGCGGAGCCGGTACCTGCTGCACACGGCGAAGAATGGTTCGTACCCGAGCCACGATTTCTCGGGGACTAAAGGGTTTGCAAACATAGTCATCGGCACCAATTTCAAGGCCAATCAAGCGGTCAATCTCATCAACTTTGGCTGTGAGCATCAAGATGGGGGTATTTGAAAACTGCCTCACTTCTCGGCAGATACTCAGGCCATCCTTTCCGGGAAGCATCAAATCAAGGATGACGAAATCCGGCACTTCTGATTTAACGGTCTCTACCGCGTCTGTTCCTTCGTGGAGTACCGACACAGTGAAATCATCACGCTCAAGATAATCAACGAGCAACTGCGCGATCTTGGGCTCGTCTTCGACAATAAGAATCTTGCCTGCACTCACAGTCGCTCCTCCTTGGATAGGGGTATCTCCAGCACAACGGACACGCCTCCCCGAGGAGATGGCACCGCGGTGATAGTGCCACTATGCGCAATAGCGATGTTGCGACAGATCGCTAGCCCGAGTCCTGCGCCGCCAGACCTGCGAGCGCGGGAAGAATCTTTTCGGTACAAGGGCTCAAACAGCTTTTCGCATTCGGCGCGGCTAGCCCCGGGTGCTGAATCATCAAAACGCACGACAGCTTGGGTGCCGCTTGCGGATAAGTGAATATCTATGGATCCGGGCGCGTCTGTGTAAGCAATGCTGTTTTCCAGGACATTGGTGAACAATTGCTCAAGTCGCCGAGTATCACCAAGTACAGGCAGATCTACCCGAGGCTTATTGGACACGCTAATGGTGAGTCCGCTATCCGTCACTCTTGCTTCAACGCCGCTCACTAAGCTCTCTATAAGGCCAGCCAACTTCATTGGCCGGAGCTCGTAACGTAATCCTCCCGCGTCTGACAACGACAGCTCGTACAGATCGTTGACCAGATATCGCAGCCGCTGCACTTCTTGGTCCAGGGACTCCAACTGGGTGGCATCAAAGCTACGTAAACCATCTTTGAGTGCTTCAATCTCGCCGGTCAGCACTGTCAGTGGCGTACGTAATTCATGGGATACATCTGCCAGTAAGCGGTTGCGCGCGGACTGCGCCTCTTCGAGCGTCGAAGCGAGGTGATCAATATCTCGGGTTAACTGTCCAAGCTCGTCTTTGCGTTGCTCTTGCATGCGGTTGCCGTAGTCGCCTGTAGACAGTTTGCCCACGCCACTAATCATGCGCTTCACTGGTGCGGACAGGCCTCGCGCCAAGACTAGCGAGACGACGAGTGCCAGCCCCAGACTTATGAGCCCGATGATCCAGCTGGTAGTGAGTTGCCGCTTTGAAAACCTAGTTTCCAGCGGGGCATCTATTTGGCGGCGTGGATCGCTTCTCAGTTCCCCAACCTTCAGACCGTTAGCAACCACAGGCACCCGGATAATAGAGGGGGAGGTGCTATCAATGGCGATACCGGCGATTTGTTCATCGTTTGCATCAAATAGCGCAGTGGGTGGTACAAAACTACTAACGGATTCGCTCGGCGGAACAATGGGGGCTCTTCGGGGACCGCCGACTTCACCGGGTGGTGGCCCACCTAGGCCGCCGGGCCCTGGTCCGACTGCCCGCCCTTGACGTCTATTCCCGGGGCGCGGAGGTGGCGGCCCATCGGTTTGGGCTTGACGCGCGCGGGGGCCGGGAGGGCTTAGCTGCGAGTTGGTTGCGCTGCTTTGGGCACGGGGGCGAAGAATGTTGCCAAGGTACGCGTCGGTAACGAAGTCCCATCGACCGTCAGAGTCTAGGTAATCACTCGCAAGCCGGGTCTGAATACGCTCTAGGCGTGTTTGTTCCAGCGCGTTGACGTAGTCCAGAAAGCCTTGCTGAAAACTCCATCGTGCCAATCCTAGTGTTGCAACCAGGACAATGAGAGTCAGGCCAATAAAGGCTGCGACGAGTTTTTGGACAATGGATAGGGACACGAGATCACTATAGCGGTCGCTCTTACGGCAGACTAGCGGTATGTTCCTGTTGCGCTACGACCGGTGAAAATAGCGGGCTATGCGGTGCTGTTGGCGTGAGCACTACAATGCCTTCCTGCCCCGTCTTAGGTCGCTTTGCCGTGATTTTCATGGTGTGTTCTTCAGGGCTGAGGCCAAACAGTGATAGCTCAAAACTCAGCGCATCTTGCGACTGTGGTGCTTCGAACTTACCCATGACAATTAGTTGAGAGAGATACACCTCGTCTTTGCTGTGCGGTCTTACGGGGATCAATCGCAAGTCTTTCAGTGCGACAGGGTTTTCATCTTGGTAGAGGGCTAAGCTGCTTTTTACTTGTGCGGTAATGTCATTTCGCCGGCTATTGAATTCAAAGAGTGACACTTCGTCATCGAAGTCCTGATCAAGATTTGGGAAAGCAGTTATGGGAACGGAAATCACCATATATACGCCATCATCAACGATGTTGAGCGTTCCATTTTGCGCCATCATCAGGTGAGCGCTTGCCGGTTTAACAAGCACTACTGTAAGCGTTAGAACCAAGAGCACGGCGGTGGTGAACGATCTACCGCGAAAGTTGATTGAATTCATCTTGTGATCCTCCAATGGGGTTTTAGAGAGAGCCTTTTACGCAACGCTGAAAGAAGGGATAGGTATCCGTTGCGTAGTAGTGGTAGATGCCTTCGGGAAACTCCGGCGTGACGCCCACTCGACCGTTGCATTCATCCAGATCCCCGGAGCCTTCGACGTACTCCCAGTCCTGACGGAACGCGCCTAAGGGATAGGTATCTACCGAGGGACGATTGCTACTGACTTCCGTTATGAACTGATAGCTTCCTTGCATGCTCTTTAGTTCCGAGCTGGCATCGTCTGCAACGCTGTATCCGTAGCGTGCATAAATAGGGAAGCCGTCAGCTGCCCAGCCAATCAAGGTCATTGTGGAGCTGTTGCCACCGCGTTTGCTGATAAAACCTTCGGGCATGCCATGATAGTGATAGGCACCTCCAGGCTGTACATGGGCGTTGTTGTCGTCGGTGCCAAAGTCGAAGCTTGATTGTCCCAGCGCCTCGATGCTCCAACTGCCGCTGGGATCACCGAGGCTGCACGCAGTACCGCTGTCATCGCATGAGCCGCCGGTCCCAGCGTCAATCTTTACGCCGTTGAGCACATATCCGGTTGTTCCCCGAGGGCCCCCGAGCTCGGAGGCGGTGCTCGTCTGAGTGGGCGTCAACGTATAGCTTGCGGAGACATCCTGCTCAGTGATCGTATTGGGGTTCGCAGCGTTGGGAAATGTTCCAATCTCATGATCGGGAATACCGTTAGCTGTGAGTGAGCGCGTGCTTTCGTTGCAGGTCCAGGTGGACACACTGGTGTAAGTGAGCGAAGGCTGCGTATTCAGGGTGGTGTCGTTGTAGTCGCAGAACACGGAGTCTGTAGATCCATTCGTTGAAGAGCCGGTATCGCCGCTGGTACTGCTACTACCCGTATCTGTGCCGGAGGTTGCTGTCTCTGTCGTGGTAACAGGGTCACTGGTACCGCCGGATCCACCACAGGCAACCAGTGTTGTCAGGACAGCGCTTAGCGCTAATCGATAAGTGAAGGTCATAGCTTTTCTCCCATACCCTTTGCTGGGGCATTAGGCAGGGGAAATGTGCAGGAACCGTGGAGTTAAAACGGGGAATCGTAGTAGTTGAAAGATCTATCTACGATCATTTTCAGATTGCAGTGATGCTGCCGCTCTATCTCTCGATGAAATTGCAGCAATGGCTGGCAAGGCCATGATTATGTCAGCAGCAGGTTTTCAAGCTTTGCAGGATGCCGCCAAGGCCAATCTAGCCGATTTAGAAGACCCGGAGTGGATTGACTGCTCGGCTATGCCGTCGGCTGTTTAGGGCGACTAGCGCCCGAACAGCTTGCCAAAGGCCTTGTCCAGGGCGCCGTCAACCTTCTCATCGGTTTCGGCGTCGATCTCTTGTTCGGCGCTGTCACCAAGGCGATCGCTTTGACGGTTCACCTTTTCACCGATAGCGCCCATGACACTGCCAAACAGACCCTTCTTTTTCTGCTCAGCCTCGCCGTCGCCAAGATCGTCACCGGCGCTATCTTCTGCACCCGCCTGCTGCGACATACTGCCCAGCATCGCGCCGATTCCCTGCAGATTGAGAGGCTCTGCGGGTAACTCAAAACGGGAGGGATCCACGCTATCGCTATCAATTTCAGTGACGGTCATATCCTGACCGTAGCGCAAAATACCCGAGTCGATGTCGCTCAACGCCTTCTGGATAGAGGCCGTGCTGTCTTCGGTTCCCTCGGAAGTTAACTGTGATGCAACACCGATCATGAGAAACAGCCCATCGCGAAATTCCAGCGCCCGGGGGTCATCAGAGAGCACCATCTCTTCGCTTTGCTCGTTGCCGTTTTCATCAACATAGTTGAGCTGGTAAACCTCTCCCTTGATGCCCGCGACCGTTTCGCTGCGGCCGGTCTTATCGAGAGAACCGATCTCGGAGTTGAACTGAGCGGGTACAGCGGTTGGCACCCCGGCTCCCATACCTTTCATAGCAGATCCTGCATCAATAACCAGGGTGCGACCGTCTTGTTGCATCACGGTGTAAATCGATCCATCTCGGACCAGAGCATAGCCGTCCTGCCCGGGGATGCTGATGCGCAAATACTTGTCGCTGTACTCAAAGGTCGAAGATTGACCGTCTTTAGATGCAACGGTTGCGGAGCCTGCCGTAGCATCAAAGGCCAGCAAAGGAGCGATACTCAGAATAAGAGAGACACATAGTTTGTTGGGATGCATAAGAACCTCTGTAGTGAATACCGCTGTATATGTTTTTTTAGGGACGAGTCTGGGAGTACCCGTAACGCGCCGTAACCGATCTTGATAATACGTGTTGGTTGTGCAAACGAAAACCGTGCAGCGGGCATAATTTTTGGAGAGCAGACATTATCACCATGTTCAGAAAGCCTATTGAACAGGGCATAATCAGCATCTTTCTAAGACGAGGTGAAGAAAGTGTTTAAGGCAATGGCAGTGGTGGTGTTGGGTCTTGTGTTGGCGGCTTGCGGAAACGCTGGAGATACGGGGCAGGCGGCCTTAACAGCTGTACAGGGCGGAGCGCTATTGGTCGATGTGCGGACCGCTGAGGAGTTTGCGTCGGGGCATTTACCTGGTGCGATCAACATTCCTCATGGTGAGATCGTTGCGGGCCTCGCGGCACTCAACACAGCTAAATCAACGGAAGTTGTGCTGTATTGCCGCAGTGGGAATCGATCCGGTATGGCCACGAGTAGCCTTGTGGAGGCCGGCTTCAGCAATGCCATGAACGCCGGTGCTTACACGGCGCTCAAACCCCTTTGGGATGCAGCTGGATCCTGATCAATCCTCAGGACAATCCTTCGAGTCCAGGCAAAGCGCATCTCCGTTGAGGGGGCGCTTGCCAGTTTTATCCAAAATTCCCGACATTTTCAGATTGGCAATATGAGCGCCGTCGGCGTCTACGGTCACCCAAACGATCTGGTCCATCGATAGACCGGCGTCTGGGAGAAAGACGCCTCCCGTGGTAGCCAGCCGAATATAGTCTCTGCCCTTGCGAGTTTTGTGTTGATAGCTATGCCGGTGGCCATGAAAAACCGTGTATTCCTGTTCCCCCAGGGCCTCTTCGATAGACTGCCAGCTAGCCATGTCATCGTTCGCCCATGGCGCTTTATGAACGAGAAGAAAGGTCCAGCGTACGTCCTTGTTCTTGGCGATCGCATCACGCATGTACTCGGCCTGCGCCGCCGATATCATTCCTGTTTCGTCCTCAGGAAGATTTGCATATTCGGTCTCGGCAAACGCATCCCAGCCTGAGGTCTTGGCGACCTCAATAGCATCGAGCCGGAGCTGCGCGATTTCATTGAGTCGTTTCTCAGAGTGGTCTTCAGTATCGAGTATCAGAAACAGGACGTCGCGGTAGCGCACGTGGTAGTAGCGCGGTCCATTGCGCTCCTCCCACGCCTTGCGCAGGACACCGTCCAAAAGATCGTGGTTACCACCGGTGTATAGCACGGGCGCTATCGCCTTGTTGGCACGATCATCGAAGGATTGCCACTGCGCATCTATTTCAGATCTGTCTGAACTGCCTTCGATCAAGTCACCTACGTTCACGATGAGTTCGGGGCGGAGCAAGTTCATTTGCTCAACCGCTACTTCGAAAACACCCTCGCGTTCTCCGCCGGTAAGATCCGAGAACACCGCAAAGCGAACGGTATCACTGTCATAGTTGGGGGTAGCCTGAGTCCACGGCTTTGGGCTACTTGCCACCCCATGATCGAACATCGGTGAGGGATCATCCAAAGTTGCGGTGCATGCGGAAAGCAGCAGCGCTGCTGCCGCGTAGGCCATCAGTTGTAATGACGTGACTTTACTCATTGGGCAGATCGCAATATCAGCTTAGACCGGATGAGTTTTAGCAAAAATCAGCAGGTAAATCTTCTTTGATTTAATCACACCAAATCTGCGCTCATGCCAAACACGAAGGTACGCCACCAGGCTTGCTGGTGGGCATTCATGGCTTTTGCTACGGTGGCCAGACTGCAGAAAGTCGAGTTTTAGTCAGCTGCGCCCCCGTCAACCACTATCAGGCTTGGAGTCGTGCCATGAACAAAAGATTTAGACAAATGCAGCATCCTCAAGCCGCATTGCTCTGTGTGCTATCCGCGGTCTTGCTGATTCTTAGTCAAAGTGTTCGAGCCGATGACATGTCCGCTGTGCGATCGACGGTGTTTGACTATTTTGAAGGGATTAACGAAGTCAGTTTTAGTCGTCTGCAGCGCGCCTTTAGCGAAACAGCGGAGTTAAAGAGCGTCAGCGAATCCGGCGAACTCGTTGCAGAGCCTATTGAGGCCGCAATAAATCGCTGGATGAAAGGCAAGCCTCAAGAGCGAGAAGGCAGGATTCTGTCCGTAGACCTCTCCGGTGATCCTATCGCGCGCGTAGTCTTTGACTTTGATGGTGCCTACGTAGATTTTCTAACTCTTGCGAAGCTAAGAGGTGAGTGGAAGATCATCGACAAGGTCTATATTCGATCACCTATCTCCTGCTGCGAAGCGAATAAATGATAAGCACGGCGAACTTACGCCGGTTTGTAGTCGCCGGAGTGCTGCTGATGTTCTGCGCTCATTTGATAGCCCTGGCGATGTCGGGGCAGGGCGCAATGGACACTCCCATTAGTCAGTTGAGCCGGTCTGCGGGTGCGGATGTGCATACGGCGGGTCTGCTGGTGCTTGCGGTGGTGCAGATCGCAGTGGCGGTCGTGCTGGCGCGATCCAACAACGGGTCCGGATTCTGGACAGTGGCCGGATGGTTAATGGTGTTTAACGGAGCATCTTTACTGTTTATCGCGTTCTATTTCCTGAACGCATCTGACGCGCAGCTTGTTGGAGCAGATGCGAATGATCCACTGGCAGTGCTTGCCAGTAGCGTCGGCGTGATTATGGGGTTGCTACAGCGCGACTTGGGCCGTAGGGCACCGCTCTGCGCTTGGATCAATGGCCTTTTGTTTGTGCTGTGGTTGGCCCTAATTCCCGTGATCCCATTCATCGACGGAAGCTGGCTTGGCGCTTACGAGCGAACGGTGGGAGCTATCTTGTTGCTTTGGTTAGCGATGCTGGCGTTGCTCTGTCCTGATTCGCCGCACATTCAAACTAGCTAGCGCCCGCGATGGAGGTAGAGTGCTCTTAGGATACCGCCCATCCCATCATAGCCACGGCAATGAATCCACTCACTATGGGCCCAACAATGCGACCGCGCCTTATCCCTCGCGCCGCCCCAAGCAGTAGTGCAATACCAATAACTAGCGCCGCCCAATCGAACATGCCATTGACACCAGCGCCTTTGCCAATCCCTGCAAAAAAATCGCTCAGCGTACTGGGAATGCCAGACAAAAATCCGCCCACTGCTTCGCCGCTTGATTGGGCGATTCCACCTGCTTCTGTTGCTTCGTCCATGTTGCTCACATCGCTAGAATTCAGAGATGTATGTTAGCGTTGTTCTTACCGATAAAGAGAGTCCTTGTATATGAAAATTCAGGCTTTAAAGCTTTTTCATTTTCCCGGAAGCCGCAGTGCCCGTGTCCGCTGGGCCTTGTTGGAGACTTACGGCGATGAGTTTGAATTGGCCACTATGAAGCTCCTGGAGGGCGAACAGTACGCCGCGGATTTTCTTGAGATGAATCCCAACCACGCGGTGCCGGTGCTACAGATCACCTGGGATGATGGTAGCGTGCAAAACATGCTGGAAAGCACTGCGATGGTGGAGTGGCTTGCGGATGCTTTTCCCGACAAACAGCTAGCTCCCGCTTCTGGATTGTCGCCCCAGCGGGCCGACTACCTGCAGATGCTGCAACTGGGCGGGAATTGGATGGACTCCATGCTGTGGCAGCTTCGCATGCACCGGGATCTGCTATCAGAGTCTGACTCTGACCAACGCACTATTGATCGGGCCATGGAGAAGATCAAGACAGAGGTAGAGCCACAGCTGCTCAGTCGTTTGTCAGCATTCGAGCACATCTGTGGCGACCAGTTCAGCGCGGCCGATATCGTAATCGGTCACAACGTAAACTGGGCGCGTGCTTACGGCATGTGCCAGGACGATACTTTCAAAGACTACGCATCGAGGCTTGCGGCTCGACCTGCCTTTCGGCAGGCGTTTGACGATGTTGTGCGTAAGTAGTCGCGGTAAGTCGTAGACCAGCCTCGATACACCGCTTATAAAGCCAATGTTACAGTTTGCAGATTAGTCCTTCGGCAGGATTCATGGCGCCAGCGCAAATGTCGGGATAGTGTTCGCTGAAGGCTTCTACACCACTCGCTTCCTGCACGGTTAACCACTCACCTGCCGCAGCAGCAGCGCCCATAACAAAATTCTGAGCATTTCTCGCGAACTCGCCCGGCTCCAAAGCCTTACTGCGATCGAGAATATAGCTTGGTGCAAAGAACCATTCGTGACGTTCTCTGCGACTGTCGAATTGCGCGTCGGCTTGATCCCAGTGAGTAAGGCCAACGCTTATGAAGTACGCAAGCTTGTCACCCAAATGGTCGCGGAGCGCCTGCGCCGTGCCCGCATTCCCCGCCATGTCCACGATAACTGTAGGCGTAGCAGAGACATCGCTCAGGTTTTTATAGTCAATCGCGCCGTCGTAGTAGCCCAGCTTGTTGACAAAGTCGACGTTGCCGGAGGAGGTCAATCCAACAACAGGTGGGGCGTTCGGATCGTCCGACAGCGCCTTGGCAAGTCCGATACTCGTTTTGCTGGACGCACTGATTAGTATTACCTGTTCCGCTCCGTAAAAGTTGTTCTCCTTTAATTGGTCCCAAAGACAATAAGAGGTGTTGTACAAAGGGCCTAACAAGGCCTGTAACTGTTCTGCTTGCACGGGACCACCGGCGCGTACGCGCTGATAGCGATTGTAGAGAGGGGGCAGCGATTGGCGATGCTCTGCACCATCAAACAGACTTTTGTCATCCACACGCACTGGCAGCATGACTAAGGAGTCGGCAGGGGGGAAGTACCCGTAGAGTCGCTCACCCACTGCTACCGCGTCGGATCGTGACTCCACGACGTTTGCAAAGCCCCAAACCGGGATGACTCCGAATTCTTCGCCATCGGCGACCGGGAAAAACTGCCAATAGCCGAGCGTGTAGCCTGCCGCAGCATAGGTCATGTTGTTGGCGGTGAATGCAAAGAAATCCACTGCGACGCGAATTTCGCCTTCGTTGAGCGCCGCGTCGTCGGTTTTGGCGACTCGGAATTCACTAAATGCATTTCTCTTCACTTCAAATCTTTGCATGGCGCTTAGGCCTCCTGTTGTTTGTATTCTTGATCAAGCTTCATCAGATTCATCACCGCGGCAACACCGTTGCTGCGCATGCGATTCAGTAACGCCATCTTCTCATCGTTTCCGTCGGCTCCTCTGGCCATTTGACTAAATCCGTCAAGTCGATTTTTCAAAATCCACTTTGATAAGTCGGAATCCTGAGACCAGTTGTACTGATTCGTGAGGGCGATCGCCGTAAAGTGTGCAAAGTCTGTATCGGCCTCCGGTGGAGGTACCACTGCGCAGAGACGGTTTTTCTCGTCGTCTCCTTCATAGTTCAGCTCGACGTGTGCGGCCAGCGCTGCACTGAAAACTGGCTGGTAAGAGCGCACCATCTGCGGGGTGATAACATTCTCTGCAAAGACGGGCACGTCATCAGGCAGATCATCGATGGGCCGCGCCGAGCAGTCTACAAACAGCGTGTTTTCGGCAACCGGTAGAGAACCTTTCTGGAAATCGATTTGGTCACGGCCCAAGTGAGTGATTCGTCCAAGACGCACGACGTCCTTGATGGTACGTAAGGCATCAAGCTCTGCCGCTGAGATTGTGGCACCGTGAAACATTTCCGGACGCTGGTTCGGGTCAATGCGGAGGAAGTAACCACAATTCTCCAGCTTATCGAAAAGATCTTCAAAAGAGTCAGCATTTGCTGCCGACTCCATCATGCCCGCTTGGGCGTTGAAAACATCGAAGAAAAACTCATCGGTTGGCTGGGTGTTGCGCCTGTTAAGAAGCCAGGCGTCGCGCGGACGGATCCACTGAATTTTATCGGGGTCACAGCCCATCTGAAGTAGCCACAGACAGGCATCAATACCCGTTTTTCCGCCGCCAACTACAACGTAACGATCAGGCTGGTCCGTCACTTTCGGAAGATCGTTGAGCGGCATAAAGCGCACCCCTTCGTCTATCGAGAAATTAGGCGTGTGTGTAGACGGGACTTTTGTTTTTAGGAAGGTTGCATCCACGATCTTCTTTTTGACGTTAACGTGGTATTCCTGGCCTCCAACTTTAGATACGAACTGCCCATTACCGGTGTAGTCGCACATGGGGAAATACTGTACGCGACCGGAAGGCAAAAACTGGTGCCGCATGACATCGTCAAAGTAGGCGCTAACTTCTGCGCCGCTAGCGAGCTCATTGAGTCCGTCGTTCAATCCCCCTTGTTCAAGGCGACCGCGGCTGAGCTCCCGAGAGGTGACCCCATAGAACTGTGATGGTTGATGAAGCTGCACGAACGGATAGGCCGCGTTCCAATGTCCGCCTGGTTTCGCGTAGCGATCTACGATGACGATCGTCGCGTCTGATTCGGTAAGGAGGATATCGGAGAAGGCCATTCCGACGGCGCCGGATCCGATGACTAGGTAATCGGCTTCTATTACTTTCTGTGACATTTTGGATGTCCTGCAGTTGTGACGTGCTATCGCTGATAGGCACTAAAATTCATGAAATATAACGTTGTTATGATTAAAGATAACGGTGTTATGGTATGCTGTCAAGCGTGTTCTATTGCAGGGCCTATGAGTGGCAAAAGTAGCAGGTAATAAAGAGCGGATATTGGTGGCGGCTTCGCAGACCCTTTTAGAAAAAGGTGTTGAGGGTCTCAGCGTGCGTGCCATAAGTACTAAAGCTGGACTATCCACCATCGCTATTTACAGTCACTTTCAAGGCAAGCAGGGCGTGCTTGATGCGCTGTATGTGGAAGGCTTTGAGCGGGTTCGGGACGCTATGGTTTCGGCGGATGACCACGATGATCCCTTGCAGTCTGTGCTTGCGGGCAGTGAGAAGTATCTACAATTTGCGCAGCACAACGAGGGGCACTACCGACTGATCTTCGGTGAGACCGGAAGCAGCTATGCGCCGTCAGACGAAGCGCTGGAGGCCTCGCAAAATGCGTTCAATGTTCTGGTGTCTGGAGTATCACGCCTGTTACCCGCAGATGCCACTCAGGCTTCACGGCAGCGCGCGGCATTAAGAGTTTGGGCGGTGCTTCATGGCTATGTGAGTCTTCGACACCACGTCATAGGCCCGGTTCTGGACTATGCGCAATGGCATAGAATGGCGATGGAGGCGGTGGGGCTGACCATCAAAGAAATTGCGAATACCTTAGGCAAGTCTGCTTAGCTGCCCTTGCCCGTGGGCGACGTGATCCGCGTCACACTTTCCTGTGGTTTCCCCGTCAGCATTTTTTACAGAAGATGTAACGCGCTTTAAAAGGGCATGTTTACGGCCTGGTGGATTTGCGATAGTCCCAATCAAATTTGTAGACGCCGTCACGTTTTTAGATTCCATACGCTACGTTTACCTGTGAGTGGCAAAAGTGCGCACGCTTCTTGCGATGCACTCCCCGACATTTTGATCGAGCGAGTAAAAGAAAGTGAAAACTGTGTGCGAAAAGAACAAGTTTAGGGTCCTGAAGCGTGGCATTGGGGCTGCCGCTATCGCGGGGTTGATGGGCTTTGCTGGCGCTGCGCAAGC
This sequence comes from Congregibacter brevis, assembly GCF_045689245.1. Lineage (GTDB taxonomy): Bacteria > Pseudomonadota > Gammaproteobacteria > Pseudomonadales > Halieaceae > Congregibacter > Congregibacter brevis. Next base: position 70,541 of record NZ_CP136865.1, on the reverse strand, counting down.
AAATCCTATGACCGTTGATCTGAACTTTTCCGGTGGTGGTTTGTTTCCCGCTGGGTCAAAGGGCTCCCGCATCACCTACAACAATGGCGTAAATCCATCACTCAGTATGGGTGTGGCTGCTGGTATGTTCAGCGGCACAGCAAGTAATGGCGTCAACTTCGATGAGACATCTTTGTATCTCGACGAAGGCAATGTACTCGCTTATTGCGTTGATATCGTCAATCGTCTTTTGCGCAAAACGAATACCTATAACGTTAAGGAAGTTACTCCGGATCTGGTGGTAGATCCTCAAGGCGTGCGTCGAGACTTTGGCCGCACACTTCAATTCCTCGGCGCTGCAAACCATGTGGCCCGCACTCAGTTCAACATTTTTGAGGGTGAGAAAAATTGGCTTAACCCAAGTACTAATTGGATGTCTGCGGCAATTCAGGTAGGTATTTGGGAAAGTCTTTATGAGAAGGATTCTAGCGAACTTGATACTAGCGGTGGATGGTTTCAAGCGACCTCTATTGGTAACAAAGGCAATCAGTTTCTAGCGGACTCTTTCAAATTGATGGGAGGCTTGAAGCCACCGCCGGCAGTTGATGCGAAGCTTGTGAAGTGGCTTCAAATCGACGGAGGCCAAGATCTACTGGTAGACCCCGTCGACGTACCAGCACCCGCCCCACTAGCGCTTCTATTGGCCGGTCTGGCGTTAATGGTGCGTCTGCGCGCGAATCAGTAATCGCAGCTCTTCGGTGAACGCGCCTTTAATGGCGCGTGTTTCATTTCGTCCGTACATCCCCGTGAGTGTCGCTTCCGAGATCGCGAAGTAGCTCACGGCACCTATCAGTTGATAAAGCGCTGCAAAGACCTCCGTGTCTGACTTGTCAGCCCAAGCATCTAGTGAGCGTCCCATGGTGGTTAGCTGATCTAAAAAGTGGCGTAAGTGCCAGGTCTTCACGTCGGACTTTCTGTTGCCCACGTCCATCAGTTCTCTAACCAGCAGCTTTGTTCTTAGGCGCGCGCCATCAGATGAAAGATGCAAAGCCTCAAACACTTGCTCCAGCTGTGCCTCTGGCGTGGCCGCGCTGTTCAGGGCGGTGCTAATTACCCCTTCAAGCTCTTTGGCTATGACGGTAAGTACTTCGCCATAGAGCTTCTCCTTCGATGAAAAGTGGTGAAGAACCGCTTGCTTGGTGAGGCCTAGCTCCTGTGCGACTTGCGCCAGGCTCACGCCATGAAATCCTCTCTCGGCAAACAGTTTCGTGGCGATAGCCAGCGTTTTATCTCGGGTCGTTAAGGTGTCTTTTGCGCCCATGGGTTGCTGATCTCCATTTTCCGTCGCCGCACTAAGCTCTATTAAAGTCGGTCATTGTGAAGCGTTGACACTTACCGATTGGTAAGTACAATGCTTACCATACGGTAAGTAACTGCTGATGGTCAAGGAGTATCAGGCGATGAACCGACAAGAAGAGCTGAAGCTCACCGAAGAAGTGCTTGAACTCAAAAGTGCCAAGTCTGCATTCCTTGGAGATGGAGTGGAGAGGCTGAGTTACGACAACTACCGCAGCGAAGAGCGCTTCCGAAACGAGCTGGACAAGGTGTTTCGACAACTACCTCATGCAATTGCCCACGGTAGTGCGCTCGAAGGTCCTGATACTTTCTTACGCGCGAGTCACGCGGGCGTCCCGCTGCTAATCACCCGTGATTCTGACGGTGTGCCCCATGCCTTCGTGAATACCTGTCGTCATCGTGGAATGCAATTAGTGGCAGAACAGAGCGGCTGCGCAAAGCGCTTTACTTGCCCTTATCACGCTTGGTCCTATGGGACTGATGGCGGCTTTCTGACAGCGCCGCACTTTGATCAGGGTTTTGGTGAACTCGATAAAGCTGAACTCGGTCTTAAGTCAGTAAGCTGCGTGGAGCGTTTTGGATTCATCTGGATCACGCTTGATGCGAGTAGTCGGGATCACGTAGATGATTTGTTTGCGCCTATTGCCGAGGACTTTGAGTCCCTGAGAATCGAAGGGCTGCGGGTCGCCCATGAGACCGTGGTGCAGGTCGAGGCAAACTGGAAACTCCTTGTCGAGGGAGGATTAGAGGCTTACCACTTTAAGGTGGCTCACAAAGATACGATTGGGCCTTACTTCGAAAACAATCTGTCGACGTTTCAGGTTTTTGGAGACCACATAAGATCTGTGCTGCCGCGCGCGACTCTCGCAGACTCAGACGTTCAGGACGACAGTTTTCGACTATTGGATCATGCAAACATCTTGTACGTGCTGTTCCCCACCACCCAATTGCTTGTCCAACAAGACCATATTGTTTGGACTCAAACAAATCCAATAAGCCCGGGCCTAACCGAGTCGAGAATGGTAACGCTCGTGCCGGCGGAGGATCTAGAGGGCGAAAAAGCCCAAGGGTATTGGGCAAAAAATCACCACATCACCTGCACCACATTAGGAGAGGATTCTTCGGTTGCCGAAGGTATTCAGCGCTCCATAAATGCCGGCTTCGATCAGACCATGATCCTGGGTCGTTTTGAAAGTGCGCTGGGCGCTTTTAACGATACCGTGACGCGACGTCTCGCTAGTTGAGTACGTCGAATAAGTAGTTGTACTTGATGACAAACTGCCGGTCAGCCGGCAGCGCCCCGGGTAATTGCTCATCAAACTCGTTGTAAACCACGTAGAGGCCCGAGCTTGCTGTACGTAGTAGCGAGAACCGCAGGTTTGTGGAAAGGGTTTCGTTGGCATCGTTGTATTGGATGACAGCCTGCAGCAACATCTTTGGTGAGAACGAGTAAGACAGGCGAAGGCGTGTCAACGCGACGGAAAAATCCCCGCCGGGTACTGGTAGATCAAAATCTGTGTACTGGACTGACAACTCGGAGCTAAAGGTCTCGCCGATACGAAAGGCTACGCTCGGGGTTAGCCGCAAACGATCACCCCCAAACTTGTCTCCAGAATTGATTCTGGTCTGAAAACTCAGTGGTTGCGATAAGTCGGTGTTGAAAGAAATCTGAGTCTCTGGACCAGAATAGGTTCCCGCGGGAATAACGACGCCATCGATGATCTCGAAGTCTTCCTGCAGTCCATCTTTTACATAGTTGACGCCCGTATCGATGCGATAACCATTCCGAAACTCCCAGTGGGTATCCAGATGCTGGAACCCCGTTTCCTGGAACCCTTCCAGGTCCCAGTAGTTACGCACGGAATAGTGAGGGCGTACTTCCAGAAGACCGAGAAAATTCTCCGGCCGAAAGCGGCGCATGATGAACGCATCTGCGCGCTTGTAGTCGTCCCGTCGTAAGAAACCTACCTCTGGGTTGAAGTCTTCTCGTACTTCCGAGTACGCAAGGCGCGATGACCATTTGGCCGAGTCAAAGTTGGCTTTTACCGCAAAGGCGTGATCGTCACCGTCCAGCCCCGGGGTTTCAGTTTTCGCCGCCCAAGCAGAGAGCAAGAGGTTATCGCCGATACCGATGCGGCCGTCGACGGCGTAGGCATCATTCTCATCAGCTGTGCCATCGGCCTTCAAGCTACCGTCGCCGCGTCTTTGAACCACCATGGCGCCAATCGCCGAACGATTGGGGAGCTCTTCGTTAATGCGTGCTACGAGAAAGTCATTCTGCGGCGCGACTCCAGAAAGTCCTTCGTCGCTCATATAGAGAAGGCCGACGTTGGTGCTGTTACCCAGTTTTCCGGACAGGCGCATGCCGCCTTCGATGGGGATAGGCGCGCCGTCAATAATGCCAATGCGCCGGGAGAAAAACAGCTCGACTTCCTCCGGGTCGCCAACCGTAAACTGTTCGGCATTCTCCAAAAAGAAGGGGCGCTTCTCCGGGAGGAACACGCTAAACCGGTCTAGGTTGATAACAACATCGTCGACCTCGACCTGAGCAAAGTCTGTGTTGTAGGTCGCATCCAGGGTGAGACTGGGTGTTATGGAGTACTTGATGTCTACTCCAGCTTCTTCCTCAGTGGAGCTACCTTCCAAGGCTCCACCCTTGCGAGCGCTGCCCAGGATATACGGCGTGATCTGTAGGTTTCGCGACGGTGGCGCGGAGATCCCCTGCACTGTGCCAGCCTCAGATACTCGACTAAGACTTCTTTGGCGGTCCAATGGCGCCCAAAAAGATATTTCGTTGTTGCGTCTGATATTGCGTTGAAAGTTCATTCCCCATCCCGCGTCTGGGTCACCTCCGTAACGCAGGGTGGTGAAAGGGATCTCAAATTCGGCGCTCCAGCCCAGTGCTGTTATTGCCGCCTCGACACGCCAGCTTCCGTCCCAATCCAGATTGACGTCACCTTCTTTTACTACCTGTCCGTCGTACTCTATCCCTGCAGGGTTAGTTCCAAAGACGTAACCATTCTGGCGATCACCCAGTCCGTCGATGATCACCTGAAACCCGTCGGTCTGTTCGAGGGACGAGTCTCGTCGACTGTCGGTGACAAGAATAGCGCCGGGGGCTTCATCGAAGGCTAAGACTGCGATGTAGAGGGCGTCCTCGGTATAGGCTACGCGAACTTCTGTGCGTTGACTGGCTGCTCGTCCTTCGTCGGGCTGTATTTGAACAAACCCCGAAATGGGGGGAACGTCACGCCACATTGGATCGTCGTAGACGAGACCATCAATCTTGGGGGATTCAGAGAGACCAGCCGCTTGACCCACAGGCCGGGGAAGAGATTCGGACGCAGACGTGTTGCCTGCGTAGGTGATCACAGGCAGCAAAAGTGCAGAGAGGATCTTGCGGGTCAACTGTGACATAGCACCTGCGGCGTCCTTTTTTCTTGCTAGTGTAACCCAGCGTATAGGGCGACTCGCGCTTATCAAGCGATGACCCTGCAATTTCACAAAGCGCGATCTTGTGTTGCATTCACCTGCGCGCTATTGAGAATATGATTAAAACAACAAAGTACACGCCGAAGCATTTCCCATGAGTGCACCCCAACACCCAAAGGTTTTACTTGAGAGACTGGTTGAGCGTCATGCTGGCGAGCGCGAAGGGCCGTCCTCCTGCGGGCGACGGGTGCCGGTCGCTCACTACACCGATGAACACAGGTTCGCACAGGAAAGAGACGCTCTGTTTCGCGGTTTGCCGCAGATAGTTGCGCACGGTACTCAGATTGCTTCCCCGGGCGATGTTATTGCCTATGACTGGTTAGGCCTGCCTCTGCTGACAATGCGTGATCAAAATGGCGAGGTAGGTACCTTTATGAATGTCTGCCGCCACCGCGGCATGCGTTTGCTAAAAGACCAGGGCAGTTATCAATTGAAGTCCTTGATCTGTCCTTACCACACCTGGACTTATGGACTAGATGGAAAACTGCGTAATGTTCCTCGTATCGAAAGCTTCTCTGACTTGAATACCGAAGAGCACGGATTGATTTCGCTCCCCACCGAGGAGCGCCATGGTTTGATCTGGGTGCAGGCGGCAGTCAATACAAGCATGGATCTGGACACCCATCTCGCAGGGCTGGGCAGTGATCTCAGTTTGTTCGGTTTCGATGACGCTCACTTTTTCAGGCAAAGCATCAAGCGGGTGCCATGCAACTGGAAGCTCATCCAGGATGCGTTCTTGGATGGGTATCACGTTGTGCGTCTGCACAAGAACACGGTCGGCGGATTTTTTCCTGATGCCATGGCTGAGTCTGATCATGTTGGGCGGCATATTCGTAACGCCGTGGCGCGTAAGGAAATCAAAGAGACAAGCGATCCCAATCATGAAGAGCTGGATCTGCGGCGTCATGCGACGTTCTCTTACACCTTGTTCCCCAACTCAGTACTCATCATGCACCCCGACTACAACAGCATCATTAGTTTGTTCCCCCAGAGCGCGGACGAAACTATTTTCGTACACAGTATGCTCTTACCCTCGGCGGTTGAGAGTGATGCAGAGCGCGATCACTATGACCGGTCTTTTTCACTGATTGACGAAGGCGTGTTTGAAGCCGAAGATTTGCACGTTTGTATAGAAGCTCAACGGGGATTTGCGAGCGGCGCCAATGATTCTCTGTTGTTTGGTGGTTTAGAATCAGCTGCAGCGGAGTTTCATGGGTTGATCGCAGATGCCCTCCCTTCGGAGACTTTGGCGCAAGTTTAAATTGATTTTGGTACACAGCTGGTAACTCAGGGATAGAGCCTGAATAAGTAGAGTGCACGTTCGTGATTGCGGGCACCATTTGACTGGATACTTACTGGCAAGAGACTTTAGATCAATGTTTCCAAACGCTACAGCCGACAAGGATTCTCTTCAGGGGTTGCATGACCGACTGCGTGTGTCGGCATTTAGCATTGGTGTCATGGGCTTCGTGGTTAACGCGATTGCCTATCTGTCGATTGTCCTGCTGGGCGATGTTACGGCGCTGATTACTCTCGAGGTGGGCTCCTATGCGGTGGTGCTGGGACTCATTGCTTTTTGTGCGTATCGAGATGTTTACGTGCAGCGGGTTCTTTTCGGCGGTCTAGTGGCGATCTACATTACGTTCTGGCTCACAGCCTTCGCCTACGCCTATCGACAAGAAACCATGTTGCTGTCCCTGCCTTTGGTGGTTTTTGTCCCTCTTTTAGTGACCATGGTTTTACCTCATAAACTATTGCTGGGTCTCATTCCGTTTCAGTTTTTCGCCATGCACGTTTATGTATCGGAGTTTGGCCTCGCGGATATGGGTGTTACCTGGTCCGACCCACAGCAGTTTGCTTTCAGCTTGGGTCTGGCAGGTTTTTCGAGCGTTTGTTTCCTGGCTTTTGCAGTGCTCGCGATTGCGCGTACAGATACCGATGTGAAATTGGTGGACCTTATGGGCGACAAGGAACACATGGCGTCCGTAGACTCTTTGACGGAGCTGCTCAATCGTCGCGCCTTTCTAAATAGGTTGGAGGATCATTGGCCACCATCTCAGGGATTCGCAATCGCGTTTTTAGACCTTGATCACTTTAAGCCTTTGAACGACCAGTACGGTCACCAGATGGGCGACTATGTGCTTGGCGAGGTGGCTAACAGGTTGAGGGAGGTTCCCAGCACCTTGGCCACCGCCCGTTTGGGGGGAGACGAATTTGCTGTTTGTTGTATCGACCCCGGACGGCAAAAGCCGGCCGAGGAGGCTGCAGCCGAGCTGCACAGTCGCCTTGTTGTAGACCTTCAGACCGACATTGGGCCTATTTCAATGGGTGTTTCTCTTGGTTTTGCGGTTTACGACGAGAGCTATGAGTCGCTCAGCATGTTGTTAAGAGCTGCCGATGCCGCCATGCGCCGTGCCAAGTCTACGAAGTCCGGTTGGGCTACTTTTGACCACGAAATTGACAGTGCCGCTTTGGCGACGTCGTCTATCGAGTTCGAACTCAAGGCAGCGCTTCGCAGTGGCAACATCCGCGCAGCCGTGCAGCCCATCGCGCTTACTTCTGACATGAACGTCACGGAATACGAGTTGCTCGCCCGTTGGGTTAACAGTGGCTTGGAGCAAGACCCGGGTCCTGCGCAGTTTATTCCTATAGCAGAGAAGCAAGGGCTCCTTAACGAGATGCTGTGGGTAACCTTGTCTGAGGCCTTGGACGAGTTGAATTTCGAGCGTCATCGACTCGCGATCAATGTATCTCCCGCTCAACTGTCTGCCAGCGATTTTGTGGATAAGCTGCTTGAAGTGCTTGAAGCACACGCGGTGAGTCCCGGCTCAATCACTCTGGAAGTGACAGAGGAGGTAGTGTTTAGAAACTTAGACAGAAACGTAGAGGTGCTCAACCGGGCGAGAGAGGCTGGTATGGCCATTGCTCTTGATGATTTTGGATCCGGCTATTCGTCGTTATCGATGCTCGGTGCTCTCCCTCTGGATAAACTGAAGATTGATCAAACGCTTATTCGTAAAGCCCAAGAGGATCGGCGAAGCGCCAATATTCTGAACGCGGCAATCACTCTGGCGCAGCAGCTTGAGCTAATTGCCTGTGTGGAGGGAGTAGAGACCCAGGAGGCTTTGGATCAGGTTGTAGCGATGGGTGCTGATCAGGTGCAGGGGTACTTTATTGGTAGGCCGAGCCTGATCCAGACCCTCACAGGTAGCGACGTTTAATACTGGCTGTAAAAATCCAAAGTGAGTGGCGGGTAACCCAAGATTTCCCGTTCTTCGTTAACTCGTTTGAGATTTGCTTCGCGCAGCTGCCAAAAACGCGCCTCGTCGCGAAGGGACTCGTAGGCTCGAGAGGCAAATTCGAAGATATCCAATATTGTCCTTTTTTCGAAGGCCGACGCTAAGAAATCAAGGGCTTTTACACGGTCCCCCGAGATCGCCCAATACGCAGCTTCACTCAGGTCTCGATCTGCCGACATGTCGCCGCCAGCCCGAAAAATATCGATAGCAAAGCGCATGCGTCGCATGGCTTCTTCGTACATTGACTGGTTGCCTGTGTTGCGAAGAGCAACGGCTAATTCCAGATAGGGTGGGGGATCTGCGTTGACGCCCGGGCGTAGGCGGGTTGCATAGTCCTCTAGGCTGCCTCGGTACTCGGTCTCAAAGTAATCGACCAAGCGTTGGTCTTTTTCCGTCTCGAATAGCACCCCTATGTACACAGAGTGTGCGCCCATGTAATCGGGCGCTTCTTCGATTGCAGTTGCGGCCAAGTCGATCGCTCCTTGCTCATCTCGCCTTTGAAAGCGTACCCAAGGTTCAAACACGGGTAGTGTTTTGGCGTTCCCCTTGTACTCATCGAGAATTCCAAGATTTGCATAGGAGCCGCGGAGGTTTGCGTTATCTAGACTGTTGATAGAGAGCTCAGGGACTGTCTCCCGTAGCAGAATAGATTCGGCGACTTTTCCGTCGAGCAGCGCTAGCATTTCAGCTTCCGTCACGGTCTTCTCGACTGTGTCTCTTGTGTTCGCTATGTAGCGTTCACCGATGCTGCGCGCTTGCTCCCGATCGCCGATATCGATGCTGTACAGAATCGCGTTATTGACTCCAGGCCGATACAAAGGGTCGATGTCGGTTAAGGCTTGCAGTTGTGCGGCTACATCCCGTAAACGACCATCGTTCGCCAGTGCAAGTGCCAGCCAGTTGCGCGCATCAAGGGAGTTGGGGTTAAGCTCAATGGCTCGCCGCAGACTGGTAATAGCAAAGTCAGCGCGACCGGAGTCCGAATTGATCAATCCCTGAACCGCGTAGGCGTCCGACAGTTCGGAATCAAGTTCCAAAGCTTTATCCACATCGACTTGAGCCCGCTGCAGTGTCTCTCCCCCCGGCAAGGTGCCGTAGGAGCCGGGTCTGTCAGAGAGCAGCGTGAGTACTTTGGCACGGGAGGCATAAGCCGGTGCGTAAGCAGGATCAATCTCAATGGCCTTGTTCAGCAGACCGAGTGCTCTTTCCATGTTCTTTGGATCGCGCGTAAAAATCAGGTCTCGCGCCTCCAGGAACAAGCCGTAAGCCGTGACGTCGGTGCGCTGCACCGGAGCGAGTTGCGGCGCTTCCTCGACGCTCAGCTGTGCCTTCATAGCGACCAGAATTTCCGCGGCAATATCATCTTGCACCGCAAAAATATCGTTCAGGTCGCCATCGTAGGTCTCGGACCAAAGATGGAATCCGTCACTGACTTGAATCAGCTGGGCAGTCACGCGGACCTTATCGCGTTGAGAGCGTACCGAGCCCTCCAGAATATGGGCAACGTCCAGCACTCGACCAATCTCGCGAAGATCTTCGTTGCGGCCTTTAAAGGCGAAAGACGAGGTTCGGCCCGCCACCTTCATGCCGTTAACCTTGGCGAGAACGTTTAACAGCTCTTCAGAAATGCCGTCGGCAAAGTACTCCTGATCGCCCCCTGGGGAGAGATCGGCAAAGGGCAACACCGCGATGGAGGCTTCGGCTACCGCGTCGTTGGCGATACCCGGTAAGCGATCCGAATTGCGCAGCCCGGGTACAATCATCGCTCCGGCAAAAAGTACCAGCGCCAGCACCAGTACTATATCCAGCTTACTGCCGGTCTTTGCGGCGATGCTTTCGTCGGCATCTACTGCCGAAGTACGTTTGATGCCATCGGCGGTGAGTTCAAAAGCCCAGGCAAAGATCAGTGCAATAGGAAAGCCGATCGCGAGCAGCGATACCACCAGTCCATCAAACCATTCGGGTAAGCCGACGGCCTCTTCGAGAGAAGCGCTGACCTGAACAAGTAGCCAGCCGACCACGGCATAAACGCCCGCAACGCGGAAGACATTTCGCCGTTTTAGCTCGCCTAGCAGACTCAAGGTTTTAGCCCAAAAATAATGCAGGTGTGAAAGATAGCGCAAGCAGCGACGCGGTACTACTTTATCTACCCGCCTGCCCGAGCTTTAGATGCTGCTCCGAACCTTCCTACTTAGCTGTTGCCGCTAATTCGGACTGTAAGAGCTGCGCAATTGCCCGCATACCAAATTTGCCCGCTCTGTGCTCAGCGCGCGGGTTGTAGTTGGTGTTTGTATTGATGTCGTAGGTATAGCGCTTTCCGTCCGCCGAGATGATGTTCTCGATGCCGGCTACGTGGATATCGTTTGCGATGAGCATGCGGCGATAGTCGTCGATAATCGGGTCATCAAAATCTTCGATGATTTCGAACTTGGCAGCAGAAGTCGCCGGGCACACGGTAGCGTCTTCATCCTGGCATTCGTCGGCCGGGCATAAAAGGAAGCCGTCGGAGGTATCTACGCGCACGGCGTACACAAACTCCTGGCCCACAAACTCACAGCGGGTGATAAATGGCTCGGGCGCCGCGATGTATTGCTGTATCAGCGTGATGCCATCGATGGGTACCTCAAAGGAGTCGCTGGCGACGTACTGCTCAAGTTCCTCTACCGACTGGAACAGCCGCACTCCCAGGCCCTTACCCGCGCGATTGTGTTTGGTAATGAAGGGGGCGCCCATTTCCGCGGCGGCTTTACCAAGGCCTGACTTACCAACTACGGCAATGGTTCGTGGCGTAAGGATTCTCTGGGCCTCCAGCGCTGCGTATTGAGCGACTTTGCTCACTTCCAACTGCAGTGCGCGACCAGGGTTAAGCACGCGTCGCCCGTGACACTCCAGCCAGGCAATAACGGCTGCTGCGTATTCTGGTGCGTAGCGATGATCTCGCGTATGAGAAGAGGCGCTCATGCGATTATAGAAAACCCCCGGCGGTGGGGCCTTTGACAAGTCCAAGCTGCCCTCGTCAAGAAACCATTCTTCATGGGGCACGCCGAGGGTCTCCAGAGCTTCCAGTAGTGGCGCACTCCACTCGCGATTTTCGTGGATGATGTGGGCTTTGTGCATAGCGTTGCCTTGTACTCGGGGTTACCGGTTGATCGAGTGAGGGTCTACGGGGTTGAGCTAGAATCAGATTGCTCATGGAGCAGGGCGAGAAGAGCACGAAAGTCGCCTAATACCTGTAGCTGTATGTCGTAGTTCTCGCGAGGTTCACCGCCTTGGGTGTACAGAACGGGCATCATCCCCGCGCGCTGTGCAGCCTGTATGTCGTAGTGAAAGTCACCGACATAGGCGCAGTGCTTTGGATCGATGTTCCACTCTGCAGCCACCATAAGGAGAGCTTCTGGGTCAGGCTTTGGGGCTGCATCTTCTCGCGCCTTCAGGGGGATGTCCGGCATATCGAGTCGCTGCATGGTGATCTGCGCCGCATGGCGACTATTGCGGGTCACTATGGCAATCGGTGTGCCTTGTTGGTGCAGAGCATGCAGCGCTTCTTCTGCAGTCGGCATCCATTCGGCCGCTTCGGCGCCCGCCAGTTCATGCCGATGTATCACTGCCATGGCCTCGTGACGCGCAGATTCTGACGAGAGCGTCTCGACGTACTCTAAAAGCCCCAGACTCTCCGGTGCCCCCAGCTCGGCGCGCATCGCAGTAAAGTCGAGGCGGGAATCCACTAGCGTCCCGTCCAGGTCAAATATTATGGCGCGAAGCAAAGCACTCAATCGTCAGCACCCATGATTTGCGCTGCCTGCTCCGCCCAGTTCTCAAGCGGCTGTGCGTCGTACTGATAGATGCGTAACCAATCGTAGCGGCTGCGCATGGGGTATTCATTACGATCCTTGTTTCCCCCGAAAATATCCTCAATGTCATCGTTTGGAATCCAGAAGTTGATCATGACATCTGCCGGCGTATCGGGTATCGGTGTAGGTAGTTGTTGTGGCGGAATACAGCTTGGATCGCAGTCGATGTCGGCGGCAGACAAGGTCTTGATCAACTTGCCGTCGACAAACCACTTTATGCTTTTGGGGAGCCACTCGATGGCAAATACGCGCCAGGTATCTACGGGGCCCACATCGATTTTGTGTTCCCAGGCCCCAAAGCGACGAGTCTCACTCCAGGCCTCGGCGTCAAGGCCATAAATCAGATTTGCCTGAAAGGCATCGGGACGGCCTCCTTCCAGTTCAATATCAATTTCCTCCCACTCTCTATCAAACTGCCTGTTGCCTTCGTTAACATAAGTGAAAAGCGATGAAATGTACCCGGAAGCGCTTTGCCTGTCTGGCGCTCGCATTCGAGTCTCTACGCGGCCATAAAGGATTCGCTTTCCGGGCCGGGTGCGCACTTCACCGCAGACGTAGTCATAGGGATCCTTGAGTTTTTGATGATCCTCTGACCAACCGCCCGGCACATGTCGCTTATCAACAATGAGTTCCAGATTTCCGCCCGTGATACGAGTGCCTTGATCCTGAAAACGACACATCGCCTCTTTGCCAACGGCACCATCGCCCGAGTACCACACCGCGTTGTTAAAGGAGTCGAAACGATCATCCAGTACTAACGAAAACCCCCTATACACACCGGTGTAACCGGGATAAGCCTGGGGTAGATCTGCCAAAGTCGGCGCTGCAATAGCGATCAGCAGAAGAGCTGGGGCAATCTGCATCTGACGTAAGCTCCATGGGTAAAATTGAAATACTGTTGTAATCTCTAATAACCAACACGCATATTATAACTGGCATGGCTCGCTCTCTGGCCTACACTACAGCCTCTGCAATTGGCGATTAACTATAAGGATAAATAGCATGTATTCAGTGACCGAGTTTCTCAAGTCCAACGCTCGCGCGACGCCTGCTGCCCCGGCGACCAGGCATCTGGGTCGGAATCACAGCTGGGCTGAGATGCAGGATCGTGTTGCTCGGCTGGCATCGGCTATTCGCGCTATGGACATCGCTCCGGGCGATCGCGTCGCGATCCTCGCTCTGAACAGCGACCGTTATCTGGAGTTTTACTTTGCGGTTTGGTGGGCCGGCGCGGCGGTAGTCCCCATGAACACGCGCTGGTCTGCGGCGGAGAACGCTTATGCAGTGGGTGATGCCGGAGCAAACGTTTTGTTTATTGATGATGCTTTTGCACCCATGCTGGAAGAAATGACCGCAGAGCTTTCGCTAACGCACATCGTGTTTACCGGTGAAGGTGAGAAGCCTGCGGGTACACTGGATTATGAGAGCCTTATTGCCGCAAATGAGCCCTGTGAGGATGCGGAGCGCGGTGGAGAGGATCTTGCGGGTCTTTACTACACCGGGGGTACGACGGGATTTCCAAAAGGCGTGATGTTGTCTCAACAGGCACTATGGTTTAACAACCTTAGCGTGAGTAGTGGTTCTGAGTATCAGATGGGCGATGTTTATCTGCATGCTGGCCCTATGTTTCATCTTGCTGACGGTGCTTTTTCCGGTGCTGCCTGCACTTTCGGATTGTGCCACACGTTCCTACCCAGCTTTGATCCGTCCAAGGTGATGGATTTACTGGAGAGCGAAAAGGTCACCCACACGCTTATGGTGCCAACAATGTTGGGTATGCTTGTGAATCACCCGGATTTTGAACCCTCGCGCCTTAGCGCGTTGCGCGCGGTGGGCTACGGTGCATCGCCTATGCCCGAGGGACTAATGCATACATTGCTCGAACGCTTACCGACTGTTAACTGGATGCAGGGTTACGGGCAAACGGAAATGGCGCCCATCATTACCCTGCTCCCAGCCGAGAACCACACGCTTGAGGGACCCAATGCAGGCAAGATGCGCTCTGCGGGTCGCGCGGGACCTGGTGTTGAGGTTCGAATTTGTGACGAAGATGGTAATGACCTACCCAACGGCGAAGTAGGCGAGATCGTCGCGCGATCGCCCGGATCAATGATGGGCTACTGGAATCGTCCTGAGCAAACCGAAGAAACATTAAAGGATGGGTGGGTTAGTACCGGTGATGGCGCCTATCGCGATGATGACGGCTTTATCTTTATCGTGGATCGCCTCAAGGACATGATCGTTACCGGTGGCGAGAATGTGTTCTCCGCCGAGGTTGAGAATGCCGTGTCGACACACCCCGCCGTGGCGGCAGTGTCGATTATCGGTATACCGGACGAGCGCTGGGGAGAGGCGGTGCATGCGATTGTGATTCTGCAAGAGGGCCACAGCGTGACCGTTGAAGAATTGATCGAACATACCAAGACCATTGCTAACTATAAGCGGCCGCGTAGCGTGAGCTTCCGGGAGGAGCCATTCCCTCTTTCCGGTGCCGGGAAAATACTAAAGACCGAGCTGCGTAAGCCCTTTTGGGACAATCAGGATCGTGGCGTTAGCTAACTAGTTAGTCAAGGCTGCGTTCTTTAAGGATCGGATTTCGTAGACAGCGTCTGACTCTTCTATGTTATGGAGGTTGATAATGTATTGGCCTCTAAAGCTTCCGATAGTCATGGCGCTGGTGTCGAACTCCACGCCTAACCTCAGAAAGTAACTCTTCCCCGCCTCAAGCTTCAGAGAGTACATACGATCTTTGGGTTCCCAGCGAGCGTCTTTCGTGAGCCCCGTAGCGACAAACTCGCGGGAGCCAGGCGCTAGCTCCACCGCAAGGTATTGCTTGTTCTTCAGCATTCCGACACTTTCGCCGTCAACAAGTATTTCCGGGTAGCTGGTGACCAGGGGTTTCTTGCCCGGATTGCTACCCCCGGGCCGGTAAACGTAGACCATAGCGTTATCCGGTTCTGCTAAGGGCGTCGGTTCGAAGTAGCTGCTGTTGGCGCAGCCGACGATCATCGCGAAGGTCAAAACGACGGCCAAAAATATGCTTGCGAAGCGGCGGAATCTGTTGATCACGATAAGCACTCTCTTCTGTCGTCTGTTGGAGGGTCTCTGTCTGGAACTGTCGCCACAGCTTGAGATGAAGACATTATCGCCTTAAGCGGTTGCTTACTAGTTTTTAGCGCTTTTATGCAATCATTGGGCACTGAGGTTTATTGTCTGTAGCTTTACAGGAAACACACGTCATGAGGTTTTTGAGCGGCAACACCTTGCAGATTCTGCTTTTGCTAGTCCTCCTAAACTCCGCCACGGCAACTGCGCAGCAGGCGGATGTGCACAGCGGAGTCTGGCGAGTGGTTAACTATTGGTCAGAGTGGTGCTCACCCTGTCGCAAAGAAATCCCCATGCTTAATGCACTGAGTAAGGAGCTGGATCCCGATAAAGTTCGCGTTTTTGGCGTCAACTTTGACGACGCCGCGCGTCAAGAAACGCTCAAAACAGCGAAAGCCTTGGGCATCGTGTTTCCCACTCTTAGCAAGTCGGATGTCGCAGCGCTGGGATTGCGTGGGCCGGACGTTATGCCGACCACCTACATTGTTTCTCCCGATAACGAGGTGGCTGCGAAGCTGGTGGGTCTGCAATCTCGGACCCAAGTCCTGGAAGAGCTGTCCCGGTTGGGCCTGGCCCCAGAGTCACCCTTGGTGACCGAAGTGATGTCTCCAGCTCCCGTCAATAGTCATTTGCCCCGTTTGACCAGCAACAACGGTGATTTGTATCTGTCATGGGTGACCGACCTCAACACGAAAAGCCGATTGTCTTATGCAAAGTTAGGGGGAGCGCTAAAAGGAAACGGTAAAGGAGAAGAGAGCGAAGAGGGCTGGAGCCCACCCCTGACGATTAGCGAGGGCGGCAACTGGTTCATTAACTGGGCGGACTTTCCGGCGCTCTCGGTATCTGTGGATGGCATGGTCGCTCACTGGCTACAACGCAGTGGGGTCGACACTTATGACTACGATATTGCAGCGAGTTTCTTTGATGTCGAACAACAGCAATGGAGTATAGGGAAGCGCGTAAATACTGACGGTATCAAGGCTGAGCATGGATTCGTGTCTATGACGTCGGTCGGTGATCAAGGCACGCTCATCACTTGGCTAGATGGCAGGAATACCAAGCGCCAGCCGACTCCCGGAGCCATGACACTTCGTTCCGCGGTGTTTGACTATCAGGGCAAAAACCTTGAGGAGTGGGAGCTGGACGAAGCGGTCTGCGATTGCTGCCAAACCAGTTCAGCAATGACACCGAAGGGCCCGGTTGTTGTCTATCGCAATCGCACAAGTGATGAAATTCGAGACATTTTTATCGTGCGAATGGTGGATGGCTCCTGGTCGCAACCCCAAGCCGTGCATGACGATGGTTGGCAGGTAAACGGATGCCCTGTGAACGGTCCTGCGGTAGCTGCTAAAGGCGGCAGGCTAGCCGTGGCTTGGTTTACTGCTAAAAGCAGTGAGCCAAAGGTACAGTTGGCCCTGTCTGCAAATAGTGGAGAAACGTTTTCTGCGCCTATTCTCGTTTCAGCTTCCAACACCAACGGACGCGTGGACACGACTATTCTTGAAAACGGCGAGATACTTGTCAGCTGGATGGATAATACCGACAGCAATGCCAAGATCATGCTCTCAAGGTATAGCAGCAATGGTGATCTTCGGGACGTCACCGAGGTGGGTGTGACCGGCTCCTCGCGACGAAGCGGCTTTCCGGTGATAGAGAGTGTCGGCGATATTGCCTATGTCGCTTGGACGGACGTTACTGATGAACGTCAGGTGAGACTGGCTAAGGTGGTTTACTAACTCAGGAAGATTTCTCGCTAAATATCGGAGAACTGACGGATCCACGGCTGTAAGCGGGTAAGGTTTTTTCTGGCGGTCTCCGCCTCCTCGCGTGTTTTGTAAACGCCGTACACCACCAGATATTGGCTGGTATCGACCGTCCGTCTTTGTCGAACCACGGCGTCCTCTCCCAGTGACTGTTGCGTAACAAAAGAGCGTGCCGCTTCAAGGGTGCTGAAAACACCTAGCTGCAAAGTGAAGCTCTGTGGCGTTACTACACTGCTTTGAATGAGGCTTTGAGTAGGGCTGTGAGTGGAGCTTTGAGAGGTTCCTTGCTTGTTCCGACTACTTTTTCCGCGACTTACGATAGCAGGGCCACTTAGGTCGCCGCCCAGACAGGTAGAGACGGCGAGTTCGTTGCCTGCTGCCACCTGCTGGTATTTTGTCCAGAAGGCTGTATCTACTTTTTTACCATAGGTGGACGCTTTGCTGCTTCGATAGCGGGCCACTTTGCTAGGGCCGCCGTTGTATGTGGAGTAGCTCGATCGTGCGAGGTTAGATACACCACCGTTTTGCTTATGCTCGCCTTTTCGTATCGCGTATTTCATCAAGTAATCGATGAGCACCTCGGCGCCGGCATCGCTGTTGTAAGCAATGTCCCAACGGAGCCGCTGCTGATCGTAAAAACCACGCCAAACGCGCTCATTGATCTGCATGAGTCCAACGTCACCCGTGCCTGAACGCAGTGGCACTAACTTCTGATCCTTACTCACCGTGTAGTGGCGCCAGCAGCTTTCCTGCCAGGCGGTGGTGTAAACGAGCCGTCGGAAGAGCTCCTGGTAGGCGCTATCGAGTTTTCGGCTGGCGATAGCGTTGTCGATAGACTCCTCAAGAAGTACGGCAACCAATGGGAGGTACTCGGCGAGTTCCTGCCGCTTTGGTGCCCAGCTGTTTAAACGGTCATCGCTGGCCGCAAAAGCTTTAGGAAAAAACGAAAGATCCCAGCGCCAGTCGAAGCTTATGTCTGTGGACTCAAAGCTATCTTCGAATAGCTGACGAAGCTCAGGGTCCAATGCATCGGAGTAATTGAGTAAGTCGTCTCCCGCACTGCCATTGATCATTCGCGCAAGACGCCGCAGTCCGCTTGCGGAAATGTCGAGTCCCACGCTTGGTCCCAGTTGATCGAGGGCTTCCAGTGCATCCGTAGCCGCAATCACGCTTATCAGCAGGAGATGTTCCTGACCGGGCTGGTCTAAACCTATGCGCTGAAGGATGGGGGCCAGCGATTGCCAGCTTTGAAGGAACCAATCGCGAACGAGATCCTGCTCCTCGTCAGTGCTCGGCTCTACACTGAGTGCGTCCCGCAGGCGGTATCGACTCTCGATAAGTACTTCCAACAAAGCGTCGCGTAGCTCCTGTAACTGCGTCGCGGCTGCGTAGTGCTTCACCGTGAGAACCAGGAGGGAATCCATTAGCTGCCAGCGTTCCTCCCAGGCTGCCAGTTCATCCTCGCTCAGAGCGCGCTCTGGCTCCAAGGCGGTGCTTAAAGGGTCTACCTCAAAGGTAATCTCAGCGCTCAGCACTTGCTCCGTGGCGCGGAGTTCGCCAACGCGTAATGTGGAGAGCAGAGTTTCTATTTGGTCTTTGGAATGATCAGGTAGTACATCGGGCAGAAACTCTTCGATGGACTGTATTTGTGGCTTTAGGTCTACGGTGAAGCGTTCAAATATCCCCCGTACGCTAGACTCCGCTAGAGCCTGTATCTGAGGATTGTTCACAGTCTGGCCCGCGGGATTCATAAGCCAGACGCGCTCCGGTGAAAACCCGAGCGCGGTACCATCACTTCGCGCCTCGGGGATACCACTTATGCCAATCCTGCCTTTCCATGTGAGCATCGTTGCGCAGTTGCCAGTGCTACCGAAGCCGATGCGCGCATTTACATCGGCCAGCAGATCTATTTTTGAGTCACTGGGACTGACATTGGGCTCGCTCAGGACCACTTGACTACAACTACTGGGGTCTTCCAATACGTCGCGACTTTGCTCAGGACCTGTGAACAACTGCGTGACCAGAAGACGCTCTAGCAACGGGTAGTCAATCTGAAGGGGAACGGCTACCCGCAGACTTGAAGACGGCTCGTGGTCTTCGCCAAGCGATGCGTCGGCGGCTGTGGTGGCATCGGCATTAGCCCTAGCCCATTCACTGAGCAACCCCGCCGCCACTAGCAGCGCGATTCGCGTCCAATACCTTGGGCTACGACGAGGCGGACGTTCAGTGGCTGTCGTCATGGTTTTAGCTATGAATGGGATCATTACTGAAGCGGAGCTCTAAGTGCGTGGTGCGCTATTCTACGATGGGGCAGTGGATTTAGAGGTCTAATCTAGTTCGCTATCCAATTTTATTAAGGTTCTGAGTAAAACGTTGGCACCGTTAGTGATTTGCTCCGGGCTTGTGTACTCCTTCGGCGAGTGACTTACTCCGTCTCGGCTAGGTACAAAGATCATACCTATGGGGCAGATTGTTCCGAGGCTTTGCGCGTCGTGTCCTGCTCCACTGGGCATTCGTTGATGGCTTAGGCCCAGGGAGTCACTGCTGGACTCTATGACTTTCCGTAGTAGTTCGTCAGTCGGTGCGGCGAGGGATTCGTAGAACTGTTCGAAGAGAAAGCTTGTTCCCGTTTCGCCCGCCAACTTTTGGCTCGCTGCTTGAATCCGCTCAAACAAGGTACTGACCTTATCCATGCTCAGATCTCGAATCTCTAAACTCATTACTGCTTCACCGGGTACCACGTTGGGGGCGCCGGGAAACGCCTTGATGCGGCCAACCGTGGCTACTTGAGTGCCGGGGACCTCAGTGATCACTTCTCTTACCAGAATCATGAACTGCGCTGCCGCATAAAGCGCGTCGGAGCGCTGGTCCATGGGTGTGGTGCCCGCATGATTTACGGTGCCTCGAACGGTGACGTTCCAGCGCCGAATGCCAACAATACCCTCTACGACGCCAATCTCCAGCGCTTTGCGATCCAAAATCGCGCCTTGTTCAATATGGAGTTCCAGGTAGGCCGCAATGTCGCCGGGACTGCGTTTAACATCTGCAATGTTCTCGAGGTTCCCCCCAAGAAAACCAGTGCCGACTTCAAGGCTTCGTTTGCCAAGGCTGGGCAGCCCAAACTCTTTGGAGGCAACCTCGCCGGCTACGGCGCGACTGCCAGTTTTGCCGCCTTCCTCATTAGCCCAGACTACGAACTCCGCAGGGTGCTTCAGCGACACATCCTGTTCCTGCAGTATTGTCGCGACTTCTATGGCAGACATGACGCCAACAATCCCGTCGAAGTGACCTCCATTAGGTACGGTATCCACGTGTGATCCCAGTAAAATGGGAGCGAGGTTGTTGGCAACGCCCGGTCGACGTCCGACGAGGTTGCCTGCCGCGTCTATATGTGTGGTGAGCCCTGCTTTCTTCATTAGGCCGTCAAGATAGATGAGCGCCTCCTTGTTCGCATCGCTATAAGCAACCCGCGTTGATGCGCCGTAAGCGGTGCCACCGAAGCTTGTCATGGCGGTCATCGTTTGATTGAGACGCTCACTGTCGACCACCAAGTCGACCGCAGCCGACAAAGTGAAGCTTATAGAGCTGATACAAACAGCCACAATGGCGTGGAGTTGTTTCACCCTTAGACCGTCCTGGGTTCTATGCGCCAATTCAACACCCTATGCACTAATCTCCTCGCCGTTGAAAACTCTCTGTATGGCGTGGGCCATTTCTGTTCGCACAAAAGCGGCCGATACGATGACGTCGACCCAGCTTACCGACATGTGGGTGTGACCATCGACCCGGAGGTGATGTACGGGAACACCCGCAGCACTCAGCGCCGTGGCATAGGCATCGCCCTCATCGCGAAGGGGATCGAACTCACAGGTTATGACCATAGCTGGGGGAAGGTCTGACAAGTCGTCTGCGCGCAGCGGCGACGCTTTGGGGTCACTGCGATCCGCAGGGTCGCAGTAGTTGTCCCAGAACCAAGTCATTAATGATCGAGTGAGCGTGTAGCCTTCAGCGTTATCTATGATTGACTGGGTGTTCATAGCGCCGTCGACTGCCGGGTTAAGCAGTATCTGTCCTGAGATATCAGGGCCACCGGCGAGTTTTGCCTGCTGCGCAGTGACGGCAGCAACATTTCCGCCGGCGCTCCAACCTGCCACCGCGAGCTGCCCCGGGGTCCCGCCCAGCTCTTCGGCATGATCAGCAATCCAGCGCGTAGCGGCCAGGCCGTCGTCCACTGCAGCAGGAAATCGGTTTTCCGGCGCGTGACGATAATTCACCGATACAAAAATGGCATTGGACTGTTTGCAGAGGTCGCGGCACAGTGGATCGTCGGATGATTGGCTGCCCAACACCCAGCCTCCGCCGTGGAAGTACGCCACGATGGGGTGAGGCCCCGGTGTGGCAGGTCGGTAAAGGCGATACTCGAGTTTACTGCCATCGGCTCCCGGTAGTGTGCCGTCGATGATCTCTCCGACCTCCGGTCCCGGCGGGAACATTTCTCCCATACCGTCGGCCATTGCTCGAGCTTCTTCGACTGACACGGACTCAAAAGGCGGTGCTCCGGCCTCTTCGATCATCTCCAGGGTCAGGATCATGTCTGGTTTGACGGGCTGGATCACGCCGTCATGGGTTTGCGAGCCTTTGGGTCCCCCCACGGTAAAGCCCAAATAGTCGCGCTCAACCATCTCATCGCAAATCGCTCGATACCGTCCTACACCACCAACGTAAGGCAGAAACACTTGGGGCTTGCCCGGAACGTTTCGGCCCATGTACCAGCTATTTGCAGTCGGCAGTAGCGTGAGGTCGGCGAAGTCATTGCCATGCTGCATCCAGCGGTCTTGGGCGAGAGCTGTTGGTTCGATGGTATCGAGATCGTTGCTGCGCAAGTGCTCGAGCGTATCGGTGATGAGGTCAACGTGCTGTTCGATAGACACCATCATGTTCGACAAGACTGACGGACTGCCCGGTCCGGTGATCATAAATAGATTAGGGAAATCGACCGTCATCAGTCCCAGGTAGGTTTTGGGGCCTTCGTCCCAGGCGCTGCGGAGAGTTGCGCCGTCGCGTCCTGTGATATCGACGCCAACGATAGCGCCGGTCATAGCGTCAAAGCCCGTGGCAAATACGACCGCGTCAAACTCCAGCTGTTCGGGGTGATCACCTCCGATATCGATACCTTTAGCGGTAATGCTCGTTATTGGTTGCGAGTGCAGATCAACGAGGCGCACGTGCGGCAGATTAAAGGTCTGGTAGTAATTGGTATCGAGGCAGGGGCGCTTGGTAAAGATGTAATGGTTGGTCGGGCACAACAGCTCAGCGACGTCGGGGTCATTCACAGTATTTCGAATCTTATCGTGCATGAACTGACGATGCGTTTCGTTTGCCTCTGGATTGACCTGAATGTCGTTAAACTTAATTTGCTTCGCCAACTCGCCGGTCTTCCAAACATCCTCGTAAGCGGCGATGCGTTCCTCCTCATCCACTAACATGGCCGACACGGTGGGTTTGTCGGCGGGAACGCCGATTAAAGATTCTCTAGCGGCCTGGCGATAGGCTTCAACGTCACGGCTGTATTCCTCTAAACGCGCTTCAGCCACGGGGCCGTTATGCGCAGGGAAAGAAAAGTTGGGAGTTCGCTGAAACACGGTTAGCTGTTCTGCATCTTCGGCGATTAGGGGTATGGATTGGATGCCCGATGAACCTGTTCCGATGACGGCAACGCGTTTGCCCGTAAAGTCGACTCCCTCATGGGGCCAGCTGCTCGTGAAGTAGGTCTCCCCAGCGAATTGGCCTGCGCCGGGAACGTCGGGAACTTTGGGCATGGACAGGCAGCCGGTAGCCATGACATAGAACTTGGCAGATACGGTATCCCCTTGATCGGTGAGCAATGCCCAGCGCTTCGTGTCCTCATTCCAGGTCGCGCTTTGAACCCGGGTCTTGAATCGTATGTCGCGGCGAAGATCGTGCTTCTCGGCAACCGTTTGCGCGTAGCGCAGAATTTCTGGTTGAGTCGCGTAACGCTCACTCCAGGTCCATTCCTTCTGTAACTCAGGATCCCAACTGTAGGAGTAGTCCACGGTGAGGATGTCACAGCGCGCTCCGGGATAGCGGTTCCAGTACCAGGTGCCACCCACATCATCGGCTGCTTCCAGAACAGTCGTGTTAAAGCCTGCCTCTCTAAGCCTGTAAAGCTGATACATACCAGCAAAGCCGGCTCCTACGATGACTACGTCGACTTCCGTCACTGACTCGCGGGTGTTTTCGCTCATGGGGCTTCCCTTTTTATTGTGTGAGGCTTGCTTGCGAGTGGACTATCTTACTCAATAACGCATGTTTACCTAAACTTGTGGGCTGAGGCGCGTTGCTCACCCTCGTCCAACGAACGGGGTTCCTCATAGAGTTGTCTGCGCAACATAACGCCGATTAAGTAAACTGCGTGTGCCTACACGACGAGAGACGTCTGAATGTCAGCCTTGTTTGATCCCGAATTAGCGACTCAAGCCTACATAGATAGCCTGGGCCCTGAAGCTTTAGCCAAGGCAGCGGCTTACACCGCGGGTGCACACTGGCTGACACTGTGGGAGTTGCTGGTGTCGGCGCTGATTACGCTGCTCATAGTGCGAATGGGAGTGCTGGAAAAAGTCAGCAGCAAGGTCCCAGAGCATCGTCATTGGTTAAACGCACTGCTTACCTCAGTCGTGTTTTCTTTTGTTTACTCCCTGCTCAACCTTCCTTGGGAATATGTGTCGGAGTTTTTGCGCGAGACCCGATACGGACGGACAAGCCAGCCCGCCGGTGATTGGCTGCAGCAAGCCGTTCTCTCCATTGGGACGTCGGTGACCTTTGGTAGTTTGTTCTTTTCGGGGCTGTATTGGTTTATCCGCCGCACCGGGCGCGGTTGGTGGCTCTGGGCAAGCGGGTTCACAATGGCGATGGCAGGGCTGATGCTGATTTTGTCACCCACTTTTATTGAGCCGCTCTTCAACGACTACACAGCCGTGCCAAAAGGAGAAGTTCGCAACGCCCTGGAGGCCATGGCGGACGAGGCGGGAATAGAGCGCGAGCGTATCTTTATGTACGACGGTTCCCGTCAGTCAAACAACTTCACGGCGAATGTGTCGGGGCTTGGGTCTGCTGCGCGGATTGCGATATCTGATGTTGCTATCGACAGGGCGCTTTTGGATGAAGTTAAGGCAGTTACGGGCCATGAGATCGGCCACTACGTGCTTGGTCATGTATGGCGGATGTTATTTGCGCTGAGTGCCTTGGCGCTACTGTCGTTCTTCTTGATAGATCGTTTTTTTGATTGCTTCGCCCGTTTGTTTGGATCGAAGGCCAGGTTATCTGATCCTGCGGGCTTACCCGTGTTTTTGTTTATGTTGGGTTTGGTGTTTACGCTAGTTCAGCCTGTGACTAACGGAGTGATTCGTGCGGGAGAAAACGCTGCAGACCAGTATTCGCTGGAAACCGTTAACCTGCCGGACGCGCTTGCAGGCGCGCTGGTGAAGACAGCAGAGTACCGCTATCCCAGACCGTCACCTTTGCAGGAGA
Organism: Congregibacter brevis; assembly: GCF_045689245.1. GTDB lineage: Bacteria > Pseudomonadota > Gammaproteobacteria > Pseudomonadales > Halieaceae > Congregibacter > Congregibacter brevis. Next base: position 46,148 of record NZ_CP136865.1, on the reverse strand, counting down.
TGCTCTTTTACAGCCATCCTTCGGTAGAGAAGCGGGTTCGTCGAGCGATGGAGTGGAAGCAAAACCACACTAAGAACCAAGCGGAGAACAGTAATGAGTAGGACGCTGGAGGGAAAGCGAACCCTGACAAGTTTTGGGGTAAACAACTTTTTTTGCAGGGGAATCTTTGCTGCTCTACTGTTGTCGAACTTGAGCTGAAGAGCTCTATGTACCTAGATGATTTAGGATGACCCAATAATGCCCACAGGTGAAAATTGATGAAGCAAATTTTTGTAGCTGCACTGCTCGCGCTGCTTTCAACCCAGAGTATTGCTGTCACTCAAGGTGATGTCGCCCCCCCTTGGACTGGTAAGGACCTAATTACAGGAGAGTCTGTAGATTTTCCTGATGTGCTTGGCGGTAAGCCGGCAGTGATCTTGTTCTGGGCTACGTGGTGTCCCTATTGCAAAGCTTTCATGCCACGTGCGGCTGAGATTCAAGCTGAATACGCTGAAGCAGGTGTACAGATTATTAGCCTAAATCACAAAGAGCGGGGCTATGGTGACGCTGCAGCCTACGCCAAGTCTTTGGGTTTCCCTCTGGTTGCGATTGCCGACGCGGATAGCATCGGTGATGCCTGGAGCATCGACTTTATTCCGGGCTTACTGGTAGTCGATGGTGAGGGCAACGTAGCCTACCGACGGCGAAGCACGAACCTGCCAGCGGGTTCCAAGGTATCGCAGATATGGGCCAGCGAAGTTCGCGCCGTGCTGGATGCATTGCTGTCATCAGACGCGACAGGCTCGTAATCGTTTCCAGCTTTTCGTTGGTGCCATAATCTTAGTGCGAGTCCAGCGCTGCTGACTTCAAGGCGTAGGCAGCGCGCGGAAAGTGTACGTGCAAGGTACCGAAATCCCGGGTCTCTCGTTTTAGGATTACGCGTTCTGCTGTGATTGCGGCCAAGAGTCCGGTGACCGGTACAACGCCGTAGTCCTCGGGCTGAATTTCGAGGCTTTGGCCGATCTCAAATTCACTGCTGGAATCGCTGGCGGGCAAAGGACGCGGCTCTCCACTTTTGGCGCTCGCGAAGGCATCGCCTTGAGTGATTTCTGTACGCTGACCTTGGCCGAAAGCACTGACCGCTTCGTACCATCGCAAAACATTTTTAGCTGCGGAGGGAAACTTTCCGCCGCAATTTAGGTGGAGCCACAGAGGGTGATACACCGCAAAGTCTGCAGCGCTGGGGACACTGCCGCCAAGCCACTCGCTATCGCCCAAGATTTGCTCAAGAGTGTCGAAGATGCCAGACATGATGTTACGCGCGTCTTTTGCGGGCTTCGCGGCGGTGGTGCCGCCATCCAGGATGCCGCTGCGGTCTTTGATGAAGCGGTAAGTTCCCACGGGCCCAAAATTCATGATCATAGTGCCAAGGAGCTTAGGTGCCGACACCGATGTGATTGCCGCAAAGAAGCCGTCACCCTGAGCTTCCTGCATAAGCTCCAGCGTCGCTCCGTCTACCTTGTAAGGGTCTAAGGTCGGCTGGTTAGTAGCGACGGCGATTTCTTGAGCGATCAGTGCCGAGTCACAAAAGATGTCGGCGCCTTGCTGGGCGATTGGTATGCGTCGATACCCGCCTGACAATGGGTCAACATTGGGTCGTGGCGGCCAGGCTGGCGACAGAAGGGAGTGCCAACTGCTGTTCGTGTAGCCAAACATCAGTCGGATCTTTTCTGCAAAAGGAGAGCTTTCGTAATGGTGAAGAATCATTGACTCGCTCATGGGCCTGTCCTCGAGTGTTGGATCCGAGAAAATACCATGCTTCCCTCTTATACTGGGGTATGACAAAAACTTTATCGTTCGTAGTAGCCTCGTTTATCGCTACCGTCATAGTGACGGCTTGCCAATCCCCTGTTGCGGTTAATACCAAAGGCGGGGGCGGTCGCTCCTTTACTCAAGGCCTGACCCTGGAGGAAGAGGCATACCCGTCGGCCAATGCAAGCATCGGTGATACCAACGGAGACGGGCATCTGGATATCGTTCTGGTGAAAGGCCGCCACTGGCCATTGCAGAATCTGGTTCGCTATGGCGACGGAGAGGGAGGTTTTTCACCGATCTCATCTATAGGTCCCGGGCCTGATCGATCCTACACCGGCGAGCTATTTGATCTGGACGGTGACGGCGATTTGGACATGCTGGTGAGCAACGATTCTCCCGACCCTAAACGCGTGTTGCACAACGATGGACAGGGAGTGTTCACGGAGGTCCAGCAGTTCGGCTCTCCCGATTGGAATACCCGACACCTGTCTGTCGCTGACCTTAATGGCGACGGTCTTTCAGACGTGATTGCTGCAAACAGAGGCGGGCGCAAAACTACCGATAGCTTTGTATGCTTTGGGGTTGCCATGGGCCGCTTTAGCGAGTCCTGCGAGGTAATCTATCGCGGATCCGCGACCACCATCACACCTGCGGATGTTGACGGCGATGGCGATGTCGATTTGATCATACCTCACCGTGACGGTGGTCAGAGCGAGCTGCGCTTGAATGACGGCGGAGGTGGCTTTGCCGAAAGCAAAGCCTTTGGCCCGCCGACAGTTGGCTATCGTTCTGCCGCTGTCGCGGACTTTGATAACGATGGTCGAATTGACATCGCGATCATCTCTCCCGGATCGAGTACGGGGGTAGGAGGCTCTGCTCCTGATGGGGGCAACCAGGTGATCGCGGCACCTCGCGTCGGTGTGTTCTACGGAGAGCCAGAACTGGAGTTTAGTTCACTCAAATCCATGACAGACTCAGTGGAGCGACCCTACGCGATACTTGCCGAAGACGTGGATAGGGACGGACGAACAGATTTAATCGTTGGGTTTATCGAGGCGCCTTCGACAGTATGGTTCAACGAGGGTGGTCGAAAATTCACCGCGATACGGTTTGGCGACGGACTTGGCGACCCGTTTGTTGAGAAGGAGGGCACCACCTACGGTTTCGCGGTCGATGATTTGAACGGCGATGGGTTGATGGACATCGTGGTAGCTCGCTCCGATGCGCCCAACATGGTCTATTTCGGAAAGTGAAACCGGTCTTACTGAAGCACGGTCGCTAGGGTGCGTTAAAACCGAAAGCCCATTTCCAGTTTTCGCCGTCGTTTACATACACAGTGGTCGGATAGACAGGCATATCATCAAACTGTTGTTCACCACAGGTGGCTTTTACGCTGCCCGTTAGCGTCAGTACTGCCACGTTCGGTAATACCTGTGTGGCGTCACCCCCGCTAAGGGCGAAGCTGTCTACATCACAGAAGGGGCCGGTCCAGTTAGCGATGGTATCGATCTTATTGGCAAAGTAGTCGCCAAACACGTTTACAAAGGAAATGTCTTCAGCCGTGAGCTTCACCAAAGCGTTTGCATCATGAGTGCGCCATGTTTTCCAAACAGCGGACTCCACAGCCAGCAGTGACTCGAGTAAGGAACCCACCGGTGCAGCTTCGCTCGACCCCAAACTTTCTCTATTTGCGAGAGGTGGCGAATTGGCAGCGGAATCAGGCGTGATGATGGCGTTCTCGCCGTGATAAGCGATCTGCCAGCTGTCTTCCTTGTATACCCACAGTGTTGACGCGCGAACAGGCGTTGGTAGGGTGATTGAGATGTCACCGCTTGCGCAGTTCGCTTGAATGTCTATGCGATAGCTAAGGACGTAGGCGTCTTCACTGACTTTAAGGATCTGCGGCGAGCTTAGTGCTAGAGGGTCACTTACTTCGCAATTGATTGTGCTGACCATACCCGCTGCATAATCCTTGCCCGCACGGTTACCTTTTTGGAACAGGAAGAAGTCGTCACTCATCCTAGCGGAATAGCCGGCTGCATCGCCCACTAAAAACGCCTCGATGATTTGACGATCCATCTCGAGAAAGGCCTGAGCATCGGGCGTTTTCGCTAGCTCGTCGGCTTGCGACTGCACAGCAATCATCACGATGGGTAGCAATAGGGCTTTCGGGTCTATTTCGCGCATTTAGATAGGATCTCCCGGGGGCATTTTTAGAGATACCGAGTCTGGTGCTTCGCCTGTTTCCTGCCAGTGAAGGATCTCTGCCGCCATGCTGTAACGGTGCGCATCACGCTTTGACTTCTTTTCTAGATCAGCGCGCAAGCGGTTAAGGCGATCGACTAATACGGCTCGAACGAGGCCGCTAATTTTTGGATTGCTGGCACTGATCATCATTTCCCGAGTAGTCACTTGCTGAACAACCTGCAGGACCTTTTTTCGATAGTCATCATTGGGTTCCTCAGCAGACCATGTGGCTTCGAGAATAGCATCGACTACTTCCTCGAGAGTAGGGTAGTCACCCATGCTGCCGTAGGCGACTACACGTTCCATACGTGCGGGGTGCAGTACCGTTTGCACGGTGAGGCTGACCGATGCTTCAACGGCACCCAGGGCATCAAAGTACAGACCGGTCCGGCCTGGGAAGGCCTCGCCTTGATCAAAGCGTTGGGCGCGTGGTGGCAGAAGCGCGAGTATGTCCTTGGGCAGGGTGAGAAAGTCGACATCCAGAGTCGACAGCACGGTGGACAGCGCATCGCGCTGTTCTTCGGCATCAATAATGGTAAACGCTTGCTGGCCGTCGCCGCGCAGTGTGTTGCGATAGTCGGCGCCACCAATACTCTGGGCTGCTGCGTTCATTTGAAAGCGGTGGTGCATGTACAGCGGCAACAACACGTACTCTAGGGTCGAGACGGGTTCCCCGGCGCGTATCAGCTCTTCTCCGAAGTTGTTCAAGCCGATTTCACGTACCTTTATTTCATGCTTCAGGTGATCAACCAGATTGTCGCCGTTGTCCCAGACGCTCGCGTAGGGATGTCCTGCACCCCGGAAGTTATTGTTGTTGTGCGCCATGAAGAGAAGCCCGCTATCCAGACTCTCTTGAACAATCTTCCCTAGTTCAGCCGCTTCATCCGCGCTTTCGTCAAATTGTGTGTAGGAATAGCGTACCGCCAGCTTGTCGTAATCGCCAATTCGCTGAGGATAGGCATTGGAGAAATCCAGCTCGCCATCCTCCGTGATTTCTACCAAGGGTGCTGGATAGTCCATGACGCTCTCACGACCATAGCTGCTGGCGAGATAATTGTGAGGAAAGCCAAGGGTGTGGCCTATCTCGTGAGCCGAGAGCTGCCTAACGCGATCAAGTGCCAAGTTTACTGAGGCGGAATTGTTTCCTGTGGCCGAAGCAAGATAGTCAAATCCCGGTATGAGTCCCTGCCCGTGGAGATAGTCCTGGCGTAGGCGCAAGCTACCGAGGTTGACGTTTCCTTTGATGATTTCACCGGTACGCGGATCGACCACGGAGTAGCCGTAGGAGTAGCCGCGGGTACGTCGGTGTGTCCAATGAATCATGTTGTATCGGATGTCTTGCGCGTCTACTCCCGCGGGCAACTCGCGAACCTGAAACGCGTCGATGAAGCCGGCGGCTTCAAACGCCTGGTTCCACCAGCGGCCACCTTCTATCAGTGCGCTCTTGATAGGCTCGGGAACACCGGGGTCAAGGTAGTAAACAATCGGTTCGATCGCCTCGGACTGCGCTGCGCTGGGGTTTTTCTTTTCTAGACGATGGCGGGCAACAAGACGAACGACCAGGTCTTCGCCGATGGCCGTGCCGTAGTCCTGAATCGTCGGGCCATTGGTGCCAATCCTTGGATCTGAAATACGGGTTTTAAAACCGTCGTCGGGAAGCTTCACGATGGAGTGGTGCTGTCTAAGCGTTATCGACGATCCCGTCGCCGCCACTTTGTTGACCAGGTCACCGGGAGCATCACTGGTAAAGGTGAGCATGGCTTCCACTTCGATGTTCTCGGGGAACGCGGCCGTGTTGTCCAGGTAGATGGCGCTTCGAGACTTTTCTAACTTGAACTTGCCTTGGTCTCGTCGCTTGATTTGGCCGACAACGTTTCGAGCATCACGTAAGAAAAACTCGGTTGCGTCGACGAGGATGCTGCTATCGCCTTCGGCGACTATGTCGAATCCCCAGTGAACCGAGGGCGCAAAAGCGTCCTTTACGGCGGTTCGTTCTAGCTGATTGTCGCTTGTGGCGCGATACCGGTAGTTGGGCTCAATGAGTAAAACGCGTGGGCCGACACGTTTGGCCTCGAGGATGTGAGTGCCTCTAACCTGCCCGCGATCAATACCAATGGGGTTGGACCCGAGACCAGAGCCCATAGATACCTGATATAGAAATTCCGTATCCAGCTTGTCGATCTCCAGATACATAGCCCCCGCTGAGCTATCCCAATAGAGGTCGAAATACCCCGGCATATGCTCTGCGCCAGCAACCTTATCCGCCAGAGATGGTAGGTCAGCGGACCGAGCGTGGGACGAAGCGGCGAAGACGAGGACGATAAGCATCTGTTGCAGTGTGCGCCGCGCAAAGCCCTGGCTTGTCGATTCTGCGGCTCGAAATAAGATCATAGTTTGTGGCCTCAATGGTTCTGTGTTGTAACGGGAATACACCGGTCTCGGTGATTACTCTGCCATCCTATACTATGTATGTTGTATGAATCAGCGATGCTCGGTTTGAAATTTCGAGACGGGCGTTAAGGGAGGTTTACTCATGGGAATCATCGGAGTCTTACTGGCTGCGCTTATTGTGGGTTTTCTAGTGATGTCGAATATTTCGTCATCGCCGGGGGAGCAGACTTTTGGTGAATCTCAGCAAGAGCCGGACGCTGCCCTACAACTCGAGATGGATAAGCCTGCAAACGCCATTGACTCGGTGCAACAACGGGCTGACAGCTTGCTTCAGAGCAGCGAAGACAAGTATCGGGAGCTCGATCAGTAGGCCTTTGAGAGGGGGTTCATTAATCCTGCTTTGGCCCTGATTTGAGTTTCTCTAGGGAGCTCTTACTTGTTCAGTTAGGTAAGTCAGGACCTGGTTGTACTCATCATCGCTCAGGTTCATACCTTTGCCGATCATGCTGTTAAGCACTTCTTTCCAATCGTCAGGGTTTCTTGGTTCAGCTATTACCATATCGACACCGTGGCAGCTGCCGCAGGCTCTTTGGATCAGTTGCTTGCCTTCGGCATTTGGGAGCACCGCGCCCTCTGCAGATGCCGTCGCTGCAGCGGGAGAAGGTGGTTCAACACGTAGCAGCATACCGTCGGTATCCCGCGGCCCCCTCAGCCTGCCTTCGGTTAGCAGGTAGATGTAGCCATCTGGTCCCTCGCGAATATCACGAAAGCGCACACCAAGTTCTGTGAGCATGGTGTCGCCCTGCTTGATGAAGTCGCCTCGGATACTCATCTGCGCGACGGTCTTAGAACCAGCGCCCGCTACCATCAGACTGCCTTTTAAGCGTGGGAACTTATTACCGCTGTAAAAAAACATGTTTTCTGGGTTAAAGGCTGGGTTCCAGAAGAACAAAGGGTTGTCCATTCCTTCGCGATACCAGGGCTGCTCCGAGACTAGACTCCCTGAGTAATGCCTGCCCAAAGAGACCAGTGGCCAGCCGTAGTTATGCCCGGGGATGATTCGATTGATCTCATCGCCCCCGGCAGGGCCAAACTCTGATGCCCACATCTCCCCGGAGTTAGGATCCCAAGCGATGCCATAAACGTTCCGGTGTCCATAGCTGTAGATCTCATCTTTCGCATTAGGGTCATTTACGAAGGGGTTGTCCGATGGGGCCGATCCGTCTTCACGGACGCGTAAGATCGCCCCGATATGATTCATGAGGCTCTGCGCTTCGGGCCGTGCACTGGAGGTATCACTGGAGGTGGTGCCGTCCCGATCGCCCACGCTGATGTACAGCATGCCATCAGGCCCAAACACCATGCGTCCGCCATAGGTGCCCAAGGGGCTCTCCCAGGCATCGGCTACCAGTATGTCCTGAACGTCTTTCAAGCGACCTTCATCAAAACGCGCACGCAGGACCGCGAGCGTGGTTCCTGTTTCTGGCTCCCGATCTTTTGTATAGGAGATGTACAACTGCTGGTTAGTGACGAAATCCGGGTGAAGAACAATGTCGTGTAAACCGCCCAGCCCAACGTTGTTAAGGGCAGGGAGCCCGGCGATGGGTGTTGGGTTAAGAACGCCATCTGTTACCAGCCGGAGACGCCCGGGCCGCTCGGTTATCAACATCTCCCGTCCACCGGGTAAAAACACTAAGCCGTCAGGATGAGACAAACCCTCCGCCAGCTTAACCACGCGGATCGACATGCCACCCTTGCTCTTAAGGAGCACGGGCTCGTCTACCGCTGCACCACTCAGAGCGTCTTCCGGGTAAGCCCGAGCAATCTGTGCGGGCGTGAGCGGTGCGGTGACACCTGGCGTTTCGACCGTAGTGGCTAGAGATGCGTTCGGCGCCGCGAAGGCGTTGAACGAAAGAGCCGTTAGGCCAACCGCGATGCTGAGCTTAAGGCTCATGGCGTTGCTGACATTGTTAAGGAATGGCATAGGTTCTCCAAAATCGCGGGCCGCGCAATGCGCAGCAGAAGAGTAGCAAACTACAGCACTACTTCTTTGCCGAGGGTATCAGTGGCGAGCTTACGGTCAGGAGACAGCTAGCCATATTCCCACGCCGATCATTAGCGTGCCGGCAACACGGTTTAGTACCGCGACGTTACTGCGCTGCTTTAGAAGCTGCCGTAAAGCCTTTCCGCCCGTTGCGTACAGAGTCATGCAGAAAAGTTCTGAGAGCAATATGATCAGCAGAACAGCACCATTATGCGCATTGATAGGGCCGCTGGCGGTCAGCATAAACGGCGGTAATAGCGCCATAAAGAACGCCCAGCCCTTGGGATTGGCAATTGCCGTAACGAATCCCTGCAGTGCCAGAATTCGGCCAGCGGGAAAGGCAGAGCTGTCCAGTTCTTCACTCGAGATGGCCATAGCGCCCCGGGATCGCCACAACTGCAGGCCCAGCCATACCATGTACAGCCCTCCGATGAGCTTGAACACAGTGAAGGCCGTCGGATACCGGAGCATCAAGCTGGCGACACCGATGCCGCTTAGGGTTGAGACCAGTGCAACGCCCAGCAATTCTCCCGCCATCATCCAAGCGGTGCGCTTCAGGCCTACGGTCATGCCTAAAGTCATAGCCAGAGTCATGCACATGCCGGGGGTGGCCGAGATGAGCAGCATAGTGGGCACAAAGAGTATTAGTTTGGTGAGATCAATCAATCGGGTTCCAAGCTTGAAGCATTAACGCTTATGAAAGGGAATTTGAGTTTCAGGCTGCCAGACTTCGTAGACTGTTGCTCACACTGGCGTGTGTGCTTACCATCGTCGAAGATCCACGATTGCAAAAACTATCGAAGTTTCACCGATTATCAAGGAACAGAGCAATGAGAACATTTTTACTAGCCGCTGCGGCGCTCGTCGCGGCAGTACCCGCCTTTGCAGCGGATATCGACGATAAAGTTACCGCAGCGCTCGCAGACGAAAGCCGCCCAGAAGCTCACCGCGAGCGTGATCGCAATCGTAAGCCCCTGGAGACGCTAAACTTCTTTGGTCTAAAGGACGATATGCGCGTTCTGGAGCTGATTCCCGGGGGCGGTTGGTACACGCGAGTGTTGGCCCCTGTGCTTGCGGACAATGGAAAGCTATATGTTGCCCTTGGCGCTGGTCGTTTGAAGGATGGCTTGTTGACCGAGCCCGGCTTTGAAGGCGTTACCGTCATCGATGACGAAGCGAATATGCGTAGGGAATCCGGTTCTCGTTATTACACGATGGATTCTGTGGCCCTGGATGTTGAAGACATCGATATGGTCCTGACCTTCCGTAACGTGCACAACTTTGACGCAACCGGTCGTGCCGGTATGCACGGGGCTGCCTTTGACGCGCTTAAATCAGGTGGTGTTTACGGTGTGGTCGATCACACAAAGCGTCACATGGAGTCCGAAACACCTGAGAACCGTCGTCGCGTTGATCCCGTTCAGGCCATTAAAGAAATCGAAGCTGCTGGCTTTGAGTTCGTTGACTACTCCACTTTGCATTACCGAGCGGACGACGAGCTGGAGTATGAAGTCGGGCGCAAATCCGTCACTGGTAATACGGACCGATTCACCTTGCTCTTCCGTAAGCCCTAGCATCTGTCTCGATAAACCGTGGCAAGGAGTTTCCTTGTCACTCGCAGTGCATGCTCCAAGGTACGAATCAGGAGCGGCGCTGCGCTAAGCTTTCCCCTTGAGTAAAAGCTCGGATAGTTCCGCGGGCTCCCAGTTGCGGTCTTGTACACCGCTCTCCACCTGACGAATCAGCTCAACAACCCGTTGGTTTACCGGCGCTTTGAGTCCGAGTTTTTCGGCTTCGCGCACCACGGCCGCGTTGAGATAGTTTACCTCTGTTGTCTTGCCATTTTTCAGGTCCCACCACATGGAGGCGCGAGCCGTTGGGTCGACAGCGAGCATCTTTTGCGCAAGCCGATGGAATAGCCAGTCAGGGGTGTTAATGAGTCGGGGAAGCCAGTGCGGCGGGAGCGGTGACAGTCGCGGCAAGTTCATTCCTTTTTTATCCGTTACCGTCAGCATTTCGCGCATTAATGCCGCGATGAGTCGGCGGAGGTCTCGGTTCTCGAGCATCTTCTTTACGGGAATGTCTGCAAGGGCATTCACTGCGTTGGCAAGGTTCAATTGCAGCTTTGCCCACTGCTCGCTACCAAAGTCACAGCTGGCGCGGGTGGGCATTAGTTCGGTGTTTACCATTTCCGCCATCGCTTCGATGTCACCTCGTCCGTCCTCTTCGATCACCATGACACCTTGAGTCGACCGGTGTAATCGGTCGGGAGCAGGCTGCGCTACGTTAGAGCCGAAGACGGCCTGAACGACACGAATATCTGGAAATCGCGCCCTTATCGCCTGATCACTGCCCAATCCGTTTTGACAGCATATGATGGTGGTGTCACTACCAATAAATGCGGCCATCTCCTCCAGTGCTGATTCAATGGCTGTGCACTTCACCGTAAGCCAGAGATAGTCGTAGTGGATGCGCTGCTCGGCATCCGCAAAAGACGGCGTTACGAGACTGGCCTCATTGCCGAGATAGTCACTGAGTAGCAGCCCATTTGATAGAGCGTCGCGGACCGATGGCCTGGCGACCAAAGTACAATTGAGTCCGGCCAGCGAGAGTCCGCCAGCTATATACCCGCCGATTAAACCTGCGCCGAACACAAGATGACGTTGGTCGCTCATGAATTTCCCTTATTGCCAGCCAGTACTATTTATAGAGGCGTCAGTTTCCCATGGCTTGGGGTCTATAACGATAGCGGCCCATAAATTTCTGCGGAGTCCTTAGCAACAGCGTGGAAGGCTGTAGGAACGCTCTGTAAAAAACGGTTGCAAAATAAAACTAAAATAGCTACTTTGGGTTAAGCCTTTTGCTATGGCGTCAATTCTGAGAGGAATAAGAGAGCGCTCGGAGACCCATAGAAGAACAACAAGTTCTCAGCCCAGGCCAGCTTCCATATGCGCTACCACTGAATAACACATGGCAAAGAAACATCGACAAACATGTCCCATCGCGAGTTTCCTCAACGTATTCGGCGATGCCTGGACGCTGCTGGTGGTCCGCGAAGCTTTCTACGGAGCTACTCGGTTTGGTGAGTTTAGAAACAACACCGGCGCGGCAAAGAATATTCTGAGCGATCGTCTGGCGATGCTTGTTGATGAGGGAATTTTGACGACCGTTGATGTTGGTGAGCAGGGCACCCGCTACGAATACCGCCTTACTGAGCGCGGTGAGTCTCTGATGCCGGTGTTCGTGGCTATGACTCAATGGGGTAACGAGCAGATTTACGGTGCCAGAAGTGAGCCAGTAGATTTCTACGAAAAAGCCTCTGGCAAAAAGCTGCTCAAATTGCAGCCTCGTGACCGTCAGGGCAATGCCCTGGCTAACGGCGACATTGCCGTGAAGGCTGGCCCCGGGGCTAGCGCGGCAACCATCAAACGAATATCGCTGATACCTGATAACGAATGTCTCTAGCTTTTATGGATTAGGGCGCTGTCGCTGCGTAGGCAGCGGGTAAGCGTTTCAGTAGGAGTAAAGAATGAAAAAAGTATGTTTAGTGATAGGCGCGGGTGCGGGCATCGGCGGCACCGTAGGAAAGCGATTTGCCCGCGAGGGTTACCACACCGTGCTGTGTAGGCGCAGCGACGAAGAAGGTCTCCATCGGCTTGTTGCGGAGATAGAAGACGCAGGCGGATCTGCCACTGGCAAGCTTCTTAATGCCATCGACGACGGTGTTATTGAGGATCTTGTTGCAGAGACAGAAGCCAATATTGGCCCCATTGAGGTCGTTCTGTTTAACCTTGGGGCGCAGATCGGAAATCGCGCTTTGATGGATACGAACTACAAGGTGTTCGAAATGGGCTGGCGACTGGCAACCTTCGCTCTGTTTCGAGTGGCAACCTCGGTGCTTCCGCTGATGGAGGCTCGCGGCAGTGGGACACTGTTGGTGACATCAGCGACTGCTGCGGTGCGAGGCAATGCAGGTCAACACTCCCACGCCGCTGCTATGGGAGGGCGCCGCATGTTGTGTCAGACGCTAAACGCAGAGTATGCGTCCAAGGGAGTCCACGTTGCTCATGTTTTGATTGATGGAGCGGTGGATGCGCCGGATACCTTGGGCAAAATGCTAGGCCCTGAAAACTTTGCGAAGTTGCGAGAAGCGAAAGGCAAGGATCAGGATGGCCTGCTTGTGCCTGAGCATATGGCAGACACCTATTTTCATCTCGCGAATCAGCATCGATCTGCGTGGACGCACGAGCTAGACCTTCGCGCTTATTCCGATCTTGCATGGTGGAACCATGCTCCCAAGCTGGTCTAGAGCGCGCAGTTCAGGATGCACGGCCGGCAATGTATTTTTCACTGAGCTGTTGTAGAAACACGTCAGCGCACATTTTTTTGGAGAAAGAGTATTCATTATGAGTAAAGAACTAGAGTTGATATTTGATTTTGGCAGCCCCAATGCATACCTCATTTACAAAGCGCTACCCCCGCTGCTGGAACGTACCCAAGCTACTCTCACTGTCGTTCCATGCCTGCTCGGGGGCATATTCAAGTCAACGGGCAACCAACCACCAATGATGGCCTTTAATGGCGTCGCGGGGAAACTGGAATACGATCAGCTGGAGATGCAGCGATTTATTGCGAAGTACGATTTACACAAGTTCAGTTTTAACCCTCACTTCCCCGTGAATACTCTTTTATTGATGCGCGGTGCCATCGCGGCTCAAAACCAAGGGATTCTAGAGGCTTACCTGGAAGCTGGTTTAGCGAGCATGTGGGAGCAAGGCCTGAAGATGGACGATCCCGAGGTGTTTGTGGAGACAATGAACGCCGCGGGTCTCGATGGACAGTCTTTGCTCGAAAGCACCGCTGACCCTGCGGTTAAAGCCAAGCTGGTAGAAAACACAGCGGCCGCTGTGGAGCGAGGTTGTTTTGGTATTCCCACGTTCTACGTTGGGGACGAGATGTTCTTTGGAAAGGAGCGCCTCCCACAGATTGAAGAGGCTTTGACGGGCTAGAGGGAGATCTTCCCGGTCGCTGCGAGCTGTGGTGAGTGATCGCAATAGGCTGCATACTGGCGCGCTATAATGGCGCCAAAATAACGGAAGAAAACGAAGATGCGCTTACGCCCCACCGTGCTGCTTGCTGTAACCCTGATTTCTGCGTCCGCGAGCGTTGGTTCCATAGCTGAGTCTTGCACGGATCAAGGAGTTAGAGATGCTCGAACGGCATTCAATGTCGCTATTCGTGACGACGACCTTGACGCAATGGCCGGACTCTTTGATGAGGACATCGTGCTGGTGACGGGGACAGACAGTGATCTCTTTGTAGGTAGAGCCCAGCAGTTAGATCTTTGGCGCTCAGAAGTTGGCGATGCTGATCGATTGTCCTATCTAAGAGAAGCGACTCACGTCGAGGTCTCACCACTCTCCGCCATAGCCTTGGAGTCTGGGGTATGGACGGGCAAGGCAACAAGCGGCGATGAGGTAGGGGGCGAGTATTCAGCCAAGTGGCGATGCCAAGACGCTCGCTGGATGCTCGAAGCGGAGCTCTTTATGACAACACGCTGCACGGGAACGATGTGCGACTAGCACCATTTTGGTAGTCCATACTCCGATAAAAATAACCAAAGCCGCATTTTGACAGTTTGACGATATGACCCTTTGTAATATAAATCTGTGCCACTCCGTGGCTGCGATGTCACTGGTGTTTACGGGAACCTTTGTCTGTGCACAGGAGAGCGCTAGTGATCAGCTATCCAGCGTGATCACAGATGGTTCTGTGGCGCTGGATGTGCGCTACCGCTACGAATATGTGGATGAGGACGGATTTGATGAGTCCGCCAGAGCTTCGCTGGTACGAACCCGCGTCACTATAAAGTCTGGAAAGCTGGGTCCTGTCTCGGCTCTGATGGAAGTCGACAACGTTTCCGCCTTGGGTAGTGAGAATTACAACTCAACGGAGAACGGAAAAACTGAATACCCGACGATTGCTGATCCTGAAGGCACTGCGTTCAATCAAGCCTGGCTGCGCTACTCCGCGGAGGACCTTGACGCGACATTGGGGCGACAGCGCATCGTATTGGATCGAGGCCGGTTTATCGGGGCTAAGCCCTGGCGGCAAAATGAGCAGACTTACGATGCGGCCAGATTGCAGTGGTCGGGGCTTACGGGATTAACTATCGACGCGAGCTATGCGAATCAGGTAAGTCGTGTGTTCGGTCCAGGGGATGGTAGCAATCCAGCGGACTGGCACGGGGATAGTGCTTTTTTCCGTGTGAATTACGACTTCGCCGAAGACCACAACATTGCGGCTTATGCGTATCTGCTGGAGGTGGACGCCCAGAGTGGTTTTAGCGCGGCTAAAACGGTGAACAACTCCAGCGACACTTTCGGACTCGCCTACACCGGTTCTTTTTCTGACCTTTCGTTACTTGCGCGCTTTGCGACCCAAACGGAGTCTGGAGACAGCGAGCTAGATTACCAAGCGTCTTACTACGTGGTGGAGCTTGCGGCACCTTTGGGCCCTGTGAACGTAAAGGCTGCCTACGAGGTCTTGGGCGCTGACAATGGCGTGGGGTTTGGGACGCCATTGGCAAATGGCCACGGCGTTCAGGGCTGGGCCGATAAGTTTCTTGCCACACCGGGTGATGGAATAAAGGATGCCTGGGTATCGGTTGGCGGAAAGTTGGGGTCCGTGGGGTTGCTGGCTCGCTATCACGACTTCTCTGCAGAGTCCTCCAGCGTAAATTTTGGCCGCGAGATTGATTTACAAGCCCAATGGACCATCAACGAGTGGCTTACAGCCACCGCAAAAGCGGCAATCTTTGAGACCGACGAGCCCGGGCGCTACCCAGACACGACCAAAGCCTGGCTGACCCTTCAGCTGCGTTTATAGGGATGGTTTCCAAGGCTGTCTAAAAAGGTGGGCTGCCGATTTGTATCGCATTTGTTTTGGTGGTGCTCAAGGCGCGTTGGCTTTACAGTCGAAAGACTGGCTCCCAGGAGATCCCCTATGAAACCTTTCGCGATTGTTCTCGCTGCTACATGCTTTTCTTCTTTGAGTGTCTACGGGCAGTCGGAGGCCAGCACCCCATCTCTTGAAGAGATGTGGCAACTCTTGCAAACGCAACAAGAGCAGATCGATGCCTTGAAGGCAGAGAATGCAGAGCTTAAGGCACAGCAGTTGAGCGTTCTGCCCGTCACGATACTCGACGAACCGGTTCCTCAGGAGCGGGAGGCCGAACCCACGCTAGAGGAAGATGGCCTAGGCGAGACTTCAATTACTTTTAGTGGTCATGCGATGCTCGATATGGGGTATCAGACTAAACAGAGCGATCCCAATTGGTTTGATGTACTGCGGCCAACCAAGCTCCCTGCGTTTGAAGATCAATACGGTGACGACGGTGAGTTTTACTCGGGAGTACGCCAAAGCCGCCTTGGAGTAAGTACCCATACACCTACTGCGCTGGGAGACCTAAAGACCCTTATCGAGTTTGAATTGTTTGGTGTGGGCGCCGACGAGGGAGAGACGACCTTTCGCCTTCGCCATGCCTGGGGCGAGATCGGCCAATTCGGCGCCGGGCAGTATTGGTCTACCTTCATGGACATTGATGTGTTCCCCAATTCCATTGAGTACTGGGGCCCTAATGCGATGGTGTTCTACCGCAATGTACAGGCTCGGTGGACCCCGTGGACGTCGGACTCGGGGTCAAGATTCGCCGTGGCGCTTGAACGCCCGGGGGGTAGTGGAGATGAGAGCCAGCTAGATAGCCTTATTGATCGGGAAAACATTAAGAGTGATTTTGAAGTGCCGGATCTTGCGGCTCACTACCGCCATGTCGGTGACTGGGGTCATCTGCAGGTGGCGGGTATTCTCCGTCAGATCCAATGGGTTGATGTAGGAGACGACGAGATAGATCTGTCTGGCGATGCGACAGGCTGGGGTGTGAATCTGAGCACCAATCTCAATTTTGGCCGTCACGTGCTTCGTGCATCACTAGTTCACGGCGAAGCGATCCAGAACTATATGAACGACGCAAACGCCGATATCGGTGTGGTGTTGTCTCCAGACGCGGCGGTTCCGATTGGTGGGGAGCCCATTCCGCTAACGGGGCTGGTTGCATTTATGGATCTAAATTGGAGCGAAAAGTGGACGAGCACCGTGGGCTACTCGGTGCAGGATAACGACTTGCCCAGATTCTCAGCGCCTTCGTCGTTTCAAAGGGGGCAGTACGCTCTGGCAAACCTGCTTTATCATCCCCATCCGCGCGTTTTCTTTGGACCTGAGGTCCAGTGGGGTAAGCGAGAAAACTTTAACGGCTTTACATCGGACGATGTGCGGTTTCAGTTTTCGGCTAAGTACAGTTTCAGCAAGACACTCAGTGGGTTCTAAGATCCTTACAGCGTAGAGACCAACCCAATTCAATGGAGATCGACATCATGATGTATTCCAGTGCAGTAACAAGCTTGCGCCGTTTGACGATGACTGTCGTCGGCATATGCGCCTTACAGCTTAGTGTTCCTTCAATCGCTGAGTTTGACTCAGTGGCCCTGCAGTCCGCCGTCGATCGTGCCTACGACAGTTTTAAGAATGTTAAAGAGGGCGCCAACGCAAACTACATTCCTATTCTGGACGAGGTGCCTAGTGATCTCTTTGGTGTGGCGATCGTAACGCGAGATGGCGAGATGTTCGTCGCAGGTGATGTGGACTATCGCTTTTCAATCCAGTCAGTGTCTAAGCCGTTCACGGCAGCGTTGATAATGGCCCAGCAGGGTCCGGAGGCCGTGCGCGAAAAGATCGGGGTAGAGCCCACCGGTTTGCCATTTAACTCCAAAGTAGCGATTGAGATTTATGAAGAACGCTCAGGGAATCCCATGGTGAATGCGGGGGCGATCGCGGCGGTTAGCTTGGTTCAAGCCGAGACGGAAGAGGAGCGCTGGGAACTTATCAACGATAATATTCAGGGCTTCGCAGGTGAGAAGCTGCAAGTATTAGAGGAGGTATACACCTCTGAGTATGAGACCGCTTGGGGTAATCGCGCGATTGCTAATCTTCTTTTTAACTACGGCCGCCTCTATGCTGAGCCCGAAGAGGCGCTTCGGGTTTATACTCGACAATGCTCAATTGGTATTAATACACGCGACCTGGCTGTGATGGGTGGAACTCTCGCAAACGAGGGAACAAACCCGCTGACCGGGCGTGAAATGCTGCCGGCGCGTCACGTTCCCGAGCTTTTGGCGATCATGGCGACTGCTGGGTTTTATGACGAATCCGGTGCCTGGATGTTTAGCGCCGGGCTGCCGTCGAAAACCGGTGTGGGTGGTGGTGTTGTTTCAGTTGTTCCCGGTAAGTTTGCGATAGCCGCATTTTCACCGCGACTCAACGAGGCGGGCAATAGCGTTCGTGCGCAGAGAGCGATTCGGCAGATAGCGGGCGATTTGGGCGTTGGACTCTACGGTCCTAACCCCGACTAGTTTAATTCTTAGGTATTTTTGGAGTTGTATGAATAGTGTTGTTACCTCAAAGCCGATTCTTTCGAGCGAGTTGCCGCCCGATGCGACAGACGTTCCTGACTGGTTAGAACGTGCTTTGTCTGTGCCTCGTGAAGAGGGTTGGGTGCAGTCAGGTGGTTGTGATATTCGCTATTTTCGCTGGGGTGATCCGAAAAACCCCGGCCTTGTTTTGATGCATGGTTTTTTGGCACATTCGCGCTGCTTTGCATTTATCGCCCCGTTTTTGGCCGAGGACTATCATGTCGTCGCGTTTGATTTGTCGGGTATGGGTGATTCCGGTGTGCGCGAAGAGTATCCGGATGCGGTGCGGTCCAGTGAAGTGGTCGACGTCGCCCGCACCGCTGGTTTGTTCGATCATGCGGTGAAGCCAATAGTTATCGCCCATTCTTACGGTGGGCACGTCGCGCTCACTGCGATGCAGGACAACCACGCCTTGTTCGGCGGGCTGATAATTTGCGATCTTATGGTGTTGCGCCCCGAGCGACTCAAGAGTCATTTCAGTTCTGAGAAACCCCTTCGATCAGACACCAGTCGCCCTAACCGCGTTTACCCAGATTACGAAACGGCCAAAGGGCGGTTCGTGCTTTCGCCGCCGCAGCCAGTCGCGGTGCCCAGCTTGTTTGACTACATGGCCTACCACTCTTTGAAGGAGGTTGAGGGCGGCTGGACATGGAAGTTCGACACGAGCGTCTTTCAAAGCAACTTCGGCCATTCAGAGCGCATGCTCAAGCAAGGTCAAATTATTGCGGAGACGAAGGGGCGCAAAGCGATTGTCTATGGTCAGGACAGCGTGCTTTTCGACGATGATTCGGCGGACTATGTCCGCGAGTGTGGTGCTACGGATATGCCCATAGTGGGTATTCCTGGAGCCCGCCATCATCTTATGCTGGATCAGCCCATCGCGTTTGTCAGCGTACTGAGAACCATTCTGGCTCAGTGGGGTACCCAAGCGGTTTAAGTGCCTACCCCAGTTAGCCTACACGCAGTTGGCCAAGATAGTTCATCTTGCCCAGAGGGACCCCATGCATCCGAAGTAGATCGTAGAGAGTCGTTGCGTGAAAGTAGAGGTTTGGTAAGGAAAACGATAGCGCGAAGTTATTCATAGTGAAGGGCACTTCTCTTTCGCCGACACGAAACACCATCGGTTTCTCGCTCAGTGCATCGATCTCTTCACGATTCACTGTATTCACAAAATCAAGCGCTTCATCAATGAGTCCTTGCAGGCCTGCGTAGTCCAAGTCGGGCTTCTTGGGAGGGGGTGTGAACACACCTTCACGCATGCCTTTGATTGCACCCAAGGAGTGGTGCCAGACGGAAATCACCTGAAAGCTTAAAGGGGCCATATCATCATGCAGGCTTAGCTTCACTAGATCGTCGGGGTTTGCGCCGTGACTTTTGGCATACTCGGCGCCACGCTCAAGGACGTCTTTAGAGCTCGCCAGCATTTGTAGATAAGAATCTACTGTTACTTCATATAGAGACACAGTCATCGTAAAACCCCTTGAATAAAAGTTGTGCTTCAGTGTGGTTAACAGTGAAAGCACAGTGTGCGCTAGCTGTTGCCTAGGTTACAAGTGACACTGTTAGACAGAATGCTTTTGACCGCTGTGTGGACCGTAAGCCACGGGAAGAAGTTCTCTATTGATGGGCAGCGGCGACTAGCTCAGTGCCGCTGAAGGTCACTCTCAGCTGTGAGTACCGATCCCCACTGAGTTCGATGCTTGCGCTTCTTCGATTAGGTGAGAACAGTGCAATGTAGGGCTGCCGGAATCCAAGGTCCTTCCACTCTGTTAAGGGTAGGCCCTCAAGAAGTGGCTCCAAAGGCGCACCGCAAGTCGGGGAGTCGTGGGCTACCAGGAGATACGTAGCGCCCCTATGCCCCGTGCTCTCATTATCCGTAATACGTGATTGGAGAATTTCTCCAGGTGTTTTCGAGGGGCTCGAGTTTTTCTGGCAGAGGTCGTAGTGAGCGATGAGCTCTGCGGTTCCACTGTCGGTCAGCGCAAAGAGCTGTATTCCGCGCTCCATGATGTCTTTCTGCGAGGCTGTTTCCAGCAACGAGCGGGACTTTGGGCCTCCGGAGCTACGAACACTGAGTTTTGCTCCTACGCTGAGCAGTGAGGTTTGGATACTCGATTGACGCAAGTCCGCGACGCCATACTCGGCAAGTGTTGCTAGGCGCTGTCTGCGCTCATTGTTCTGATCTTCTGTCGTGAAACCGCCACTTACACTGCGAAGATCTCCAGCGTTGAGTGCTTCAGTGTCAGTCACCACTTCAGCCAACACGCGACGACCATTGGTTCTCCCCGCAAAGTAGCAAAGACCAGCGACGGGCAATTTGAGTTCCAAAGCGCGAACCTTGCTGCATTCGTCAAACCAGACAAAAGTTGCATCGGGCGTCATTTCTTGCACGTATTGGTAGAGGTTTTGGCGTGAATCAAACTCGAAGCGGATAGATTCCATCTTGCCGTCGTTGAGTGCAATGAGTGCCGGGGCTTGAAACTGCCGATCATTAATTTCGACGGTTCGTTTTTGCGAATTAAGGCTGAGTGCCTCGATCTGTTCAGGAAGGTCCCACAGCTTTGCATAGTCACCACGCCATCTCCGAAGTTGACTGTTGACCTCGGGAAGGGTGGCAAACAGGCTGGTTTTAGGCTGACTGATGTTTCTCCCTAAAGCGAATGCCTCCACGTCGGCACCCAGGCCGCGAAGGAGGGCAACTGAGGTGTCCATGGTGGTGCCCGGCTGCCGGTAGGTTTTGGGCTCGCTATCGGGCGTGAAAAGCCAAAGCAGATTGCGCCGCTTGCCTTGGGTCAATAGGTCGTAGGCATCGTTCTTTAAAGCAAGGTGATCGGAGGCGAGTACGACCAACGTGTTATCTGCTGCGGGGGACGCAAGGATGGCTTTCAAAGTTGTTGCAAGAAGGTGGTCAGCGCAGTGGACGGCATTGAGCATGCGATTGCGACCGTCAGCATATTCCAAACCTTCGCAGCTTCGAGAACGATGACCGCTGGGGTGGTGCGTATCCATGGTAAGTCCGAACAAACCAAAGGGTTGATCCTCCTCAGAGAGTTGCTCGAAACGACCAAGGAACTGCTCGAGAAGAAAGTCGTCGTAGAGGCCCCAGGTCGACACATAGCTTGGGTCATCGAGAAGCGGTTCGAGCTCTTGCCTTCCCATGACTGAGTCAAAACCGTGAGTTTCAAAAAACGAGCCTTTACCTGCAAAGGACAAGTCCGCTCCACCTAGGTAATGAAGCGTGTACTCCTGAGTCTTTAGTACGTCACCAATACAGGTAGCGCCGGCAAGAAAGCGATCCATCCCGCGCATGGAGTTAGGGTGCCCCGTGGTAATTAACGGCAAGCCGCATTGGCTGGCGACGAGGCCGGCGATAGTAAACCCCGTGCCTTCCACCGATCGAATATTAGAAAAGGTGACTGCCCGATCTTGCAATTCACGCAGCTCGGTAATCAGCCCCGGAAACAGCTTCTCGTCAAAGTACGTCTGTTCGAGGCTCTCAGCATAAATAACGACCAGGTTTCGTCGGGGCGGGCTTTGCCACTCAGGTTCTTGCTGTATGTAGTGACTCTCGAAGGGCTCAGCGGCTTCCTCGTTGCCTAGTGCAGAGTCCATGAGTGATTCTGAGCCATAGAGCGCGTAATTAAAGTCCCTCAATGTGGCATTCACGGTGGGGTGTATGAAGCAAAGGACGGGCAGGGCCACAGCGAGAATCCCATTTTGCCAACTCAATCGTTCAGGCTGCTTGCCGGGCTTGCGACGGTAGACCAGTACTGCGAGTGCCGCCGCACATGTAGTTGCGAATACGAATGCGCTGATGAGAGTTGCATATTCACGGAGGCCTGCTCCGCCGAAACCGGTTCTTAAATGATAGAAAACGGCGCCGTTTACCCCTTCTCCCGTAAAGGCGTTAGCAATGAACCATGAGATGGATAATAGGAGGAATACAAAGGTGCTCACGCTCGCGGTGAGCCTGATCCACAGTGTTCGCGTGCCACGGTCGAGACGCCAGAGAGCTGTGACGAAGGCCGCAGCGCATAGGAGTAACGCCAGCATGGGCGCATTTTAAATTTGTGACACTTTTATTGCAAAGTTGTAACAATTTACCTTCGAATGCCGAAGATTTTAGCGAAGCGCTCTGCTCACCGCTTCGTGAAGCTCAGGCACCACCGATTCGAGGAACCACGGATTCTTCTTCATCCAGATGTTGTTTCTTGGACTAGGGTGCGGCAATGGGAACAGGCTTTTATCGTAGCTACGCCTTGCGCGCACTGTTTCTGTGAGATTTCGTTCGGTTGAGGGTAGGTGCCATCGCTGTGCGTACTGGCCTATGACTAGCGTCAAGCGTATATCAGGTATAGCGTTTAGGAGCTGACGTCGCCAGGCGGTCGCACACTCCGGCCGCGGCGGCAGGTCACCAGATTTGCCGCTCCCGGGGTAACAAAAGCCCATAGGTAAGATCGCGATCTTTGCGGCGTCGTAAAAGACGCTCGACGCGATGCCCATCCACTCTCTAAGTCGATCTCCGCTCGGATCGTCAAAGGCGATGCCGGTCTCATGTACACGTCGGCCGGGAGCCTGACCCGCAATGAGAATTCTCGCGTTAGCATCGAGTTGTACTACCGGCCGAGGACCTAGGGGTAGTGAGCTTTCACAGAGTCGGCAGTCCCGAACTGAGGTCAGCAAATCATTGAGTTCAATTGATCCAGCTTGATTCATCGCATTGATAATTCCTGTTATGGCTTGTATTCGACAGGCTAATTAGGCGTCACGAATAAGCCTATCAGTCCTCGTGGCTTGCGGAAGCCCAATGACTGTAGGGTAAACTTCTGCAGATACCGAATACTGACCGGAGTGGCTATGAAGACTTTGATGTTTACCCTTATGTTTTTTCTCTCGGCTTCTGCAATGGCGCAGAATAGCGGTAAGGTAGATAAGGTGCGGCTTCCTCAGTGTGAGGATTTAGCGGATCTTAAAGAAGCGCTGTCAAAGGTCGAGCGCATGAAGGGTTTTAGTGAGGGTGACGACTACAAATTCCTGAAGGGCTATGGTGAACGTTGTGGCCGTTACAAGGTTCGGTCACGTAGTAACTACACGTTGCACAGCTACCACAACGCCAGCGATAACATCTTCGCGATCTACAGGATTACCGGAGGTAAAGGTTACGAAGGCGGTAAAGTTGTTGGCTTCATGGCCAACAGTGTTTATTCAAAAGAGGGTTGGCGCATTGCTAGAGGAAATGAGTGTGTGCTCACCGCAAAAAGTGAGCAATGTCTGTTACCCCGAAAATGCCGCGCCATCACAAACTCAAGTCACGTCAAGAAGTTGGAGCTGGATGAGTTTGCCGCGCCTGCCTATTGCTACGGCGTTGGTGAGGACACCTAGTTACCGGTACTTTCGGCTACAAAACAAGGCATCGATACTGGTGTCTTGTTGTCTTAAAAGCGGTATTGAACGGTAGCCATTCCCGTATTGAACCAGGCGAAGTTGTAAACGTCGTCGGTATCCGCGCCACCTTCCAGTCCGCGATAACCTAAGCCCAGGCGCCAGTTCTCCCCAAGGTCACGCGTGACCTTAAGGCTGATATCAAACGCTCGGCCTGGCCCTCCGGCAAGACCGTCAAAGTCAAAGGCAAAGTGCCACCCCTGGCCGAAGTTGTACTCGCCAGCCAGGTAAAGCAGCGGGACGAATCCAACGTTATCATCGTTGGCGCGCGTCGCTCCCTGCTCAAGTTTTATCTCGGCGTCGCGCACCTTTGCGGTACCGCCCACCCAGAGTTGCCAGCCATTCTTATCGTAATAGCGATAGCGGTAACCCAGCCTCCAGGAATTGAAGGTATACGAGGCGGTCACTGGTGCATCTGCGCTGAAGGTTTCATCTGCAAAGCGTACGTCGCTATCAAGGGTGCCCGTCTCTTCGTAGGCAAGTGGCGCCAGCACAAGACGCATGCCGTGACGCTCATTGATATTCCAGTGGGCGTTTAGTCGCAGCGATGCCCAAGGTCCGGCTCCCGCGAGCTCCTGAAGGTCAAATCGGTCTCCCATCATGTCGTTCGGGATTTGTACGTCGTTCTTGGCTTGCCATGAAGCTCCGAATTCCGTCTCCAGCATGAACCTGTCTTCCGCGTTAGTGATGGTCGCGAACAAGCTGAGAATCATAATGATGCTAGAGATAGCGTATCGTTTCATTGTACGGTCAGTAGTCATAGGAGTCGGTGGTGATTCCTTAACGTCATAAAGTATGAGCCGACATTGTCCCTGTGTCGTAGCATTAACGTCAAAGCGAACTTTGAAGGCATTTGATGGAATTATCGTGGATAGGCGTAGCCCTGATTTTTGGGATCATCGCAAAAAAGCTGGGACAAGCGCCGCTGGTTGGGTTTCTCGCAGCAGGCTTTGCTCTCTCCGCTCTCGGTGTGGATCCCGGCGATGCCCTTGATGATCTGGCTAACGTTGGTGTGCTGTTACTACTGTTCGCTATCGGACTGAAAATTGATTTGCCTTCGCTTTTGCAACCCCACATTTTTGCAGCATCGCTGCTGCACACTGCGGCGATGGTGCTAATCGGGATGGCGTTTCTATACATTCCGGTGGTTTTAGAGATCGGGCCCTTTGCTGGTTTGTCTTGGTCGGCTCTGGCGATCCTGGGACTGTTTGCCGCGTTTTCCAGTACGTTATTCGTCATAAAAGTGCTCGAGGAGCGGGAGAACATGAACGCGCTCTACGGCAGAGTAATCATCGGTTTTCTTGTCATGCAGGACCTCGTCGCTGTTGCTCTGTTGGCTGTATCCAAGGGGGTAGTGCCAAGTCCTTGGGCATTTGCACTTCTCGCATTGATTCCGTTGCGCCACGTGCTTGGAAGGTTGCTTGAGTGGTGTGGTCATCGAGAGCTCCTTGTGCTTGCCGGTCTTTCGTTGACCCTTGGCGGAGCCGCGCTATTCGATCTCGTCGGTATGAAAGCAGACCTCGGAGCTCTCGTCGCTGGTGCTTTGGTCAGCAAGGCGCCCAAGGCCAAGGAGCTGAGCAATGTGCTTCTCGGTCTAAAAGATCTTCTGCTCGTTGGTTTTTTCTTAACCATTGGCCTCAACGGTTTGCCTGCTATAGACGGGGTTGTGGTGGCGGTCGGTTTGCTGGTGCTTCTGCCAATTAAGGCGTTGCTGTTCGTGGCCCTGCTCATGATGTTTGGACTACGAGGGCGAAGTGCACTGCTTGCTTCGCTGGGTCTAACGCCATACAGCGAATTTGGCCTGATCATTGCGGCCATGGCGGTGTCGAAAGGTTATCTTGATCCATCCTGGATTGTGACTCTCGCGGTGGCCATGGGTTTCAGCTTTTTGCCGCTATCAATCGTCAACGAGCGGGCACTGGATTTGTACCGCAAGCTTCGTGAGAGACTGACAAAGCTTGAGCGTGGGAAACTCATATTGCCAGAGCGAACTGTCCCGATCTCTGATGCCACCGCGCTCGTGTTCGGTATGGGTCGCGTGGGATCGAGCGCTTACGAAGCTGTACGAGCGCAGCTGGGTGACACTGTGGTTGCCTTTGACGTCGATGGTGACGTTGTGGAACAGCACCAGACCGAAGGTCGACGAGTCTTCGAGGAGAGTGCGACGGACGCTGATTTTTGGGGGCGCCTGAACGTCGATCGTGAGCAAGTACGTTTGGTGGTTTTAGCTATGCACAGCCATGAAGAAAACCTTACCGCGACGGAGCAACTCCGCCTCGAAGGATTCAGTGGCCATGTCGCAGCCACGGCCTATTTTGAGGATGAGGTTTCTGCCCTACGTGACGCCGGTGTGGATTTTGTCTTCAACGTAAACAAGGATGTCGGGCCAGCACTCGCACAGAGATCTATGGAGCAGGCTGGATTAACAAAGCTGGTGTGATACCAATAGTCTTGAGTCCTCTTTGCGGTGCGGTGCGGTGCGGTGCGGTGCGGTGCGGTGTTCAGGTCAGCGTCTGTGACTTGGGTAGCTGGTCTATGCATCGCAAGACTTCAGCTTGATAGAGTTTGCCGCGCTCATTGAGAAAGTCGAGCATATGCAACGAGCTTGGAACAAATGCGAAACCTATCTGAGCTTCGGGGTGCCACTGAAAGATAGAGCCACCGAGTCCCATCCACCCATAGAAACCTTCGCGACCTTCATTGAAGGCCCTCTCTAGAAGCGGGCTACTCTTCTCGATAGGTAAAAATTGATCGACCCCTCCTTGGGTGAAGCGAGTGTGGATGACTCCGCCCATCTTCGCCGGCACCGGATTTTGATGCATTGCCTGCCAGGCCGCCCGACTCAGGTACGCCTTACCATCCAGATTCCCGCCCGCTGCCATCATTGCAGCGATTCGCGCAAACCCTCGCGCAGAGCCGTGGGCGTTTGCCGAGGGCGTCTCGCCCTTTCGCATACGTTTGTCGTTGAATATTCCGATACTGGTCATGCCTGTAATGGGGGCGGGTGCTTGAGATGATGAGCTGCTTTTTAGGGAGGGCAGTATCTTCAGCATTCGAGCGGCGAGTTGCAGAAAGTTATGAAGCACTTTGCGACCGAAGATCTTAGGTCTAAAACTCGCGAGAATGTGGGCGCCAAAGCTGAGAAGCTTTACGTCGCTGGTACGTTCCAGCCCGCTGTCGTCAAGACCGATAGCTACGTCAGCGTGAAGCGGTGTGCAGATGTCCTCTTTGAGGTACTCGCCGATCGTACGTCCCTGTGGATCTACTCGTCGAAACAGTTCGTTCGCGATCCATCCTCTTGTGATCGCATGGTACTCACGCTTGCCTGTTGCAAGAGCCCGGAAGTGTTGCCGCTGTTGCTCGATGGTTTTTCCAACGCAGTTAGCTTTGATGCCCTGTGGTAAAAGGTCGTCCAGGTCTATGGATGTGTCGAAATTGGCAAGGCCTGCTTCATGGCGCATTAGGTCGGCAACGCTGACATCGTCTTTGCCGCCTCCTTGAAACTCTGGCCAGTAGTCGCAGAGCTTGGCGTCGTAGCGCAGCAGTCCTTTAGCGACCAGCGAAGCCAATGCGATCGCTTCAAGGCTTTTGCTGCTGCTGAACACGTTTATCAGTGAATCGGCATTGAAGTTGGGATCTTGGGTTTTTGATGCCCACAGGTCGACTACCTTTTTCCCCTGGTGATATACGCAAAGTTGCGTGTTCTCCTCAGCCAGTGTCTGCATCTGCTGCGTGAACAGCTGCTTGACGGCCTCGAACCCTGTTTCGGTTGTACCGTAGATCGTAGCGGCTTGCTTGCTCTTTTGATTCAATGCGATTCCTTAGGTGCTTTCGGGCTTGGCGAATTTCCTTGCAAGGAGGGGGCAAGTACCGTCGACGCACTACAAAGCTCTCGAAGTACTGCGGTAGCGAAGGTACCTCTGTCCAAGCTAAAGGATAATGTAATGCTTGTTTCAGTGATTTCGCTTTTCAAGTTTCTGACACGCAAGCGGAGGCTCCGATGACCCGGTTCGACTCGCCGCTTGTCCAATGCAGCCTGCCATTTCTCCGGCTTAATATGCGATCCTTCGCCTGCAAGCACTCCTGTGGGATGCACATCCATGCTGTTACAGCGTTGTCTCAGTTCCTCGTCAACGTCGAGAACCTCAAATACGCTGCCGCTGCCGGCGAGGTTCGCTTTATCACCGATGGTCAGGAGATTCCAAGACTCTTCCCTAACGCGCGCAGCGAGTGACTCGTTGAAGTGAAAGGAACGAACGGTGGATATGGCAAGGCCGCGCTTGTGATGAGACAGTCGTTTACCTGATGCCCATTCGTTCGCGAGGCGCAGGTTACCCCCGTTGTGTCCAAAGCGCTGCTCGCCAAAGTAATTGGGAACGCCGTGATGTTGAATAGTAGCAAGACGACTCTCGATCGCGTCGAGATCTGGTGGCGTGTCGATGCGAAGTACAATTCGAAATGAGTTGGCCCGATGCGCACCGCGACGGAGCTTTCTCCGGTGTCTTTTTACTTCGACCACACGTACGCCTTCGAGTTCGAGTGCTTCCCAATTAGGCGTGTTCCATCGGGGGACGCTAAACCACTGCCGGGTCACCGCATGTCGATCTTTTAAGCCGGCGTAACCAATGTCTTTAGCGGGCACATCGGCGTGCAAGGCTAGCTGACGCGCGACCCATTCGGTGTTGACGCTAGTTTTTTCTACCCACAGGAAATCGTGCTCTCCGTCTTCGCTGAACTCCCAACCGAGCTCCTCGGTTACCTGAAAGTCCTGCGGAGAACTTCGCAGGCGCGCAGCGAATAAAGGCGTTCCGTGCGCACGCGGCCAGTCTGGTAGTTCTGGTGAGCTCACGATTGCTCGTTTCCTCATTGATAGCTTCACGGTGCGATGCGCCCGAGTTGATGGGGCGGAGCAAAGCGTTAAGTGTAAAGTATGGCTCGGCTAAAGCCGCTTGGGACCTAGGCGTCCGGTTTTACTTCAATAGACTTATTCCAGAAATGAGCAGCGGCATAGAGTTGCCATGCAAGCACGATCAAGACGATGAGCATCATTGAGAAGGCGGCTACAAGTTGCTCCGGGCGCATAACTAAATAAGCCCCACCAATAAGAAAAGTAGCGATCAGTGCAATCTGCGGAAAGAAGTCCTTCCGTCCAGCGGGTGAAAAGTGGCGAAAGTACTCGTCATTACTGCCATCGAATCGAGCTCTGCGCATCGTTGAGTGGGATACCCACACCATCACACTGAAAATCACAGCCATGCAGATCAGCCACCATCCGACTCTGCTTGGGGTCATGCAGTCAATCAAGAGGAATTGCATAAACCCGATAAAGAATGGGTACAGAGAATCACTTGTGCTGGGTACCCAACGAAAGCGCATAGCGTTGCTGGCGTAAACCACCCAGATCAACATTAAGCCAAGAACTGTAGCCGCGACTTGTATCCAAGCTGTAACGGCAGGCCAAGTGAGCTCAACGGGCAAGGTGTTCTCGTGCAGTCGCGCCCAAAGCAGTTCCAACGCGAGCGCCTGAACAATACTCAGCAGGGTCAACATTACCGAGGGGAAATGCTCCCTCGCCCGTTCACGAATCTCGCTCATCTAGTTCTCTCGAACGTCTAGTTGGATCACAGAAGAACACAAGACATGCTAATCGGTAAAGCCAAATAGAATACTCTCAGATCGAGTTTTAACACCCCGTAAGTCACGAAATTTTGCGAGCTGGCGGCCTGTCTCGCTGTGCAGTTTGCCAATGCTCTGGAGTCCATACGGGAACCTGCACGGGCGCGAGAACATCATTTTCGAGGATGAGATCCGCTGCCTTTTCCGCAACCATAATCGTGGGAGCGTTGATGTTGCCGTAGGGCAATGTAGGAAAGACGGAGGCATCGACAACTCGGAGGCCATTTATGCCGATTACGCGGCACGCGCTGTCCACCACTGTGTTGGGTTCACTGGGGTCACCCATACGGCAGGTGCCGCAGGGGTGATAAGCACTCTCGATGTTATTGCGGACCCATAGATCGATCTCTTCGTCGGTAGTTACGTCCAGCCCCGGCTGAATCTCGTCTCCCCGATAGGGGTCCATGGCGCCCTGGGCGATGATTTCTCGAGTGAGTCGTATGCACTGACGCCAGGCTTCGATGTCCTCGGGCTGCGTCAGGTAGTTAAACTGGATCGAGGGATCGGCGGTGGGATCAGCACTTTTGATCATGACCTCACCGCGGCTCTTCGGTTTGTTCGGTCCGACATGGACCTGAAAGCCATGACCTTTAATGGACGGCGTGCCGTCATAACGCATGGCGGCGGGAAGAAAGTGATACTGAATGTCGGGTGACTCTAAACCTGCTCGGGAGCGGATGAACGCGCAGGACTCAAAGTGATTGGTCGCGCCAAGCCCCGTCTTGAAGAAGAACCAGCGCGCTCCAATAAGGAACTTGCTGAAGATGTTTAGCTTGCTGTTAAGACTTACCGGCTGCTTGCAGTGAAATTGAAAATAAATCTCCAGGTGATCCTGAAGGTTCCTACCTACGCCGGCCAAATGATGGATGGTATCGACGCCCGCCTGCTTAAGTGATTCCCTCGGACCTATACCCGAGCGCTGCAAAATCAAGGGGGAGGCAATGGAGCCTGCGGACAGAATGACTTCCTTTCGTGCCGAGAGCTCTAGCTTACGGCCTTTGCACTCTGCCTCTACTCCGACTACACGCCCGTCCTCCAGCAGTAATCGATCTACCAGGACGTGCTTCATCAGTGTGAGGTTTGATCGGTTTAGCACAGGCCGTAGGTAGGCACGCGAAGTCGATGATCGTATGCCGCCGCTTACTGTCATATGCATCGGGCCGAAGCCCTCGCCCTGCTCGCCGTTGTAGTCTTCTGTCTTGTTGTAGCCCGCCTCAACGCCCGCATCGATGAACGCGCGATAAAGAGGGTTGCCTACCATGTTGTTCCCGCCGGAGACTCCCAAGGGGCCATTACCTCCGCGGTAAGTGTTTTCTCCTCCCTGCCAAGTCTCCGCACGCTTAAAGTAAGGTAAACAATGCGCGTAGCTCCAGCCTTGGGCACCGAGTGTTTCCCACTCATCGAAGTCCTTGGCATGCCCGCGCACATAGACCATGCCATTGATCGACGAAGTCCCGCCGAGGCCCTTTCCTCGGGGGCAGGTGATCTGCCGTCCGTCGGCACCCGGTTCAGGGTTTGAGTTGTATCCCCAGTTGTAAGTGGTTGATGCCATGGGGTAGGACAAAGCAGTCGGCATCTGTATGAGAATGTTCTTGTCGCTGCCTCCGGCCTCCAGCAACAACACTGAGTGTTGGCCGCCTGCGCTCAGGCGGTTAGCAAGTACGCAACCTGCCGATCCGGCGCCGACAATGATGTAGTCATAAGTTTTCGTCATCAGGAAGAAGCTACCAATTTTGTTCGTTTTGCAAATGTCAGGAAATACACGACAGCGTACAGCCCCACAACAACCAGACCTATCCATTCGATTTTAAGCGGAGTGAACTGGTAAAGCAGAATCAGCGCCACCAGCAGCGTCCAGTGAACCGCAATGTACTGTCCTCGCCCAAAGCGCATAACCGTTAAGTTGAGGTTGTCAGAGTACAGTCGCGTTAACGAGTCTAGAGAGTTGACGACGAAAATAACGCCGACGGTCACCATGCAGGCGCGAAGAGCCGCGGACAGTTCGATGCCCTCGGTGTGGTAGATGTACAGTACTGAGAACCAAAGCGCGATGGGGATTGAGGGCAGGGTGAGCAGTGCGAGACACAGCTGCCAGACGGGCATGCCACCCACAAAGCGCGCAACGAACTGCCCGATCATAATGCTCCAGGCGAACCACCAAAACAGATAGAAGGCATGGTAGTCCGACAGCGGCGAAAGGAATTTTGGCAGGTTCTCGAAATAGCCTCCCAAACTTGCGGCACTGCGAAGTAAACCGCTGAGACCGGTATTACTGCTCGACCAAAGTAGTGCAATCAAGACAAAGAAAAGGAGAGTGGAACCTAGCCCCAGCCACTTTATGTAGCGGATATCAGTGCTGGATATCACAGCCATGAGCACGACAAAGGCGACCAGGGCATAGCGGTAGGCGTCAGGAATTCCAGGGATGTAGCTGGGTAAAAACGTGAGAAAGAGGTAGCCAGTAAACGCGCAGGTGCTAACAATTACGCCGCTGTTGATCGCGCTGATCCAGGGTATCTCAAAGAGTCGCAATCGGGGTTCTGCTACGCAAAAGTAAAAAGTCGTTAGGAAGTAGAACGCCCAAACCATGCCGCCCCAGAAGCCAAACTCTATCGCTAGCGCATTGGTAAAGCCGTAGGCCTCTTCGCTCTCGTAGACTGGGAATTCCGTTAGAGGGAACATGATAAGACCCACGTCCAGCCCTGACGTGAACAGAATCGCCATGAACACAAGCAGTGGCGACGCATTGGCTCCCCGCAGCTGGAGCATTGGGAATCTCAGCAGGATGACTGCTGAAGTCGCCAGGCTAACGGCTATGGCAATGCTCAGGATGATCGTCATCAGATTAGCATCTCAGGGCTTCAAGGCCCCTGTTACGCATGAGCTATCGCAGTTTCTGTTAAACGCGTGTGGCAGGGCTCAGGCCATTTGACGTTCTCTATTCAGTGCCTGTTTCCGCTTGATTCTTCGTCGCCGCCTCAGCAGCCTCTTGCTTAGCACGCTGCGCACTGCGGTAATCCACAAACGCACGATATTCCGCGTGACTCAGCGCATCATCTTTGTCTGCATCAAAGGGAGTCAACTTACCAGCCTTAAACGGCTCACGAAGTTGTCTCGGCATTTCGTCAACCGTCAAAGCTCCGCTGAAATCATCATCCAGGGCACCATACATTTGCGCGATCTGGAAGTCTGTTTCGTCGTGGACCGGGTTCTCTGCCGTACCGTTCTCCCAACGGAAGAAGAACCCGCCGTAAAGCATCTCGTCATAGGACTGTAGGCCCCAAGGTACGGCTCGGGCCGGATCGGGGTTGGCCACATTCGCGCCGCTATTGTCGTAAACGCTGCGATGCACTAATCGAGCTCCTGCAGGAACTTTCAACGGCTCCGCCAAGGTGTAAGAGTGCTGCCAGTTAAAGTCGTAGCGCGGTATATGCAGCAAGGGCTCAACGCTACCGTCCGGCAGATGCACATCAAAGCGCGTTTCTACGCCGCGATAATGCGCGTGGGGAAACAGGCTATAAATAATCGCCGGCTGGTCAAACTCAAAGTAAGCTCGCTCCTCATGACGAGCATCCCCGGGCGGTATCTCTAGATCGTAGCCCACCACGACCTGCTGACGGAGGTTGTACGTTGGCTCTTCATCATGAAAGTACAGAGCAATCTTGGAAACGTCCGTGGCCTCGCGACCGTAGGTCGTGTAGTGCATTTGCAAATGAATCTGCCCGCCTGCTTTCACCAAAACACCCGTGCCTTCTGGATACACATAGGACTCGGCACCTGGCGCATAGGCCATCAGGTAATTCTCGAACACCGCATCTAAGCGCCTTTCGCCAACAGGTATCTCACGCTCACTGGTACCAACAAGCACGTGGTGGACTACCTTGGTGGCCCCGGGTTCAATGCTGACAGCGCGTACCCAGACATCATGGTCAAGGGGGTTGGCAATTGCCGGGTATTGGTACTCAACGATGCCCGTGGCGGGTACGTCAAATGCGGGAGCTTCGACCACCAGGTCAGGTTCGCCCAAAGGCCAGCCCGGTTCGACGGGTTTTACCTCTAGGAGGGGGTCTCCCCCTTCGCCGCGCGGCGAGCCCGCTTCAATCCAGTGGACAAGGGTTTTACGCTCGTCGACGGTCAAGCCGCGTGACGCATGGATTTCGGGCAAACTGGTATCCACCTCCCAAGGCGGCATACGTCGCGTGCGAAGCACTTCCCGCATCATGGGTGAGAAGCCCTGAATCATCTCATAGCTGGTCATCGCCCATGGGCCAATGCCATTGGGAACGTGACAAGCAACGCAACGTTCTTTCAGAATCGGAGCAATGGTGTCGGCGTAGCTGATTTGAGCATGTGCTTCTTTTTGATCTCGCTCGGGGAAATTGATAATGCAGCCCACTGCGCCCCGTCTTGATTCGGTGAGGGGCTCTCCGGCAATAACCGCTGTGAGTGCGTCAGCAAGGTAGTGTTCGCTGGCTTCCTCACGCTGGGTTTCATAACCCAGACGATTATTTACTGGGCCTCGATACGCCACGCTCCAGTCACTGGTGTCGATCACCAAGACTTCGCCGCTACGGTCTAATTCTAGTGCCTCTCCAATCAATTGGGCGTCGTCGACCAACACGGGAAAGTCGATTCCAAACTCTTCAACTTCCTCACTTATGGTTTCGTAATTGTCCTGCAGGCTCGAGTTAATCAGCATGAACTCAACGTCATCTCCGAACTGCTCTCGTAGGTCACGTAAGTCGGGCATCAGATTGCGTGCGATAGGGCAGCCGTTCATGGTGGCCAGGAGCACCACAGCCTTGGCGTCTCGGTGGTAGTAAAGTTCGTGGGCTGAGTGATCGTGATCTAACAGTCGAAAGTTCTCGACGCGATCTGGTGTAGCTGTTTCGCTGAGGGCAGCGCTGCTAAGCCCGATAGAGAAAACAAGTAACGCGATGCCGCAGTTGATAGGACGCATTGAGAAGTTCCAACGAGAATATGGCGTAAGGACGCTAGAGCATACGCCAACAGCGCTCTACGCGCACGAGTCTTGGGTGCTGAGGGCTTCCAGCCAACCGAACTTTGTCAGCAGTTGCTCGAACATCGTGCCGGGTTCGGCACGCAGCCGCAGAGGCGCACCGGAAACAGGATGATCGAAATCCAGACCCGTGCACGCTAGCAGTAAACGTGAGCACCCCAGCTTTTCAGCAAAAAAGCGGTTGTGTACCCCCTTGCCATGATTGGCATCACCGATGATGGGGTGACCGATATGCTTCATGTGACGCCTCAGTTGATGTTTTCGGCCAGTCCGGGGGCAGAGTTGCACTAGGGAGTATCGAGCCTGAGGGTATCGATCTACAGCTTCGGGCCATTCAATCTGTGCGAGCCGACGATAGTGCGTAAGCGCGGCCTGGGCTGGTTTTCCTACTTCGGCCTGGGCATCAGAAATACGATCATGCTTCTCTTTTAGGGCGTGATTGATTTCTCCCTCCAGAGGCGCGTAGCCGCGCACCACCGCGAGGTACTCCTTAACCACTTCGCGCTGCTCGAACTGACCTGACAAGATTTTCGCCATGCGGGGACTCAGTGCAAAAACCAATAAACCAGAGGTGGGTTTGTCGAGCCTGTGCACGGGAAACACATGTTGCCCAATCTGATCGCGGAGTAACTGTAATGCGAAGCGGGTTTCGTGGCGATCAATATTGCTCCGATGCACTAAAAGCCCCGCTGGCTTGTTGATAACAACAAGGTCGTTGTCGCGATACACAATCTCTAGTACGTCGTCGACGGCTTTGGGGTTCGATGAGGCGTCAGGCTGAGAGATTGCTGTTCTACTCCAGGTTATGGTTCGTCATCTGATAAAACTCGCTATGCTCGTACAGGGTCGCTGCAGCTCTAGTTGCTCGCATAGTTGCTTTGTTTGGCTTTCGTTCCCGTTTTCATTCTCGATTAAGTTGTTGCTTTCAGCGGCATCGTTGAGCAAGTCGTAGCATTCGCTTACTCCGTCGTTGCTAATGAACTTAGCCTGACCGTCTGTTATTGCCCATCGATCAATAGATTGGTTCTCGCTGAATAACTCCGAGTACTGGATATCTCGTTCGGCGGGGGCATCAGTTTCATCATCGAGGTAACCCAATAAGCTTTGGCCATCTATAGTTATTGATGCCGAAGGCGATTGCCCCGCTAGCTCAACGATAGTGGAAAATAAATCTTGCACTATTACCTTAGCGGCAATCTGGCCATGATCGACGCCCGTTTGTGCGCCGCCCCAGATTATCATCGGTACGTTTACCCCGCCCTCGTACATAGTGTCCTTGCCATGTCCCCGAACGAAGGGCAGGCCCGCTTCCTCTATGATGACACTACTGGGCGTGCCGTTGTCACCAACAAAAATGACAATGGTTTTCGCGAGCGTATCTTCGTTCAGCGAGTCGATGAGACGGCCAATGTAGAAATCCATGGCCTCTACAGCGGCTCGATAGCAGCTGCTGTTGTCGTCGGCGCTCGCATTGTTACAAGCGTCGCCGACGTCACCCGAAAGTGCATAGGACTGGTAACTATCAATGGGCGGCACGTGGAAGGGGGAGTGCGGCGCATT
Organism: Congregibacter brevis; assembly: GCF_045689245.1. Classification (GTDB taxonomy): domain Bacteria; phylum Pseudomonadota; class Gammaproteobacteria; order Pseudomonadales; family Halieaceae; genus Congregibacter; species Congregibacter brevis. Next base: position 10,447 of record NZ_CP136865.1, on the reverse strand, counting down.
AAAGCCTAATGTAACAAACCAGGGCCCGGATTGTTGCGCGATCCAATCCGCGGCTTCGACGCTTATAACGTCGGACGCGTAGCGTGTTTCTGTAATCGAAGTTGCAACGCTTTCAGGCGCACTCGCTTGTGTTTTGGTCCAATTGAAGTAGTCATCAAGGTTACTGATGGAGCCAGAAAAATAGTCAAATCCGTTATCAGTGGGTAGGCTTCCTTCGCTATTTCCAAGGTGCCATTTTCCGAAGAGCGCCGACTTATAGGCTGTTCTCGAAAGAATCTCAGCTACGGTTTCTTCACTTTGCGAAAGCTCAGCGGTTGCTCCGCCTGTATAGGTGACGCCGTGACGGAAAGCGTATCGCCCAGTCAGAATGCTGGCCCGCGTTGGCGAGCAAACCGCATTAGCCCAAGTGTTCCGAAACAGTACTCCTTGCTCGGCAAACTGATCTAATCGGGGTGTTTGCGCCGCGTAGTTTGGTTGCTCCTCATAGCCGCTGAGGATGTCTACGCCGATGTCATCTCCAATAATCAGTAAAACGTTTAGGGAGGCATCGGTGGCAAGCTTTGCTGTTTGCGTGCCGTCCGCTGGCGCCATGTTCTCCGGTGCAGCCGCGGTGGTTTGGCCGTCAGTGCTCGCGGGTTCAGATGTGCCGGAACCGGCAGTGGCCGCAGCGCTATCGCCGGCACCAGAAGACCCGCCCCCACAAGCGGAAAGTGTAAACGCTAAAAGTACGAGAAAGGGCAGGGAGCAGCGCGTCGTGGTTTGGGCTCTTGCGGATTGTCTTGTTGAATCAAAGTTCTTTAGAAGGGCGATACGGTGAATCCTCCGTCCGTGGTGGGGTTATGACTTTCTTGTTGGTAACCACTCTTACGCATCGCCTGTCAGAATCTGTCGCCATGACTCGCAGATCCCATAACGAGGTTGTCGACGGGTGGCTGTGCTGCAGTCGATCGATCCGTAACGGAGACCGAGTTACATAGACAGCTAGTCAACTACACCTATGCTTACATTAGGCGTTCAAGGACAGGTTTTTGCCGCACGGATATGGTCCGTCATTCCCTGCCATGTCGCGTCTTTGTTACCCGAACGCTCGGCCCACGTCAGTAGGTCGCTTCGTCCGGGGAGGGGGTTATCCGAGAGCAGGAGCACGTCGTTGAGGCTTGGCGCGCTGCGTAAATGCAGGCATGAGTTGTAAAAGCTCATTAGCTTGCGCGCTACAGTTCGGGCTTTGGAGTGGCTTTTGACAGCGATGTTGGCTACGACAACTCCATCCGCGGTGAGATTAGCTTTTACGTCGTTAAAAAAACGTCGCGTGGTGAGAGCATCGGGAAGCTGGTCGGCATCATAGGCGTCAAGAAAAATATAGTCGTAGGGTTTGCGATCTTCCCTGACAAAATCAACGGCGTCTGCGATATGGATTTGTAACTTGTCGTCTGCGAAGACATCGAAATACTCGATGGCTACCTTAGCGACCACTGGATCGATTTCTACAGCATCAATATAAACCCCAGGGAAATCAGCGCGTATAAAAGCTGGAAATGCCCCACCGCCAAGGCCGATCACCAATAGGCGCTCCAGCTTTTGAGGTACCGCCAGTCCGACGGCGGCGCTGCGTAGGTATGGCATCGGAAGCTGTTCGGGGTGCCCAGGCTTTATCCTGCTTTGATCTCGATCATCTGCATTGCCAAACCGCAGGGAGCGATAGCCTTTATGGTCAACAACGAGCACGCTGCGATTGAATGTGCTGGGAGCCTGGTAGATAAGCTGAGGTGGGGCCGGGCTAGCTAGATTCTCTGACAGATAGGAAACGATACGACGGTACTTCTCGTCAGTAAGCGCCATGCCACTGCCGACCATCATGCTGACCACCTGTATCCACTCATCAGGCGAGCGCCGCTGTTCAACAACTAGATCAATGCCGTGGCAGCGGGTACAGGCTTCCATGACCAGTTCTCTGTCCGTTGCATCGGGCAAGGTGTCACCGTGCTGCTTTACGTCCTGTGCGGCAGCCACGGTTTGCGTCATCGCAACAACTAATAGGGCGGTGCGGAGTATCATTTTTTACAAATGCGTTGAGTATGGATGACCTTGGGGCCGAGGGTCTAATCGATGACCAGAGCCACGAGCTTAGCAGGATAGTTCACGACACCCACGCCTGAGACATTGATCTACCCGTCAAGCATCGACTGATGTATCGCTTTCGCCGTATCGCCGTAGGGCGGCGCGATTTCAATGGCCATGGCTGTCTGATCCATACTCATGATGCCGCGTGGGTTAGTGAACTCCATAAACCCCTCGATGCCATGGTGGCGACCGTAACCACTGTTACCTGTTCCGCCGAAGCCCATACCTGGCAATGAGGCATGCAATGCCGCGCCATTGATCGTGACCCCTCCGGAGCTCGTGCGGTTGATGATCTCGTCGCAGACCGCTTTGTCGTCGCCGTATACGTACAAGCCCAGGGGGCGTTCCCGGGCGTTAACAAACGCAATCGCTTCGTCGATGCTGTCGTAGGGAACGAGGGCTAGTAACGGACCAAAAAGCTCTTCATTCATGACGAGACTATCTTCTGAGGGATTGACCACCAGAGAAAGCGCCATACGCCGACCTGATGATTTACTGTCTTCTGTCAATTGCTCTATGTGAGATCCACGAGTACGCGCGTCATCCAATATTGTCTCGAGTCGAGCGTAATGGCGATCGTTGATGATGCCGGTGATGTCGTCGCCCGTGACGTAGTCTGCGGCCTGCTCTTTGACAAAGGCCTGTGCAAGGGAAACGAAGCTTTCTAAATCAGCTCGTGGCACCAAGGCGTAATCTGGCGAGACACACATCTGCCCGTTCTTAATCATCTTGATCCGCAGTACGTTTGCAACGTTAGCGGCGGTGACGCTTCCAGATGTGAACAGCGTCGGCGACTTGCCTCCCAGCTCAAGAGTCAGCGGAGTGAGGTTGGGGGCCGCAGCAGCGGCAATATGCTTTGCAACGGCTGGATTACCGGTATACAGAAGGTGATCGAAGGGTAGGCTGGGAAATGCCTGCGCCACATCGAGGTCTCCAAGCACAACGGCGACGTGATCCTGGTCGAAGGTTGCGCTGACCATTTCGGACAGTAGCTCTGAGCAAGCCGCGGAAATCTCGGAGGGTTTGATCATGACCCGGTTGCCCGCCGCGAGCATGTCGCAGAGTGGCCCGACCGTTAGGTCGAAGGGGAAATTCCAAGGACTCATATTCCCGATCACTCCCTTCGGCTGGCGCATCACATAGGCCGAGCTTTCTCCATGCATCGCGGGGTCAGTTGCCCTTGGGGAGGGTTGCATCCATTGCTCAAGGTTTGCTTTGTTGTACTCGGCGCGACCCAGCATGCCAAACACCTCAATGAAATCACCCTGCAATGTGGGGTGAGTGGCAAAGTCCGTGTTCAGTGCGTCAAGAATTTTAGTGCGGTAGGACATCATCATAGCTATGACAGCGTCCAACCACTCTGTGCGCTCTTTGAGCGTTGGCGTCGGGTTTCTTAAGAATGCGGCTTTTTGCTGGTCGAGAATAACACTCAGAGTTTCTATCGGTGTTTGCAAAATTTGTTCTCCCTTATGATGAGTGCGTCCTTATTATGGGAAACCTGAACGATGAATTTGAGCTAACAGCATTTCCCTTATAACAGAGCGTGCATGGAACAACATCTTAAGACTCTCTAAAACGCAGATGCGTCAGCCGAATTTTAGATGTGGTACCTATGTTACGCTCCTGCGATTCATTATTCGGAGACGCAACATGTCCAGACTACTTTCGCGCCTATCGGGCATCCTCTTAGTGGCTATTTCGCTTGCTTCGGCTGCTCAAAGCCCCGAAACACAAAAATCCATATTGATAACCGGAGCGACATCCGGCATAGGCCGGAATTTGGCAGAAGCGCTTGCCAATGAAGGTCATCATGTTTACGCGGGAGCGCGCACCGGCGCCGAAATGGCAGAGCTCAATGCCATAAACAACATTACGGCCGTTCGCTTGGATGTTACCAAGCAGGATGAGGTCGACGCCGCCGTGCAATTCATCGAAGATGGTGGAACAGGCCTATATGCATTGGTAAACAATGCGGGCATCTACGACGGCGGCCCCGTATTGGACACTGAAATCGGCGTTATGAACTTGGTGTACCAAGTGAACGTCGAAGGGGTGCTACGCACGACCAAGGCGTTTGCTCCTTTGGTCATCGAGTCGAAAGGACGCATCGCGACTACGGGATCAATTGCGGGAACGGTTTCAGGACCAGGCTTTGCAGCGTACAGCGGCAGCAAGCATTACATCGAAGCGTTTACTGATTCTCTTGCGGCGGAGCTGGAACCTCTCGGCGTCAAGGTTAGTGTTATCGAGCCTGGGAACTATCAAACACAGATTCGGCGAAGCGCGGTGAAGCGTTCAATGGCACGCGTTGTGGGCGACGGCGGCGTCGTTACTTCCGGCATGGAAAAGCAATACAAGGCTATGGAAGAAGTAGAGCTCTCCTACAAGAAGCCCGATGAAGTCACGCTCGCCTACAAACACGCATTGCTTTCGGATGCTCCACTCCGTCGCTATGTAGTGGTCCCCAATGCCAACGAACAGCAGTACACCATCGAAACCAAGATCCGTGAGTTGGTTGAACTAAACAGCTGGGGACCACATAGCTATGACAACGAGGAGTTGCTTGAGAAGCTTAAAAGCGCGCTTGGACAGTGAATATGCGGAATCAAAGCGGTTTTGCCAAACGCCTAGTCTGCTAAGAATGATCGTGAAAGTTGGTGGTGGCGCTATAAAAGCGCCATGAAATTTGGCTGTCCGTTTGAAGCGCTCACACCACCATCAACGGGTAAGTTTACCCCTGTGATGAAACTTGCATCTTTACTGGCAAGAAATGCCACCGCGGCCGCTATGTCCGCTGGTTCGCCAATTCGACCGAGGGCTACGCGCTGCATGAAACCCTGCATCAAAGCATCATTGCCGGTGATGTCCTCGACCATATCTGAGCGGGTAATCGAAGGATTGATGGCATTCACCCGGATTCCCATGCCCCCAACCTGAAGTGCGAGCCCTCGTGTGAGGTTTGTTACGGCACCTTTTGACGCATTGTAGATTGGTAGCAGTGAATCTCCGCCAGTACCCGAAACGCTAGAGATGTTAATGATCGAACCTGCACTTTTCTGCAGATGGGGTATCGCAGCGCGGCAAAGATAAATAACGCCTTTCACATTTATATCAATAATGCGATCGATTTCGTCGTCGTTGGTTTTATGCAGCATAGAGGAACCACCTACGCCAGCGTTGTTCACCAGCGTGTCCAGCCCGCCAAATCTCGCTACTGCAGCACCCACAATTTCGTCGGCAAAGGCGCTCTTGCTAACGTCGCCGGCAACCACGAGGGTACGCGCGGCATCAAGCGTCGCCGCGAGCTCCTCGCACTTCTGCGTATTGCGCGCATTGATCACGACGTTTGCTCCTTCGTCATGGAACCGTTGCGCGATACCCGCGCCAATACCGGTAGACGAGCCCGTTACAATGACCGTCTTGCCTGCAAAACGTGTTGATTCATTCATTCTTAAACCTTTTTTTTGGGTGACTTATGGATTCACTGGTGAATACTTGTTTGGCCAGATTGTAGGCTTGTATCGCCCACCAAAATGGTACGGTCTTATCGCTAGCGCTTAGTTTCTATTACTCATCCAAACATTGTTACCGTTTGCCGCCCTTTCGCGACAAGTCCACCCCCACTATTCCAGATAGACATGTCTTGGGTCGAAAACCCTCCGCGCACGCTTTCGGCACTAGATCTGAAAAGATACCAACCGTCTTCGGTTGAAAGATCATCGGCCACAATATCGACCATCCAAGTCATGCTGCTAACTTTCACAGGTGTAGTGGTCATCGTGAGTGCTGCTGGCGGAAGAACATCTCCTATACAGAGGAGCCCAAGATCCGTATCTCGCGCTGATGGATCCGTGTGCCGTGCCCACCAGATAACTTCTGGTTTTAAAGCGCCAGACATAGGGACACCACCGCCCACCGGTACTATGTCAAAGTTCGCCATGAACGCAGGGCCGCCCATGGCTGCAAAATTAGGCGCATGCGCGGGGTCGGGTGCACTGACCTTCGGTGCCTGCTGAGGTTCATAGAGTACGGCGGATTCACGCATGTCCGAGAACGTCAACAGCGCTTCCGTCGCTGGCGTTCCTTCGCTACTGAGCGATGCGCGGACCGTAGCGGCCGTGCGCCCGGATCGGAGTATATGAGCCTCGGCGACTACCTCATCCGTGCTGGGTCCAACGAAAGATATTAGGGCCGATCTAAGCTTTCTCGACTCCCCTGTAAGTTCTCTAGCTGCGTGCAGCGCGACGCTGCTCGTGAGGCCACCGTAGAGCGTTCGGCCCTGTTTCCAGCTGTCAGGGGCCTTCAGGCTAAGTGCGTCCGTTTCTTTTGTGGTCGCCGCGAGGATATTGGTGAAAAGCACAGAAAAATCCGTCAGATAAAAGATCATTTAGCTATACGCGTCCAATGCGCTTAGAGATTACGGTCGCTCTGCAGAAGAGCAATGTTGTGCAACAACAGCCGAAAACAACAGCCAACAACAACCTACAAAAACAGCCCACAGCCGCTGTCCGTAACAAAGATGGCGGCCGGAACTTTTGCAAGGTAGGCTTCCCTAACTTCATTGCATGGCTGCCTACGACATGGCGAAAATATTAAGACTACTGGTGATAAGCGGCGCATTAGTCGCCGCTTTATTGCTGCTGACATCCGGCCCGGGTACACGTTTTGGCCTTTGGGAATACGGTGCCGGCTTTCTGATGATGCGAATTGCATTTTTCGTCGGCCTTGGTGCCGCGCTGCTGGCGGTGCTGCTGCTTGTTATTCCGAAGACACGCGCTATGGGAGTGGTATCTCTTGTAGTGACCTTGGTGCTGGGTTTTGGCACTGCCTACTTGCCTTGGAGCGGTGTACAAAAGGTACGATCGTTGCCGTACATACACGACATCAGCACTGATACGACGAATCCTCCTGTTTTTGTCGCGGTGCTGCCGTTGCGCCTGGATGCGCCCAACCCACCAGAATATCCGGGTGAAGACGTGGCATCGCAGCAGCGCGAGGCCTACCCGGACATCAAGACACTCGCCCTTGCAATGCCTTCAGACCAGGTGTTCGAGCGGGCACTTGCGGTGGCCGAAGGAATGGGTTGGAAGATTGTGGCAAGGGAACCCTCAGATGGGCGAATCGAAGCGACAGAGACGACCTTTTGGTTTGGGTTCAAGGACGACGTGGTGATCAGAATCGCTGGAACAGCGGACGGTACTCGGCTCGATGTGCGATCCAAGTCCAGAGTTGGTATGAGTGATGTGGGCGCTAATGCAGAGCGGATCAGAAATTTTCTGCAAGCATGGCAGTGATACGGCGCCCGCCGCTAGGTGATGTTTCCGTCACTCAGATAGTAAGCAGTAATGCTGATCGAATTGATCAAACCGTGGGCAATGATCAGCGGGAACAACTTTTTCCCATTTAGTAGATAGACGACTGCAAATACAACTGCGACGCCTCCCGTGCCAATGATGCCAGGGACACCTTGAGAAATATGCAACATGCCAAAGACTACGGCGTGCAGCAGTACCGCCGCGGTTACGGCTTTCTTGTGATCACCAAAGAGCTCTATTAGGCTGTTAAGCAGAAAGCCACGCATAAGCAGTTCTTCACCCACTGCCGCGCCAATCCAGATGACCACTATGAGATATATGAAAAACACCATCGGCTGACCGAGGAAGAATTCAAATCGGTCGGTAGCGCTTTCCGGGATATGAACGCCCAGCAATTCTGACATGAGCGGCATAACAAGTCCCATGAACAGGAGCACCGCTACCACGGTTAGTAGAGCGAGGCCCACAGACTTCAGCCAGCTCTTTGCTCCCACAGGGAGGGTCAGGCCTCGGTCTTTCCAGCTGACGCCCTTCTTGCTCATAAAGTAGCTGGCGACAAATATGCCGCACCACATGGCAATCGAACCTGCGCCAATCGCATTGAAACGGTCCGCAACATCCTTTACCAAAAGCATAACGCCGAGTACGACGAACACTTCGAAAACGGTTTGTTGGCTGCGGGACAGTTTCGTTGCTTTTGGTTCTTCGAGCGATGGAGTCTGCATTAGAGATGACCGTGAGGTGTTGTAGCCGTATTGCGCGCAACCCTACGTAATAGGGTTGACGCTGTATAGTGCTATAAGGCGGACTGAGCATCACACACGACGAGGTGCCATGTTCGGCTCTTTTGCATCAGTGGATCCCAACTCAAGAGGCGGTATGAAAAAGCTCCTGAACGAACAGCAAATAGCCGAGCGAATTTTTGGCCACATTGATAACAAGAGTACGGACCTTGGTGACACGGTCTGGAAAGAGCCCGTGGACAGTTACATGTCCCGGGAGCGTTTCGACGCCGAGATACGTTTGTTGCGACGAATGCCAGTGGTCTTTTGTCCCTCGGTAATGCTGTCTGAGAAAGGAAGCTATATCGCAAGGAAAGCCGCTGGCACGCCGCTACTGGTTGTCAGAGGTGAAGATGGCCAAGTCCGAGCATTTATCAATGGCTGTCGTCATCGTGGTATGCCGGTTGCCAAGGGCAGTGGCTGCTCGCGGTCTTTCGTCTGTCCCTACCATGCTTGGACCTATGGTCTTGATGGGCAGTTAAGGCATATACCCGGTCGCGAAGGTTTTCCGGGAGTTGAGCTGCAGGATAATGGATTGGTGGAAGTTGCTGCCGCAGAAAAAGGAGGCTTGGTCTACGTAAATCAAAGCAGTCCTATAGAAGAGAGCTTTCTTAAGAACGTGCCGGACTTCTTTTGTGGCGAGCAGCAGTTTTTTGATCAGAGCGAGTATCACGATGAATCAAATTGGAAGTTGATCGCCGAGACCACCATGGAGGGGTACCACATCAAGTCTCTGCATAAGCAGAGCTTTTACCCCTACGGGCTCGATAACACGAATATTGTTGAGACCTTTGGTGCAAACTCCAGAGTTATCTTTCCGTTTAAACGCATCGAAAAACTTCGGGGTATAGAACCTGCTAAGCAAAGCCTTGATGGAATGATTACCTCCGTGTACCAACTTTTTCCCAACGTCGCTGTTTCGATTCTCTCGAAGCATTCAACGGTAACTATTTTTGAACCATTGAGCCCAACTCTGACGCAAATACTCATTTATCGAGTAACCAATAGAGCGTCCGATGGGAACAGCGTGGATGTTGAGGAAGCGATGCGAGATGCTGTTTTTGTGAAAGCCGCGGGCTTTGATGAAGACCGCGAAGCTGCCTGCTCTATCCAAGACACTCTAGGAGCTGGGGCGAACCAGCATCTTACCTTTGGCTACTTTGAAAAAGCGATTGTGCATTTCCATAAGCAACTCGCGGAGCACTTGTCGGTATAGCGTATCGCCGTCTGGGTCATGTTTGACTGCCGTCCGGTTTTTATAAGAACGCACTACACCTAAGCAGAAAACACCTAAACCTAAATCGACTGCTTGATGTGCCAGGTTTTAGATACTTAAATCCAGCGCATTGTAATCATGGAGCGAAGCCTTGGCGTCGGCGTCCCATTTGTAGCTCAGGCCCTGCTCGAAGAACGGTTGATACACATAGGGAGCCTCCGAAGGGAAACGCTGTCGCCGAGCATCAATTCCATAGCCGATGACCTCAGAACGTTTTGCAATGAGGGTTTCGTCGAAGATCTGGGCCTCATTATGAGTTCCAGATCCCATTACGTTGAGAACCGAGCTGCGTCGATGAAAGCCCATGTTTACGGTGACGCGTCGTTCAAGTCCTGTGTTGGCGAACGAGCCGTGGACCAGTTGTCGATTGCACATAACTACGTCACCGGCGTTGCATACTAGAGGTACCGTTCCTTTTATGCGCTCGCTTCCGGACTCTTTGACGAGTCCCTTGATGTCTACTTTGCCGGCTTTGTGGCTCCCCGGCAAAACCCATACACCGTTCACCGCGGTGCTACCGTAGACCTGAACCATGAAATTGAATCCGTGAACGTCTTCATCGAAGGTCGGACTATCCCAGTGAGTCGTTCCGTCCTGATGCCACGACACTGCAGCGCCAATGCCTGGCTCTTTGATAAAAAGCGTTTCGTTAAAGGGCGCGAAGTCTTTGCCGTTAATTTCTTCGGCGATTTTTAGCAGCTGAGGGTGTCCGTAGACCCGAAGGCAGGTCTCCGAAAACTGCAAAGAACCGAGTAGGATGAAGGGAGCCCATTCCGGCGACCCTGGGGCTGCCTGAGGCTCGTGGAGCTTAACTTCGTGACGACCATTGGCTAAAGCTGATCCGCCGAGTGGGTCGCCCAGAGGCTTTGACCAGACCAGTGTCGGGGCACTGCAATCTGCACCCAATGCAGGCGAGTCGTCTGCCGCGAACCTCTCTCCAGGACCCGTCGGAA